>DAMDPH010000040.1:0-20912 GCA_032082785.1 Sphingobium sp. | reverse complement strand
GTTCGCGCGCATTGCGCTCCTCCCGATTGCCGCACACGACGATGCCGCCGCCCGACCGGTCGCAGCGCCGCACCGCCTGCGTCTTGGCACGATAGGCGGCGAGCAGATCGGCCGTCGCCCCCTCCGGCGCGCCCGGCACCCCCGCCTCCTCCGGCTCGGTCGCGGCGAGCATGAGGGGCAGGCAGATTAGGAGCAGGAAAGGCCGCTTGTGCATGGCCGGATGACATCAGCAAATTGCGGCGGAATGACGACCGGCGCGGCTCCGCCGGCCAAGCCCCTCAATCGAGGCCGAAACTGCGCACCACCGTCTCGGCGATCGGCTCCCCCAGTTCGCGCCCGACCTTCAAGGCCCCAGCCGGAACAGGGTGCGATTCGCCCGCTTGGGACAGCGCATATTGCCCATGAGGCGGCAGGGCCAGGGATCAAAGCGATAGGCCTTCATCTTCTGGTCCGGCTCGGGCGCATCCTCGAACATCGGCTGCGGTCCGTCGCTCCTGTGGGAGAGGCAGAGGGCGGGCACCGCCTGGCAGGGCGCCGTCACGCGCGCCGGTCGCGCCGGAGGGGCGATGACCGTGGCGGACAGGGTAGCGGACAGCAGCAGCGCGATCATCGGTTCAGCCTCATCATCCTCCATCGAACGCCGGGGCGGGACGAATGTTGCACGCCGCGCGGCCGTGCCATTCAGGGACGGGGAGCGCTCGACTTTCGCCGCCCCACTCCCTATCGGGGCAGCAAGAACAACAAGCAGAGGATTGTCATGGAGCAGGCCAGCTCGACTCTCGACCGCGTCCTGGTACTGGAAATGGTCCGCGTCACCGAAGCCGCCGCCATCGCCGCGTCGCGCCTGATCGGCCGGGGCGATGAAAAGGCCGCCGATGCCGCCGCCGTCGAAGCGATGCGCCTCGCCTTCAACGACCTCTATATGGACGGCACCGTCGTCATCGGCGAAGGCGAGCGCGACGAGGCGCCGATGCTCTATATCGGCGAGAAGGTCGGCAACGCCATCGGCAGCGGCCCGCGCATCGACATCGCGCTCGACCCGCTGGAAGGCACCACCATCACCGCCAAGGCCGGTCCCAATGCGCTGGCGGTGCTGGCCATCGCCGAGGAAGGCGGCCTGCTGAACGCCCCCGACGTCTATATGGAAAAGCTCGCCATCGGGCCGGGCTATCCCGAAGGAACGATCGACCTCAACCGCTCCGTCCGCGACAATGTCGACGCGGTGGCCAAGGCCAAGGGCGTCGAGCCGCAGGAGATCATCGTGTGCGTGCTCGACCGGCCGCGCCATGAAAAGCTGATTACCGAGCTGCGCGCCATCGGCTGCGGCATCATGCTGATCCCCGATGGCGATGTGGCGGGCGTGATCGCCACCACCGACCCGGACACCAGCGTCGACATCTATATGGGGTCGGGCGGCGCGCCGGAGGGGGTGCTGGCCTGCGCGGCGCTGCGCTGCGTCGGCGGCCAGTTCAAGGGCAAGCTGCTATTCCGCAACGATGCCGAGCGGCAGCGCGCGCGCAAATGGGGCATCACCGATCTCGACCGCATCTATGATCTGAAGGATCTGGCCAAGGGCGACTGCATCTTTGCCGCGACCGGCGTCACCGACGGGTCGCTGCTGGACGGGGTGAAGCGGCTGGCGGGACGGCGGCTGACGACGCACAGCGTGGTCATGCGCGCCAGCACCGGCACGGTGCGCTGGGTCAAGGGCGAGCATCGCGGCGAAGGACGCGGCTGATCGCGCGAACAAGGCGGGCGCGCCCTGATCCGCGCGCCCGGTTTGGTGCCGATGAAAAATATCGACCTTCTCGATCATCGAGCCTTGAACGAGATCCGCTCGGGCTGGGCCGGTCGAAGCCCTGTCCTTCCGGCCCTGCCCACAGGTCAGATCGACGGCGGGACGGAGCCACCCACCGGCGCCACGGCGCTACAGACCATCGCGATTCTTAGGAAATTCAGCCTTGGCAGCATCGCCGGTCAGGTCAGGTCGCAGACGACGATGTCTCGTCATGCATAAGGCCGAGCAGCCGGGCAGCGCCTCGATCGTCCGCGCCGTCTGGCTCAGCCGCGGCCCGCGCGATGGTTGAGGTCGTGGCCCAGCGCCAGGATCAGCACGCCCAGCAGCGTATAGGCGCTTTCCTGCCAGCCATGATCCATGGTGAGCGCGCCCGCCATGATGCCCAGGCCCAGCGATCCGATGGCGGCGGGCATCATGAACCGATGCGCGAGCGCGCCATGGCCGAGCGCCAGCGCGCCCAGCGCGATCGCCAGCACCAGTCCCACTTCATGGAAGATCGGGCTTTCGAAAATGCCGCCGGCCGATGCCAGCACGCCCAGCACCACCGCCGTGAGGAAGCAATGTGCGACGCACAGGCCAGAGAGCGCCATGGCAATCCTGTCCAGGCGTCCGGTCGACAGGGCATGGCGCAGGCTTGTCGGCATGCTGGCTACATAGGCCAGCCGGGCATAAGTTACAACATCACATGCGGCTTTTTTCGCGGCCGCGTCAGGCGGCGAGGCGCAGGCAGTTGCGGCCGCTATGTTTGGCCTCGTACAGCGCCTTGTCCGCCGCCTCCAGCAGCGCCGCCGGGTCCGCCGGCCAGAGCGCGGTCAGGCCGGCGCTGAAGGTCAGGGCGATGGGCTCGCTCGCGCCTACTTCCATCGGCTCCGCCACCGACACCCGCAGCCGCTCGCACAGCCGGCTCGCTTCGCCCAGATCCGTGCCCGGCAGCAACAGCGCGAATTCCTCGCCGCCCAGCCGGCCGATACTGTCGGACGCGCGCAGCCCGGCGCGCAGCCGCTCGACGAAACCCGTCAGCACCCGGTCGCCGACACCATGGCCATAACGGTCGTTGATGGTCTTGAAATAGTCGATGTCGATCAGCAGCAGGCAGCCGTCTTTCGGCACGCCCTCGCCCGCGCGGCTGGCCGCCGCCGCCAGTTTCGGCAGGAAGGCGCGACGGCTGTCGGCCCCGGTCAGCGAATCGCGCGCCGCCACCTGTTGCAGCGCCCTTTGCCGCGCCTTGTGCCGGGACACGTCGCGCACGGTGGCGACGACGCCGGTCGGCACGCCCTGCTCATCGACCACCGCGCGCAGCACCATTTCGCACCAGTGCAGCGTGCGCATCGACACCTGCGGGCGGAACTCGGCCTTGTGGATGGCATGGGGGTGGGCGAGCGCGCGTTCTTGCATGGCGACCATCGCGGCGCGGTCGCGCGGATGGACGAGGTTCAGGCCCGGCTGGCCTACAAGATCGTCCGGGGCGACGCCGATCTGCTCGGTCGCCACGGGAGAGGCATAGAGAATGGTGCCGTTGAGATCGAGATTGAGCACCAGGTCGCCGCTATGTTCGGCCAGCACGCGAAAGCGCGACTCGCTCTGCTGCAACAGCCGGAACAGGCGACGCCGTCCGTTCAGCTCGGCGGCGACCGGCATGGAAATGAGGAAGCTCATCGCCAGATAGAATTGGAAAAAGCCCACCTGCGCGACATGCGATCCAGGCAGATAATGCAGCGGCCCATGGCCCGTCAGCGTGCTGAACCCGCCGATCAGCGCCAGCAGCACGATCGCCGCCGCCGCGCCCAGATGGCCCCCGCGAAAGGCGATCATCACCAGCGGCAGCAGCGGCACGAACAGCAGCGGATAATGTTCTTCCCGAAACACATAGGCGCTCACCAGCGCAAAGGTGGCGAGCAGCGCCACCGCTTCCCACCGCGCCGCCGGCGACGCCTTGCGAAACCAGCGGCCGACTTCGCCCTGCAACAGCATGATGAGAATGGGCGTGAGGATCAGCCCGCCCAGCACATGGCCGCTATACCATTGCAGCCAGGACGCGCCGAAGGAGGACGGGGTCAGCGCGCTGGCGAGCGCGGCTGCCGCCGTCGCCCCGACCAGATTGGCCACCCCGGCCAGCGCGGCGATGAACACCAGCAGCGGCCGCAACGATCCCGCCACCACCCGGCCGGGCGCAAAGCGGCGGCACAGCAGCGCCACGACCAGCGCCTCGCCCATGTTGATGAGCGCCATGGGCAGCGCCGCCAGCGCGCCCATGCCGAAGAAGGTGGTCGCGATCATATTGCCGATCGCGCTGGCGATGATGATCGGCGTCCAGCGCGCCGGCTTGCAGCTCAGCAGCACCGCCATCAGCAGCGCATTGGCGCAGGAGATGAGGGCGACACCCTCGGAAAAACGCGTGTAGATCAGCGCCAGCGCCGCCAGCAGAAAATAGGCGATGCCCACCGCCAGCGGCGAACGGACAAACCAGTTGGGGCGAGGCGTGGTGCCGGTCATATCCCGCTACGACATAGCGGGGGATAAGTTAACAAACAGGCCTCAAATAGACATATGTAAAGAAAGGCGGAAGTCTTACCTAAGTTAAGACCCGACAGGACATCCGTTGCTGTTAATCCCGCTTTCAGCATCAGGGCCGCAGCCCGCGTCACCTTGGGGCGCTTCTCTGCCGCGCGACCCGCAGACTATCGGAAATTAGATACAGGCGCGCACCTCATGGCCGCGTCCGGCCGGCGCCGCGATGCGCCAGCGGCGCATCCACGATCAGGCGCTCAGGCCTTTTCCAGCGTGCATTGCAGCGGATGCTGATTCTGGCGGGCGAAGTCCATGACCTGGTTCACCTTCGTCTCGGCCACTTCATAGCTGAAGATGCCGCACACGCCGACGCCGCGCTGATGGACATGCAGCATCACCCGCGTCGCTTCCTCCATGTCCATGCGGAAGAAGTGCTGGAGGACATGCACGACGAATTCCATCGGCGTATAATCGTCGTTGAGCATCAGCACCTTGTAGAGCGACGGCTTTTTGGTGCGCGCGCGGGTGCGGGTCGCGATGCCGACGCTGGGACCGCCGGGGCCGCCCTCACCCGGATCGTCCTGGTCCCGACCCGCCATGAAGGTCGGCCATGGCGCGCGGCGGGCCGTGTCTTGATCTGCGATGCTCATGATGGGCAAGGATATGGCAATTCGATCCGGCATGGCAAGGCCTGTCGAAGGCGACGCGCCGGGCAATGCCGCGCGGCGCCGGAACAGCGAAAGGGCGCGCCCTCCCGATGGGAAGGCGCGCCCCTCAATCTGCTGGAAAAATCCCGGCTCAGACGGCCAGCGACTTCACCTTGTCGGTGACCACGGTCACGCGGGCGGTCAGCGGCTGGGCGACATCGCCGGCCAGCTTGAGCATCGCTTCGCTGTTCTTCGCGGCTTCCTTGGTCAGCTCGTCGAAGCTGCTCGACATCAGCTGGCTCTGGAGCTGGAAGAATTCGGTCGGCGTCTTGACGGTCGAAAAGCTCTTCATCGTCGCGGTGGCGCGCTCGAAGCTCTTGCGGCTGTAATCGACGGCTTCCTGACCGATCGTCTCGAACGCCTTGGCAGCGATCTTGCCCGATTCGACCATGGCTTCGACATTGCCCTTGGCGATGTCGCTCAGTTCCTCGATGGCCTTGGTCGACTTCTCGACATTGGCCTTCGCCTTCTCGTTGAACTCGGTATAGACGGTTTCGAACTTGGCCTTGGTGTCCTCGGCGAACTTCTTACCGGTTTCCATCATGTCGTTCATGGTTGATATTCCTCCTGGCAGCGGCTGGGTAACGGTCGGAGCGGCCGGCTCCGGGGCGGGCGCGACATGCGCATCTACAGTTTCGGGAGTCGGCTCGGGCGCGGCATCGACGGCCGTTGTGGCGGCGATCACGGCGACCGGGCTGGGTTCCGGCTCTGCTGCTGCGGGCGCGGCAGGCTTGGGCGCCTGACTGGCCTGCGGCGTCTTCACCGGTGCCGGCTTCTGCGGCGCGGCCTTGGCGGCCGGCTTTTCAGCGGCCTTGGGCGCGACATCCACAGGGGCAGCGATCGCGGCTTCCGCCGCCTGCAACGCCTCGGTAGCCGACAATGTCGTCGAGGCTTTCTTCACGCGCTGGCTGGCACGTCCAGCTTTCGGGGTAACGGCCATGACATCCTCCGTTTGTTGCGCTGCACAATAAGCTTAACGGAGGGATTTTTCAAGCCCTATTGTGCAGTGCAACAAAAGCGTCATGCGCCGGTTGTCGCAGGCCGAAACCGGCCCGTCGCTTGTTAGCGAATCAGCGGCTTAGCGCGCCCTGACGTAGCGTCCAGGGGCGTCTTCCACCGCCTTAAGCTTGCCCTTGCCGGGGATGCGCGCGCCTTTGACCGGCACGGTGGCCGAATCGATTCGGTCGAGCCACGCGACCCAGTCGGTCCACCAGCTGCCCTTGGTTTCTTTCGCGGCTGCAAGAAAGGCGTCGAGCGTCGGCTGCACGTCGTCGCAGGCCCAATATTGATATTTCTGCGCCTTGGGCGGGTTGATGACGCCGGCAATATGGCCCGACCCCGCCAGCAGGAAGCGAATCGGCCCGCCCAGATGCTCGGTCAGCTTCCACACGCTTTCGAGCGGCGCGATATGATCCTCCCGCCCGGCCTGCACATAAGCGGGCGTTTCCACCTTGGTGAGGTCGATCGGCGTGCCGTCGACACTGATCGCCCCCGGCTCCACCAGCCGGTTGTCGCGATACAGCTGGGTCAGATAGTCGCGATGCCAGCGGGCCGGCAAATTGGTGGTGTCGCCATTCCAGTAAAGCAGGTCGAAGGGCGGATAATCCTGTCCCAACAGATAGTTGTTGACCACATAATTCCAGATCAGGTCGCGCCCGCGCAGCAGGTTGAAGGTCGCGGCCATATAGCGCCCGTCGAGGAAGCCATTGGCCGACAGCTGATCCAGCAGCTTCATCTGTTCATCGTCGACGAACAGGCTGAGGTCACCCGCCTGGCTGAAATCCACCTGCGCGGTGAAGAAGGTCGCGCTCGCCACCTTGTCCGCCTCCCCGCGCGCGGCGAGCAGCGCCAATGTCGCCGCCAGCGTGGTGCCGGCCACGCAATAGCCGATCGTATGCACGCTGGGCACGCCCAGCAGCCCGCGCACCGTGTCGATCGCATCCACCTGCCCGCGCAGGATATAATCGTCCCAGACCAGATCCTTCATCGACGCATCGGCCGATTTCCAGGACACCAGAAACACGCTCAGCCCCTGATCCACCGCCCATTTAACGAAGCTCTTCTCGGGCGACAGGTCGAGAATGTAGAAACGGTTGATCCATGGCGGAAAGATCAGCAGCGGCACCGTCTTCACCGTTTCGGTCGCCGGGGCATAATGGATCAGCTGATAGAGCGGCGTTTCCTTGATGACCTTGCCGGGCGTGGAGGCGATGTTGCGGCCCAGCTCGAACTGGGTGCCGTCGGTATGGGTCAGCTGCCCCTTCTCCATGTCGGCCAGCATATGTTGCAGACCCTTCACCAGATTTTCGCCGCCGGATTCCAGCGTCTTGGCGATCACGGTCGGGTTGGTGAGGGGGAAGTTGGACGGCGCCAGCGCATCGAGCAGGCCGGTGGTCGCAAAGCGCAGCTTCGCCTTCTGCCGCGGATCGACCCCGTCCACCGCATCGGCAAGGCTGGTCATATAGTCGGAGATCAGCAGATAGCTTTGCCGGATCAGGTCGTAGAAAGGATGTTTGGTCCAGGCGGGATCGGCAAAGCGGCGATCCTTGCGCGCGGCCGGGCTGTCGGCGGGCGGCGGCTCGGACGCTTCGCGCAGCAGGCCGCCCGAATCGAGGAAACGCTGCCACAGCGCCAGCCCTTCATCGGCAAAGCGGCTCTGGATGCGCGCGACGCTTTGCGGATCGAAGGGCAAGGCGCGTCCGGTCGCGCCCGCCGCCTGCTCCAGCATCAATTGCTGCGCGCGGCCGATCACCTGCGTCCATTGCTGCATCAGTTCCAGGCTGGGCAGCTGCGGCTCCATGACGTCCTGTCCTTCCATGGCCACCTTCCACCTCCTGGCATTGTTGCTGTCGCCGCTTTCACTGGCGCGCCCATGGCTGGCGGGTTATAGCCAGAATGTGACACGCGCGATGCGCACGGCACACTATTCCTTACCGAGAGCTTTCAGGAAAGCCCCAATAATGTCCGAAGAATTTTACCGCATGAAGCGCCTGCCCCCCTATGTCATTGCCGAAGTCAATGCGATGCGGGCCGCGGCGCGCGCTGCGGGAGAGGACATTATCGACCTGGGCATGGGCAATCCCGACCTGCCGCCGCCCGACCATGTCATTGACAAGCTTGTCGAAGTGGCGCGCAAGCCCGACGCCCATGGCTATAGCCAGTCCAAGGGGATTCCCGGCCTGCGCCGCGCCCAGGCCAATTATTATGGCCGCCGTTTCGGCGTGGAGGTCGATCCCGAAACCGAAGTCGTCGTGACCATGGGGTCGAAGGAAGGGCTGGCCAGCCTCGCCACCGCGATCACCGCGCCGGGCGATGTCGTGCTGGCGCCCAACCCCAGCTATCCCATCCATATGTTCGGCTTCATCATCGCCGGCGCCACCATCCGGTCGGTGCCGACGACCCCCGACGAACAATATTTCGAGGCGCTCGACCGGGCGATGGCCTTCACCGTGCCGCGCCCGTCGATCCTGGTGGTCAACTATCCGTCCAACCCCACGGCGGAGACGGTGGACCTTGGCTTTTACGAGCGACTGGTCGCCTGGGCGAAGGAGAATAAGGTCTGGATCCTGTCCGACCTCGCTTATTCCGAACTTTATTATGACGGCAATCCGACGCCCTCCATCCTGCAGGTGCCCGGCGCCAAGGATGTCGCGATCGAATTCACCTCGCTCAGCAAAACCTATTCCATGGCCGGCTGGCGCATCGGCTTCGCGGTCGGCAACCGCCAGCTGATCGCGGCGATGAGCCGGGTGAAATCCTATCTCGATTATGGCGCCTTCACCCCCATTCAGGCGGCGGCCTGCGCCGCACTCAACGGGCCGCAGGATATCGTCCGCAAAAATCGCGAACTTTATCACAAGCGCCGCGACGTGCTGGTGGAAAGCTTCGGCCGCGCCGGCTGGGACATTCCCGCGCCGGCCGCGTCGATGTTCGCCTGGGCGCCGCTGCCGCCCGCGCTCAAACATATGGGCAGCCTGGAATTCTCCAAGCAGCTGCTCACCCATGCCAAGGTCGCAGTGGCGCCGGGCGTTGGCTATGGCGAGGATGGCGAGGGCTATGTCCGTATTGCCATGGTGGAAAATGAACAGCGGCTGCGCCAGGCGGCGCGCAATGTGAAGAAATATCTCCAGACCATGGGCGTCAACACGCCGGCCAAGGGCGCGGCCTGAGCGCCCTTCCACCCACCCGGCCCCTCCCGCAGGATCGCGGCGGGGGGCCGGGCGGGGGAGTTGGCCGGCGCCCGCTTCGGCCAAGCCCCGCGGCGCTGTAGACGGGGCAGCGCTTGTCCGCCGCCCCTTGCTCCTTGCGGCGCGATGAAGGATAGCTGCGGCCATGAGGTGCGCCGCGTGACAATCATTCCCCTGCCCCAGGTCAGCCAGGTCGCGCAGACGATCCAGCTGGCGCTGGCGCCCGTCTTCCTGCTGGCGGGCATCGGCGCCTTCCTCAATGTCTGCGTCAGCCGGCTCGCGCGCATCGTCGACCGGGCGCGCGCGGTCGAGGAGATTGTGCTGACCACGCGCGGCGCGGAGCATGACCGGATGGTCGCCGACATCCGCGTGCTCGACCGGCGGATGAGCGTCGTCAACGGCGCGATCTTCCTGTCGGTCGCCTCCGCCTGCGTCGTCTGCCTGGTGGTGATGCTGCTCTTCACCGGCAATTTGCTGGATTCGCATCTGGGCACGCCCATCGCCCTGCTGTTCATCCTGTCGATGCTGTTGCAGGCGGTCGCCTTCGCCACCTTCATCCAGGAAATCCGTCTCGCCTCGCGGACGATCCGCATCCGCAACGAAGTCCTCTATCACAAGGTCGAGGATGAAGGCGACGACACGCCATGACCCGCTTCACCGTCAATGACCGGCCGATCCAATATCGGATGGACCCGGACACGCCGCTGCTCTGGGCGCTGCGCGACGCGTCCAACCTCACCGGCACCAAATATGGCTGCGGCACCGGCGATTGCGGCGCCTGTACGGTGGACATAGACGGCGAGGCGGTGCGGTCCTGCCAACTTTCCATCGCCCATGCCGAAGGGCGGTTCGTCACCACCATCGAAGCCCTCTCGCCCGACCGCAGCCACCCGCTGCAACAGGCCTTCGCCGCCGACAATGTCTCGCAATGCGGCTATTGTATCCCCGGCGTCATCATGGCGGCATCGGTGCTGCTGCGCCGCACCAACGATCCCAGCGATGAAGAGATCGACGCGGCGGTGACCAATATCTGCCGCTGCGGCATTTATCCCCGGCTGCGCGGATCGATCCAGCGCGCGGCGCGGATCATGCGCGGCGAGGAACAGGTGGTGGGCGCCCCGCCACCCGGCATCACCCCCGAAGACGCCGCCCGCGCCGTCCCCGCCCTGCGCAAGCCCTGAGGGGACGCGCTTAGGGCAGAGAGGCGGACAGGTGAGAGGGTGGCTAGGGGTGGATAGCTGCCACCCGCGTTCTTAGGGCTTGAACCTCAAACATGTCCTATTATCTAGTGCGCTAGAAGATAGTGGGACAGAGAATGGCTTCAGAGCAACAGATTGTCGGTACACAGCTATCCTTTGCCCTTTACAAGGCGGCGAACCGTATGGTGCGGCTGCACAAACCATTCCTTGAGCCGTTGGGCCTGACCTTTCCGCAGTATCTGGTGCTGCTTGAGCTACTGGAAGGTGCCCCACTCTCTGTCGGTGCTCTCGGCGCGCGGTTGGACATGGACACAGGTACGATCACGCCACTTCTAAAGCGTCTCGACGCTGCGGGGATTGTCACCCGCACGCGTGACCCTGCGGACGAACGCCGCGTGCTGGTGGACCTGACACCCCGCGGCCGCTCTCTCGAAGCAGAAGTCTGGGGGATCACAAGTAAGATCAAGACCGCCTGCCAGCTTACCGACCAAGGCATGGACGACCTTCGACGGGCCCTCGACGCGCTCGCGCACCCAGCCTCGGGTGAAATCCTCGACAGTGACAAGGAAACATAATCATGAAGATCGGCATTCTCGGCACCGGACACATCGGCAAGACCTTGGCTCAAAAGCTCAGCGCCGCAGGCCATGACGTGAAGGTGGCGAACTCGCGTGGGCCGGACACGATTGACGCGGATGTGCTCGCCTTCGGCGCGCGCGCCGTGACGGCAGCGGAAGCTGTGGAAGGTGTAGACGCCATCATTCTCTCGATACCATTGGCCCGCATTCCTGCAGTCGCCCCACTGCTCGCAAGCGTTCCTGCCGAGACGGTCGTCATCGACACCTCGAATTACTATCCGTTCCGCGACGGTCAGATCGACGCCATCGAGGCGGGGCAAGTTGAAAGCCTATGGGTGGCAGAGCAACTAGGTCGGCCGGTGGTCAAGGCTTGGAATGCGATCGGCTCGGACTCTTTTGCTAAGAAGGGCAAAGCTGCGGGAAGCCCGGACCGCATCGCTATTCCCGTCGCCGCCGACCACGAGGAAGACCGCGCCGTCGCGATGGCGCTTGTGGAGGAAACCGGGCTCGACGCCGTGGACGCGGGCGCGCTTGAAGAGTCGTGGCGGCAGCAGCCGGGTGCTCCGTGCTACTGCACAGACCTAACGCGCGATGAGGTGCTCGTTGCCCTTGCAAACGCAGATCGGGCTCGCTTGCCGAAACGTCGCGATCTGTCCCTTGCGGCCGTCATGGAGCGCATCGAAGGTACGGGCGCGACGAACCCCGACGCGGAGTATGGCGTTCGCCTAAACCGGGCGCTGTATATGTGACACCGTGTTAGCGGCCGCACGTGAACGTCCCGACAGGGGCGTGAGCCGACATATGGCTTTATGAGGGGACAGCCTCAAGGCACTCCGCTGGAACGCTGCCCCCTCCAAACGCCCCTTCCCCTCCAAACGCCCCCTCAGTCCCCCTTCGCCAGCACCGGACCGATCGCACCTGCCAGCGTCGCGCCCGAATAGGGCTTCTTCACCAGCGTGATCGCGCTGAAGCGGGCCGGCAGTTCCAGACCGTCGCCATAGCCGGTGGCGAAGAGGAAGGGTATGTTCTTCTCCGCCAGCAAATCGGCCACCGGCAGGCTGGTGTCGTCGCCTAAATTGAAGTCCAGCACCGCCAGGTCGAAAGCGTGCAACTGGATCGCTTCCCGCGCGCGGCCGACGCTGCTCGCGGTGACGACATCGGCGCCCAGATCGCGCAGCGCATCCTCGCCGTCCATGGCGATGATCATATTATCCTCGACCAGCAGCACGGTACGGCCGCCCAGCAGATCGGGCTTGGAGGCGGTCGACGCGGCGGTCCGCTCGGTCTTCAGCGCGTCGGGCAGCACCGCCACCACATGGGCGGAGGGGATGCAGAATTGCGCCTCCAGCCCCGCCAGCCGGTAATGGACTTCGGCATGGCCGTTCAGGTCATAGGGGATGGATCGTTCGATCACGGTCGAGCCAAAGCCGCGCCGCGTGGGCGCGACCACCGCCGGGCCGCCGCTTTCCGCCCAGTCCAGCAACAGGCTGCCATCCTCGTCCACGCGCCAGTCGATCGACACGGTGCCGCCATCGGTCAGCGCGCCATATTTGGCGGCATTGGTCAGCAGCTCATGGATCACCAGCGCCAGCACGGTGAAGGCCGCCGGCGTCAGCAGCACATTGGGGCCGGTCAGCCGCACCCGGTCGCTCCGCTGCCCCAGATAGGCGGCAGCCTCCACCTCGATCAGGTCATAGAGGCGCGCGGGCGCCCAGCGGTCGGCGGTAATCTGGTCATGCGCCCGCGCCAGCGCATGGACGCGGCTTTCCAGCGTGTCGACAAATTGCTCGACCGACATCGCGCTCTGCCGCGTCTGGGAAATCAGCCCCCGGATCAGCGCCAATATGTTGCGGACCCGGTGGTTCAGCTCGGCGATCAGCAGTTCCTGCTTCTCATTGGCCCGCTGCCGCTCCTGATCGGCCGAATCGGACAGGCGCAACACGACTTCGAGCAGGGCGGTGCGCAGCGCTTCGGCGACCCGCAATTCGGCCGGCGCGAAGGGCAGGGCCACGCCCTTCACCAGTTCGGACCATTCCTCGAAACTTTTGCGCGGGGTGAGGCGCGGCCCGTTGGGGCCATAGTCGATGTCCTTCTCCTGCTTGCCCGCCCAGCGGACGGCGCGCAGCTGTTCGGCGCGGAACAGGACGACATAGTCGCGCGGCCGGCGCGACAGCGGAATGGCGAGCAGGCCCGCCGCCCGGTCGGCATAGGCCGCCGCTTCCGGCATGATCTTGGCGAGATGATCGGTGGTGAAGACCTGCCCGGCAGCGGTGCGGTTAAGCATGGCGACCACGGCGGCAAAGGCCGACGCATCGGGCGTCAGCCCGGAAAAGCTCATCTGCCCGTTAATATAGACGCCCACGCCATCGGCCGGGATGGTGTCGAAAATCACGTCGCCCAGCCAGCGCGCATTGGTCAGCAGGTCGTTATCCTGCGCCACCGCCGACATCAGCCGGTCGGCCACCTGCCGCGCCTTGCCCTCATAGGCGGCGGTCTCGGCCCGCTCGCGCCCTTCCAGCATCATCGAGAAGATCTGGCCGAACAATTCGGCGGCGCTGCGCTGCGCGAAGCTCGGCAGGCGCGGCGCATAATGGTGGCAGGCGAACAGGCCCCACAGCTTCCCCTCGACGATGATCGAGATGGAGAGCGACGCGCCCACCCCCATATTGCGCAGATATTCGATATGGATGGGCGATACCGACCGCAGCAGCGACAGCGACAGGTCGATCGCCGCGCCCGAAGGATCGAGCTGCGGCACGATCGGCACCGGCGCGGCATTCACATCGGCGATGATGCGGAAAATGTTGCGCAGATAGAGCGCGCGCGCCTGCCGCGGAATGTCGGACGCGGGATAGTGAAGGCCAAAGAAACTGTCGATGCCCGGCCGCAGCGCCTCCGCCACAACCTCGCCATCGCCGCTGTCGGCGAAGCGATAGACCATCACCCGGTCGAACCCGGTCAGCGCCCGCACCTGCCGCGCGCCATCGCGCAGGAAGGCGGTCATGCCGTCCGCCTGCGACAGCCGCGCCACCATCGACCGGACGAGGCTGCTCGCCTCCAGCTCGTCGGCGACCGCCGGCTCCGCCTCGATCACCACCAGCGACCCGGAAAAATGCACGGCGATGTCGAAGGCCGCGCCGCCCTCCATCAGCGGCAGCGCGAAGATGCGCTCGACCGAATCGGGACCGCGCAGCAGGGTGATGCGGTTGCGCAGCGCATGAATGGCCTTGCCGTCGAACAGGTCGACGATGGGCCGCCCCAGCATCTCCTCGGGCGTCAGGCCGATGAAGTCGATGCTGTTGGCCGACACGCGCGACACCATCCAGTCGGCGGTCAGCGCCAGCAGAAAGCCGAATCGCTGCACCCCGCCCAGCACATGGATCGGTTCCCGGTCGCAATTGGTGAGGTCGACGGCGAAGTCGATCATCCCGTTATCCGGCGCGCCCTTATTCCTGGCCGGCTTGCCCGCACCCGCATCAGCCATGCGCGCTCACCTGCTCGCTCTGCGCCAGCGCCGCGTCGCCGAACAGGGCGAAGGCCGCCTGCGCGCCGGCGATCGCCTGCTGCTCCCAGTCGGCATCGCCCGCCGCCGCATCCATCGCCTGCTGGAACGCGACCCAGCCACCCTTTTCATGCACGGCCGACAGATAGGCTTTGGGCAGGCCCGGCGCGACCTGCCGCGCCAGCATGGCGCCGCCCAGCCGCGATCCTTCCAGCGCATAGAGCATGCCCCAGCGCATCGCCTCATCCGCCGGCGGGGCGAGCGGCAGCGCGGCCGGCATGGTTTCGCCCAGCGCGTCGAGATCGGCGCGCAGCAGCGGCAGGCGCGCCGCATCGGGCTGCGCCGCCGGCTCCAGCGCGGCGATGGCGCTGGCATGGGCTTTCAGGAAAAGTCGGTAGCTGGCTTCATCGTCGAGCCGGAAATGGCCGAACAGCGCGTCGACCCTTTCATGGTCCGCCCTGGTCGCGATACGCAACGCCTGCCTGATCCGGCCAGCATGAGTCGATAATGTCACCGGGCGGTCCTACGGAAGTTGGCGTATACACGCACTGACGTGAATCAGCTTTTCCGGTCTGCCGGTGGCAATAACGGGTGGCGCGAGACGAATTGACGATGGATGGCCCACTCTTTGCGCAATGTCGAGGGCGTTGCGGCAGAATCTTTCTGGCAGCTTACAGCCAAGTTCAGCATCGCGACATCGCGTACATCCTAGAAGAAGGACAGAAAGGGGCATGATGCCCCGGGCTGAGGAAGTCGAACGATGAAGAGCAAGTGGATGCTGGCGGCGCTGATGACCGCAACCCTGTTGAGCGGCGTGGCCCCCGCCTATGCCCAGAACCGGGACGGCGCGCGCTCGATGGGCGAAGCGCCCCGCGCTGACCGCTGGCAGGGCCGGGAACGCGGCAGCCGCCCCGATGCCGGCATGCGGCAGGGCAATCGCGACAGCTGGCGCGCGGCCCAGCAACGCTCCTCGCAGGATCGATCCGCACAGGATCGGTTTGCACAGGATCGGTCTGCACAGGCGCAGCGCGACTGGCGCCAGTCTCCCTCCGCCCCCCGCGCCGCCGCGACTGGCAGGCACAGCAACGCGACGGCGACCGCCGGGTCGATGCCCGGCAGGACGGCCAGCGTTACCAGCAGCGCCGCGACATCGATCGCCGCGACGACCGCAACAATGACCGGGTCCGCGAACACTATGTTCGCCGCCAATGGAACGGCTATCGCAGCGACGCGCGCGAGCGGGACGATCGCCGCCGCTACGACGCCACCCGCCGCTATGACAATGTCCGCTATAATGAC
This sequence comes from Sphingobium sp., assembly GCA_032082785.1. Classification (GTDB taxonomy): domain Bacteria; phylum Pseudomonadota; class Alphaproteobacteria; order Sphingomonadales; family Sphingomonadaceae; genus Sphingobium. The sequence goes on along the minus strand of DAMDPH010000040.1, from coordinate 5,134 downwards.
CGCAGCCGCTGGGCCGACCAGCGCCGCTGGGACAGCGGCTGGCGGCAGGATCGCCGCTATGACTGGTCCAGCTATCGCAGCCGCTATGGCGATCGCTACCGCATCGGCCGCTATCAGGCGCCGCGCGGTTGGAGCTATGGCTATCGTCGCTTCTCGACCGGCATCTTCCTGGCGGGGCCGCTCTACGGCAACAGCTATTGGCTGGACGATCCCTACAGCTACCGCCTGCCGCCCGCCTACGGCACGCTGCGCTGGATTCGCTATTATGACGATGCGCTGCTGGTCGACATTCGCGACGGCTATATCGTCGATGTCATTCACGAATTCTTCTGGTGACGCCCGACGCACATGCTTCCTGAACTGGCCTTCAGGATCACTGGACCCGGAACGGCGACGTTCCGGGTTCTTTTCATTTGCGCGATGCGGGGTGGCGGTGGCAGGTACGGCGCATGACGGACATCATCGACGATGGCGGCATCGCATCGGCCGCACGGGCGGAGATTGGCGCGCAGGTGCGCGCCCGGCTCGACCGCAACCCCATGGTCAGCCGGATCGACGCCCCCAACCTGGAAATTTACGGCCGGCAGGATTTTCTGACGGCGGAGGAATGCGCCGGCCTGCGCGATCGGATCGACGCCGACGCCCGCCCCTCCACCCTGTTCAGCGGCAGCGCCAATGCCGATTATCGCACCAGCCACAGCTGCAATCTCAGCCCCTGGGACAGGCTTGTGGAAACGGTGAGCGACCGCATCTGCGCGCTGACCGGCCTGCCGCCCCGCAATGGCGAAACGCTGCAAGGGCAGCGCTATACGTCGGGGCAGGAATATAAGGTCCATTGCGACTATTTCCCCGTCACCGCCAGCTATTGGCCCGACATGCTGCGCACCGGCGGGCAGCGCAGCTGGACGGCGATGATTTATCTCTCCACCGTGGAGGCGGGCGGCGAGACGCATTTCCCCCGCTGCGAATTCATGGTGCCCCCGCGCGAGGGGATGATCCTGCTGTGGAACAACCTCCTCCCCGACGGCGCCCCCAACAGCTACAGCCTGCACGCCGCCCGGCCGGTGGAGTCCGGGACCAAATATGTCGTGACCAAATGGTTTCGCGAACGGGTGTGGGCGCCCTGAGAGACTTCTGTGGTTGCCGCCCCGGCCCGCTCCCCCACCCGGCCACCCATAATCTACTACCGTTGGGTGGCCAGGTGGGGGAGTGGGCTGGCACCGCGACGCGCCGATAGGCGCATTCTTAAACGGCCTCTTCGCCGGGGCGGAGGGCTGTTACACTTTGCGACGTAAATGACTGAAAGCTGACAGCTTCATTCCCAGTCGGTTCAGGCATCTTCTTCCATAAGGACGGTGTTGGCGAGGGAAGTCCCCTCAACCCCCGCCAGAATTATCGGGAGAAACCCTATGCGTAAATTCATCATCCTGGGTCTGCTGGCTGCCACCGTCGTGCCGGGCGCCGCGTCCGCCCAGTCCTGGGGCGAAGTGCGCCACAGCCAGCGCGACCTGCGCGAAGAACAGCGCGACCTGCGTCAGGCGCAGCGCTATGGCGACCGCCGCGACGTCCGCCGCGAACAGCGCGACGTGCGTGAGGCCCGGCGCGAAGTGCGCGAGGACTGGCGCGACTATCGCCGCAGCCATCGCGATGTCTATCGCGCCGGATCGTGGCGCGCGCCCTTCCGCTACACCGCCTGGAACCGCGGCGCGCAGCTTCGCCCGACCTATTATAGCTCGCGCTATTATATCGCCGATCCCTACCGCTATCGCCTGCCCCGCCCGGGCGCCAATATGCGCTGGATCCGCCACTATAATGACGTGCTGCTGGTCAATGTCCGCACCGGCCGCGTGATGCAGGTCCATCGCGGCTTCTTCTGGTAAACCACGACCGATAAAGGAAAAAGGCCCCGCCCCGCCGGGGCCTTTTTTGTGGGCGAGCCAGGTGCGGGCGAGCAAGCCCTCGCCACTGCCCCGCCCTCCACACCGTCATGCTGAACTCGTTTCAGCATCCAGTAGGCTCCGCGCGAGCGGAGGCGCGCTACGGAAGAGACCAGACGCCCCCTCTCCGCGCCTCCGCGATCTCCGCGCGACCCCCAGCTACGAACATGGTTCGCGCGGAGGCGCAGAGACGCGGAGCGGTGCCGCACGGGCTTATCGTGACGTGGCGGCAGAATGCTGGAGGTGGTCGTGCAGACGACCCTGGATCCCGGCCTTCGCCGGGAAACAGGAACTCGCCGCGCCCCTATCCCCTACCGTCATGCTGAACTCGTTTCAGCATCCGATATGCTCCGCGCGAGCGGAGGCGCGCTACGGAAGAGGCCAGACGCTCCCTCTCCGCGCCTCCGCGATCTCCGCGCGAACCCCAGCCACGAGGATGGTTCGCGCGGAGGCGCAGAGACGCGGAGGGATTGCCGCAGGGGCTTATCGTGGCTTGGCGGCAGAATGCTGGAGGGTAGTTGTGCAGACGACTCTGGATCCCGGCCTTCGCCGGGAAACGGAAACCCGCCGCCCCCTATCCTCGGCCGTCATGCTGAACTCGTTTCCAGCATCCACTATGCTCCGCGCGAGCGGAGACGCGCTACGGAAGAGGCTTAGCGCCCCCCTCCGCGCCCCCGCGATCTCCGCGCGAACCCCAGCTACGATGATGGTTCGCACGGAGGCGCAGAGACGCGGAGGGATTGCCGCAGGGGCTTATCGTGGCTTGGCGGCAGAATGCTGGAGGGTGGTCGTGCCAGCGACTCTGGATGCCGGCCTTCGCCGGGGAACCGCAACCCGCCGCGCCCCTGTCCCCTACCGTCATGCCGAACTCGTTTCAGCAGCCAGCAGGCTCCGCCCGAACGGCGGCGCACTACAGGCGGGACCGGACGCGACACGCTCCCCGCCGTCGCGCCACCACGCGCGCCCTTTAGCCGCTCCACGAAGCCGCGCCGGCTCGTACGGTCCTTGGCCGCGCCGCCTGTTTCCAGGCGCGCGCGGCCGATGATGCGCGGGGCGCATCACCAGTCCGAAAGGGGGGGTGGACCGTTGCCGACAACGTCGATCCGGGGCCGATGTTCCCGCCCCGGATCAGCCCTGCGCGGTCAGCGCCTCGGCGATCAGGCGGCGGCTGTTTTCGACGCCGTACAGCGCGATGAAGCTACCCATGCGCGGCCCCTGATCGGCGCCCAGCAGCGTCTGGTACAGCGCCCGGAACCAGTCGCGCAGCTCGGCGAAACCGAACGCCTCGTCCTTGCCGATGGCATAGACGATATTCTGGATCTCCTCCGCCCCGGCGCCGGCGGGCAGCGCCGCCAGTTCCGCGTCGAGCCGGCGCAGCGCCTCCGCCTCATTCGGCTCGGGCGCGCGGCGCTTGAGCGTCGGGGCGACGAAATCGCGATGATAGGCCAGCGCATGCCCGATCAGCGCGTCGAGATCGGGATAGCTCTGCGCGTCGGCATCGGCGACATAGTTGCGCAAATAGCCCCAGACCTGATCGCGGGTGGCATCGCCCATCACGCCCACCAGGTTCAGCAACAGCCCGAAGGTCACCGGCAGCGCCCCCTGCGGCAGCTTGCCGTCATGGATATGATGCACCGGATTGCCCAGCTGCTGCTCGATCGCCTGCTTGGGATAATTGCCGCGGAACTGCCAATATTCGTCGACCGCGCGCGGGATGACGCCCATGTGCAGCTGCTTGGCCTTTTTCGGCTCGCGATAGGCGTAAAAGGCCAGGCTCTCCTGCGGGCCATAGGTCAGCCATTGTTCGAGGCTGAGGCCGTTGCCCTTGGACTTGGAGATTTTCTCCCCCTTCTCGTCTAGGAACATCTCATAGTTGAAGCCCTCGGGCGGGCGGCCGCCCAGCGCGCGGCAGATTTTCGAGGATTGGGTGACGGAATCGATCAGATCCTTGCCCGCCATCTCATAATCGACGCCCAGCGCGACCCAGCGCATCGCCCAGTCGACCTTCCATTGCAGCTTCGCGCCGCCCGACAGGATCGACTGCTCGATCATCTCGCCCTCATCGTCGAAGCGGACGAGACCCTGTTCGGCGTCGATCACCTCGACCGGAACCTGCAACACGATGCCGCTCTTCGGGCTGACCGGCAGGATCGGCGAATAGGTCGCCTGTCGTTCCTTGCGCAGCGTCGGCAGCATGATGTCCATGATCGCCTGATAGCGGCGCAGCACCAGCTTGAGCGTCTCGTCGAAGGCGCCGGCCTGATAGCGTTCGGTGGCCGACACAAATTCATAGTCGAAGCCGAAGCGGTCGAGAAATTCGCGCAGCATCGCATTATTATGATGGGCAAAGCTCTCGAACTTGCCGAACGGGTCGGGCACCTGCGTCAGCGGCTTGCCCAGATGCTCCGCCAGCATCGCCTGATTCGGCACATTGTCCGGCACCTTGCGCAGCCCGTCCATATCGTCGCTGAACGCCACCAGCCGCGTCGGCACGTCCGACAGCGCATGATAGGCGTTGCGGACCATGGTGGTGCGCAGCACTTCGTTGAAGGTGCCGATATGCGGCAGGCCCGACGGGCCATAGCCAGTTTCGAACAGGATATGGCCCTTGTCCGGCGTGGCGTCGCCATAGCGTTTGAGCAGCTTGCGCGCTTCTTCATAGGGCCAGGCCTTGGACGCCAGAGCGGCGGAACGGAGCATGTCGATCTCGGTCATGGGCAAAGCCCCTAGCGGCACGCCGCGCGAAAGGAAATGTAGTTTGGCGCCGAGTCGCTGTTAAGTAGCTGTCCCCCCTTGAGACTTCCTTAACCGACGCCCATGATAAGGGCGGACAGGAGGGATCATGCAAATTCCGCGCAGCCGTGAACGTATTTCGGTCGACATCAGCGTCACCATCACCACGGTTCTCGACAGTTTAGAAGGTACGATCGTCGACCTCAGCGAAGGGGGCGCGCAGGTGTCCGGCTGCACCCTGCCGCCCGGCACCCAGTGCCAGATCGACCTTGATGGCCATGTCACCTTCGGCACCGTGCGCTGGTCCGAGGAAGATCGCATGGGCGTGCGCTTTCCCTATCAGCTCGCCGAAGGTCCGCTGTTCGACCAGCTGGAAATGGCCCGCGCCGCGCGCCGTCCGACCGTCCCCTTCCAGCCGCGCGCCGCCACCCCCTATCAGCCCCGCCCCGCCGCCGGCGGCTTCG
>DAMDPH010000039.1:0-21146 GCA_032082785.1 Sphingobium sp. | reverse complement strand
GACCAGCGGTGCGTTCGGCCTCGGCGCGGTGCTGGGCGCGCTGTCGAGCCGGCGGCTGCGCGCGCGCTATTCGGTCGAGGCGATCGTGCGTTCGGCGGCGCTGCTGCTCGCCATCGGCACCGCCACCACTGCCGCGTCAGGCTGGCTCGCGCTCGCGCTGTTTGGCTATATGCTGGCCGGCGCCGGCTGGGTCATGGCGCTCTCCACCTTCAACGTGTCGGTGCAGATGTCGGCGCCGCGCTGGGTCGTGGCGCGGGCGGTGTCGCTCTACCAGATGACCGCTTTTGGCGGCATGGCAGTCGGCGCCTGGCTGTTCGGCTGGCTGGCCGAGCATCATGGCGTGGAGGAGGCGCTGATCGCCTCCGCGACCATCCAGTTCGCCGCCGCCCTCATCGGCCTGTGGCGGCCGCTGCCGGAGGCAGGCGAGCAGAATCTCGACCTGCGCAATGACTGGCATGAGCCGGAAACCGCCGTGCCGGTGGAGCCGCGCAGCGGGCCGGTGGTCGTCACCATTGAATATCGCATCGCCGCCGGCTCGATCGTGCCGTTCCTGACGGCGATGAGCGAGCGTCGCCGCATCCGCCGTCGCGATGGCGCCCATGGCTGGTCGCTGATGCGCGACCTCGGCGATCCCGAACTGTGGGTGGAGCGCTATCATGTCTCCACCTGGCTCGATTATGTGCGGCATAATCAGCGGCGCACCGTCGCCGACATCGCCAATAGCGATGCCATCAGCGCGCTGCATGCCGGCCCCCATCCGCCGGTCGTTCATCGCATGCTGGAGCGGCAGACCGGATCGCTGCCGGGCGTCCGCGCGCCCGACCCGCGCGAAATGGCCGACCCGATGACGGATCCGACCCGGTCGAGCTGATCGGGATATGGCGGGAGCGGGCCGGTGCCGCCAAGCGCCGGCAGGCGCCCGATCTAGCGCCGCTCAGGCGGTCGAAACGGGATCGCGCTCGATCAGGTCGTCGGGCGTGTCGATGTCGCGCAGGACCGTGCTGGGCGCTTCGATCTGCTTGCCATGGCTCAGCAGCGCCCTTGCCCCCTGATCGCCGCGCAGCTTGAGCAGGGCGGGGAAATGCTTGCGCCCGATAAAGGCGGGCGGGGAGGCGGAAAAACCATCGGAACTGGACACCACCGACCGGATATCCTCGGCCGACAGGCAGATATGATTATAATGGCTTTGCGGCACATCGGGCATGTCGCCCAGCGCGATCAGCATCCCCCGCACATGCCGCAGGGGCATCAGATAGGTGACGGCCTGCACGATGCTGGCGGACAGCCCGTCCTCCTGCCGGTCGTTCACCAGGACGCGATAGCCCCGCCGCTCCAGCTTGCGATGGATCACCGGCGCCAGCGCCGCCGGCCGCGCCACCGCCACCAGCTCGGCAAAGGCGAGCGAGGCGACCGTCTCCAGCGCATGCGCCACCAGCGGCTTGCCGCGCAGGTCGGCCATCAGCTTGTCCTCCTCGCCAAAGCGGGTGGAGGCGCCAGCGGCCAGCAGCACGGCGGCTATGCGTTCAGTACGCATTGAGGGGGGAGGGGGCAGGCAGCGACATGGTGCAACATTCTGATTTTCTATTCGCCCGCTCTGCCACCGCCATACTGCCCTGTCCAGCGCCGCGAAAGGGCTGGCCATCGGGCAAGCCTCTTGCCATATGCTGCGCCAGATCGAGAAGGAGACGCCGGATGGCATATGATCCCGACAGCGAAACGGTGGGCGCGGCCGTCAAGGAGCCGGTGCCGGCCGACGTCGCCGATGCCGTCCGCACGCTGATCCGCTGGGCCGGTGACGACCCCACGCGCGAGGGGCTGGTGGAAACGCCCGACCGGGTGGCGCGGGCCTGGCGCGAATATTGCCGCGGCTATGGCGACGACCCCGCCTATCATCTCTCGCGCATCTTCCATGAAGTGGGCGGCTATGACGATATCGTGCTGCTGAAGGGCATTCCCTTTCAGTCGCACTGCGAACATCATATGGCGCCGATCGTCGGCCACGCCCATATCGCCTATCTTCCCAACAAATATGTGGTCGGCATTTCCAAGCTGGCGCGGGTTCTCCATGCCTTTGCCCATCGCTTGCAGGTGCAGGAACGGCTGACCTCCGAAGTCGCCAACTGCATCTGGGAGCATCTGGAGCCGCAGGGCGTCGCCGTGGTGATCGAGGCGACCCATGGCTGCATGACCGGGCGCGGCGTGCGGACCCCCGATGTGGTGATGAAGACCAGCCGCATGCTCGGCGTCTTCCGCGACGATGAGAAAAGTCGCGAGGAAGTGCTGAAGCTCATCGCCTCGTGAACGAAGGGGAACCCGCCTATCGGCCGCTGCGCCGCGCGAGCGGGCCTGATGCGCCGGTCGGCGGCGTGCCGCTGGCGCATAAGCGGCTGGCGCTGATCACCGGCGGGCATCGACGGCTGGGCGGCATCATCGCCGCCGCTTTCGCCCGCGCCGGCCATTCGCTCGCTCTTCATGGCAGCCATGACACGAGGCTCGATTCCCACCTCGCCCTCGCGCTGGAGGAGAATGGCACTGACTGGGACGGCTTCGTCGTCGATTTCTCCGATCCCGAAAGCGCGGAGGAACTGATCGCCATGGTCGCCGGCCGCTTCGGTCGCCCGCCCGACATTTTGGTGAACAGCGCCGCCATCTTCGGTCAGGACCGGCTGGAGAGCGTCACCGCCGACGATCTGATGCGCCATTATGCCGTCAATTGCGCCGCGCCCACGCTGCTGACCAAAGCCTTCGCCACGGTGCCGGCGGGCGGCGGAGATCGCTGCATCGTCAATATATTGGACCAGCGGATCGATCACCCGCACGGCGACCAGCTGGCTTATACGCTGTCGAAACTGGCGCTGGCCGGGCTGACCCGCACGGCGGCGGCGAGCCTGGGGCCGCAGCTGCGCGTCAACGCGGTCGCGCCCGGCCTCACCATCGCCACGCCCGATTATGACGAGGCGCAAATGGCCCGGCTGGAGGCGATGATGCCGCTCGCCCGCCTGCCGCAGGCGGAGCAGATCGCCGAAGCGGTGCTGTTCCTCGCCAATGCGACGGCGGTGACGGGGCAGACGCTCTATATCGACGGCGGCGCGCATCTGCGCAGCTATGAACGCGACTTCATGCATCTTTGCCGGTAGCGGCTGCGTCGTTGCAGGCTGGCCGCCGGGAGCGGGGACGCCTACACCGGCGGCATCGGTAGAAACATTGGGAGATGGCGATGGCTTATGAAACGATCCTGGTCGAACAGCGCGAGGCGGTGACGCTCATCACGCTCAACCGCCCGCAGGCGCTCAACGCGCTCAACAGCCAGATGCTGGCCGATCTGTCCCAGGCCTTCGCCGCCTATGAGGCCGACCCGACGCAGCATTGCGCGGTGCTGACCGGCAGCGAAAAAGCCTTCGCTGCCGGCGCCGACATCAAGGAGATGGTGGAGAAGGATAGCGCCGACTTCTTCCTGCAGGATTTCTTCGCCGGCTGGCAGTCGGGCGTCGTCGCCACCCGCAAGCCTTGGATCGCGGCGGTTGCCGGCTTCGCGCTCGGCGGCGGCTGCGAACTGGCGATGATGGCCGACTTCATCCTGGCGGCCGACACCGCCAAATTCGGCCAGCCCGAGATCAAGCTGGGCGTCGCCCCCGGCATGGGCGGATCGCAGCGGCTCACCCGCGCGGTCGGCAAGGCGAAGGCAATGGACATGTGCCTGACCGGCCGCATGATGGACGCGCAGGAAGCCGAGCGCGCCGGGCTGGTGGCGCGCATCGTCCCCGCCGCCGAGATGCTGGACGATGCGCTCAAGACCGCCGCCGCCATTGCCGCCATGCCGCCCATGGCCGCGATGGTGAATAAGGAGATGGTCAACATCGCCTTTGAAACCGGCCTGTCGCAGGGTATTTTGACCGAACGCCGCCTGTTCCAGATCCTCACCGCCACCGAGGACAAGAAGGAAGGCATGACCGCCTTCGTCGAAAAGCGTCCCGGCGTCTGGAAAGGGCGTTAAGCGGCTCGCCCCCTCCCGCTGGAGGAGGGGGTGCCCCGTTCAGCGGCCTTCGAGCATCTCTATCATCAGCGAAAAGTCGCGTCCGGCCTCGCCGCGATTGGCGAGCAACTGGTAGAGCGCTTCGGCGGCATGGCCCATCGGCACGCTCGCCCCGACCGAGGCGGCGGCCTGCGTCGCGAGCTTGAGATCCTTGAGCATCAGCCCCACCGCGAAGCCGCCCTGATAGCCATTGTCGGCCGGGCTTTGCGGCCCAACGCCGGGGACCGGGCAATAGCTGGTCATCGACCAGCTCTGGCCGGAGGAAATGCTGGCGATATCATAGAAGGTCTGCGGGTCCAGCCCCAGCTTGCCGGCCATGGCAAAGCTTTCGCAGGTGGCGATCATGGTGGCGCCCAGCAGCATATTGTTGCAGATTTTCGCCGCCTGCCCATTGCCCGGCCCGCCGGCATGGATCACCGCCTTGCCCATGGCGGACAGGATCGGCTGGGCGCGGGTGAAAGCGCTGTCGGCGCCGCCCACCATGAAGGTGAGCGTCCCGCCATTGGCGGCGGCGATGCCGCCTGACACCGGCGCATCGACCATCTCGAACCCGCGCGCCGCCGCCGCCTCCGCCACCCGGCGCGCGGTCGCGACCTCGATCGTCGAACAGTCGAGGAACAGCGCGCCCTGCGGCGCGGCGTCGAACACCGCGTCGCCATAGACCTGCTCCACATGGGTGCCGGCCGGCAACATGCTGATGACCGCATCGGCCCCCTGTGCCGCCTCCGCCGCGCTGCGGGTGCGGGTCGCGCCCGCCGCCTCGGCCCGCGCCAGCGCTTCGTCTGACAGGTCGAAGGCGCGGACGGCATAGCCATTTTTGAGCAGGTTCGCGGCCATGCCGCCGCCCATATTGCCCAGGCCGATAAAGGCGATCGTCTGGCTCATTGCATCACTCTCCTTAGCCAAGCGGCCGGTCCGCGCGTCGCGCCCGGCGCATTTTCTCGTCATGCCGGCTGCGCGGTCAGCTCCGGCAGCGGGGTCCAGGCTTTCTCCGGCGGCAACGGCGCGAACAGCGTGTCGACCAGCGCATCGTCCACCTCTTCGAGCGTCGCCGGGGTCCAGCGCGGCGCATTATCCTTGTCGAAGATCACCGCCCGCACGCCTTCGACGAAATCGGGGCGGCGGATGATCGCGCAGGCCAGGCCGAACTCCATCACCATATTGGCGGCGAAGTCGGGCTGGCGCGCGCCCTCGACCAACTGGCGCAGCGCGACCTTGATCGTCTGCGGTGATTTGGTGGCGAGCGTTGCCCGCTGCTTGCTCGCCCATTCGCCGCCGTCCGCTTCCAGCGCGGCAACAATCTCTTCGGCCCGGTCCGACGCGAACAGCCGGTCGATATCGGCGCGCGTAGCAGCCAGGCGGGACGGGGGCGGCGTCTCGCCATTCTCGTCCAATATATCGCCCAGGCCATGCGGGTCGGCCAGGATACGCGCCTTCACCGCGTCGAGCCGGTCCGACTGGATATAATGGGTGGCGATCCCGACCGCGAGGCAGTCCGCCCCGTCGATCCGCGCGCCGGTGGTCGCCAGCCAGGCGCCGACCCGGCCGGGTAAGCGCGGCAGATACCAGCCGCCGCCCACATCGGGGAACAGGCCGATGCCCGTCTCCGGCATGGCGAAGGTCGTGCGCTCGGTCGCCACCCGATAGCGCGCCGGCAGCGACAGGCCGACGCCGCCGCCCATGACGATGCCGTCGATGAAGGCGACGATCGGCTTTTTATAGACGAACAGCAGATGGTTCATCCGATATTCGAGCCGGAAGAAATGCTCGGCCTCCGCGCAGTCGCTCTTGGCGCTGTTGGCGATCAGCGCGATGTCACCCCCGGCGCAGAAGCCGCGCGACAATTTGGGATCGCCATCGGCCGCCGGCAGATGATCGATCATCACTGCGATCACCCGCTCGTCCGCCGCCCAGTCCAGCAGCGTGCGGTTGATGGCGTCGCACATGTCGGGCGTCAGCGCATGAATGGCGCGCGGGCGGTTGAGCCGGATGCGGCCGACGCCATTGTCGATGAGGGTCTGGATCTGGTCGGTCATAGCATCTCTTCCGTCGTTGGGCCCGCCGGGTTATTGCCGCAGCATGTCGCGCGCGACGATCATCCGCATGATCTGGTTGGTCCCTTCCAAAATGGAATGAACGCGCAGGTCGCGCCAGAAACGCTCGATCGGATAGTCCATCAGATAACCGTAGCCGCCATGAAGCTGCAGCGCCCGGTCCGCCACGGCCGATCCGGTGTCGGTGGCGAGCCGCTTGGCCATGGCGGCGAAGCGGGTCTTGTCGGGCGTATTTTCCGTCACCTTGACCGCGGCGGCGTAGAGCAGGATGCGCGCCGCCTCCAGCTCGGTCGCCATGTCGGCCAGCATGAACTGGCTGTTCTGGAAATCGGCGACAGCGCGGCCGAACTGCTTGCGATCCTTGCTATAGGTCACCGCCTCGTCGAGGCAGCGCTGCGCCCCGCCCAGCGAGCAGGCGCCGATATTGAGCCGCCCGCCGTCCAGCCCCATCATCGCGATGCGGAAGCCTTCGCCCTCGGCGCCGACCAGATTCTCCGCCGGCACCCGGACGCCGTCGAAATTCACCTGCGCGGTGGGCTGACTGTGCCAGCCGAGCTTACGCTCCTGCGCGCCGAAGCTGACCCCGTCCATATCCTTTTCGATGACGAGGCAGCTAATGCCCTTCGGCCCGTCCTCGCCGGTGCGGACCATGACGACATAGACCTCATTCTCCCCGCCGCCGGAGATGAATTGCTTGGAGCCGGTGACGACATAATGATCGCCGTCCCGCACCGCGCGGGTCTTGAGGCTCGCCGCGTCGGAGCCGGCCCCCGCCTCGGTCAGGCAATAGCTCGCCATCTGTTCCATCGGCACCAGCGCCGGCAGATATTTGTCCTTCACCGCCTGCCCGCCAAAGCGATCTATCATCCAGGCGGCCATATTGTGGATGGAGATGAAAGCACTGGTCGAGGGGCAGCCATAGGCCATCGCCTCCATGATCAGCGCCGCCTCCAGCCGGCCGAGCCCGATCCCGCCCGATGCCTCCGACACATAGATGCCGCCAAATCCCAGCTCGGCAGCAGCGCGGATCGTGTCGCGAGGGAAGATATGCTTCTCATCCCACTCAGCGGCGAAAGGCGTGATCGCATCGGCGGTAAACCGCTGGGCCATCTCCTGAATGGCGCGCTGATCGTCGGTAAGGTCGAACTGGTCGGTCATAGTCGCTTGTCCAGATGGGAAAGATCAGCAGGCTGACGGGAGCCGATGCTCTGATATGGTGAGCTATGGAACGGCAACCGGCCATCTATATCATGGCGAGCGGGCGGAACGGCACGCTCTATATCGGCGTCACCTCGAACCTGATGGCGCGGATCCATCAGCACAGGACCAAAGCCTTGAATGGCTTCACGGCTCGATATGATGTGCGGCGGCTCGTCTGGTTCGAAATATGCGATCGCATGGAAACGGCAATCGCGCGTGAAAAACAGCTGAAGAACTGGCGCCGCGCCTGGAAGCTGGCGCTGATAGAGGAGGCGAATCCCCAATGGCGCGATCTGGCCGAACAACTCGGTTTCGACCCGCTCGGGAACTGAACCTGCAAGAGGCGACGCCAGCCCCTCACCGTCATGCCGGGCTCGACCCGGCATCCAGTGGTCCAGGCGCCGCCCATGCCGCCCTGGATGCTGACGTTCGTCAGCATGACGGGGTGGCCCTCGACAGGTTGCGCCTGATTAGCGACGACCACGCGGCGCAATGGCGTTGGCTCAATGAAGCGCTTGGCTTGCAATAGCCGACGCCAACCCCTCACCGTCATGCCGGGCTCGACCCGGCATCCAGTGGTCCGGGCGCCACCCATGCCGCCCTGAATGCTGACCTTCGTCAGCATGACGGGACGCCTTCCGAAAGGCAGCGCCTGATCGGCAGGGGAAGGGCGAGCGTCATGTCTGTCAGCCCATGGTCGGGATAACGAAGGCGTTTTCGCCGGTGGCGCTGCCGTCGGGCCAGCGTTGGGTGATCGTCTTCACCTTGGTCCAGAATTTGACGCCTTCCAGGCCATGCTGGTTGGTGTCGCCGAAGGCGGAGCGCTTCCAGCCGCCGAAGGTGTGATAGGCGACCGGCACCGGGATCGGCACGTTGATCCCGACCATGCCGACATCGACCCGCGCTGCAAATTCGCGGGCGGCATGGCCGTTGCGGGTGAAGATGGCGACGCCATTGCCATATTGGTGGCGGCTCGGCAGGGCCAGCGCGTCCTCGAAACTGTCGGCGCGCACCATCTGGAGCACAGGGCCGAAAATCTCTTCCTTATAGGCGCGCATGTCGGGCGTTACATGGTCGAACAGCGTCGGGCCGACGAAGAAGCCCTGTTCATGCCCCTGGAGCGTGAAGCCGCGCCCGTCGACCACCAGTTCGGCGCCTTCATCGACGCCGGTCTGGATCCATTGCTCGATCCGCTGCTTGTGCTGGGCGGTGACGACCGGGCCATAATGCGCCTCGGCATCGGTGGAGACGCCCACGCGCAAGCCTTCGATTGCCGGGATCAGCTTTTCGCGCAGCGCGACCGCGGTCTTCTCGCCCACCGGCACCACCACCGGCAGCGCCATGCAACGCTCGCCCGCCGATCCGAAGGCCGCCCCCGACAGGTCGTTCACCACCTGGTCGAGATCGGCGTCGGGCATGACGATGCCGTGATTCTTGGCCCCGCCCATCGCCTGCACGCGCTTGCCATTGTCGACGCCGCGCCGGTAGACATAATGGGCGATGTCGGAGGAGCCGACAAAGCTGACCGCGCCGATATCGGGGTGGTCGAGAATGGCGTCGACCATTTCCTTGTCGCCCTGCACCACCTGCAAAATGCCTTCGGGCAGGCCGGCTTCGAGGAAGAGTTCGGCCAGCCGCACCGGCACCGAGGGATCACGCTCAGACGGCTTGAGGATGAAGGCGTTGCCGGTGGCGATCGCGACGCCCGACATCCAGAGCGGGATCATCGCGGGAAAGTTGAACGGCGTAATGCCCGCGCCGATGCCGATCGGCTGGCGCATCGAATAGACGTCGATGCCGGGGCCGGCGCCCTGCGTATATTCGCCCTTGAGGACATGGGGGATGCCGCAGCAAAATTCGATGACCTCCAGCCCCCGCTGCACATCGCCGCGCGCGTCGGCGACCACCTTGCCATGTTCGGAGCTGAGCAGATGCGCCAGCTCGTCCATATGCGCTTCGACCAGCGTCTTGAAATTGAACATGACGCGGGCGCGGCGCTGCGGGTTGACGGCGGCCCAGCCGGGCTGCGCCTTCTTCGCCGCCGCGACCGCCCGGTCGAGCAGGGCAGCGTCGCCCAGCGCGACGCGCGCCTGGACCGTGCCATTATTGGGATCGAACACATCGGCATAGCGCGTGGCGGCGCCCTGCGGTTCGAAGGCGAGCTTGTGCGGGATGTCGCGCATGATGAGCTATCCTCTCCTATGATTGCCGCCTTCTAGGCTGTACGCGATATTGCAAGCAACGGCGGATTTCTGCAAGGCGAAGCTGCATTAATGCAGGAGCGGCGAGGATGTTCGATTGGGATGATCTGCGCGTATTCCTGGCGGTGGCGCGGGCGCGCAAGATTGCGCCGGCGGCGCGGGCGCTGGGGATCGACGCGACCACCATTTCGCGTCGGCTGGCGCGGCTGGAACGGGCGCTGGGCACCGAATTATTCGAGCTGGGCGCGGGCGAGCGGGGGCTGACGCCGCGTGGCCTCGCCCTGATGCGCCATGCTGAAAATGCGGAAAGCGCGGCGCTGGCGGCGCTGGAGGATGTCACCGGGCAGGAACGGCGGCTGTCGGGGCAGGTGCGCCTGTCGGTGGCGGAGGGGTTCGGCACCTGGGTGCTGGCGCCGGGCATTCCCGCCTTCAGCCAGCGGCATCCGGGCATTCGGCTGGACCTCATCACCGCATCGGGTTTCCTCAACCCTTCCAAGCGGGAAGCCGACATGGCGGTGATGCTGGCGCGTCCGCAGCGGGGGCGACTCAAGGTCCGGCGGCTCGGCGACTATCGGCTGCACCTCTATGCCTCGCCCGATTATCTGGCGCGGGCGGGGCGGCCCGAACGGCCCGCGCAACTGCGCGATCATGTGCTGATCGGCTATGTGCCCGAATTCATCTTCTCGCCCGAACTGGATTATCTGGACGAGGTGGAGGCGGGGTTGGAGGCCAATCTCCGCTCCACCAGCATCATCATGCAACAGCGGATGATCGCGCAGGGGGCGGGAATCGGCGTGTTGCCCGACTTTATCGGTCGCCGCGACTCATCGCTCATCTGCCTGATGGAGGAGCGGGTGGAGATCAGTCGCAGCTTCTGGCTGGTCATGCATGGGGACCTTCGCAAGCTCGCGCGCATTGATGCCGTAGCGCAATGGCTCGAGGAACGCGTCAAGACGCTAAAGCCAATCGACGCCGCCGCTCCGGCTCGCTAAGGGGAGGGGCCAACGGAAAGGAGCGGTCGCATTTCGCCCATGCAGCACAAACCCAAGCGTGGTCGCGCCCTCGCTCTTCCCAGCAGCGAATTTCGCGCGCGCGCGACGGAATATCTCGATTTCCTGGCTGCCTGGGTCAAGAAACCGCGCCAGACCGCGTCGGTCGTCCCGAGCAGCCGCTATCTGGCACGCCTGATGGTGAGCGGTATCGATCCGCAGGACGGGCGCGTGCTCGAACTGGGGGGCGGCACCGGCGTGTTCACCCGCGCCATCCTGCAGACCGGCCTTCCCGCCGAACGACTGGAGGTGGTGGAGATCAACCCTGCCTTCGCGCGCGGGCTGCGTCGGCATTTTCCGCAAGTGGCGGTGCTGGAAACCCCGGCGCAGATCGTGTCGACCGCGACCGCCGGCGAACCGGGCGATTATCAGTCGGTGGTAAGCGGCCTGCCGCTGCTGGCGATGGACCGGCATATGCATGTCGACATTCTGTCCGAAGCCTTCCGCATGCTGTGCCCGGGCGGCAGTTTCGTGCAGTTCACCTATTCGATGCGGCCGCCGGTGAGCCAGGATGTGCTGGACCGGCTCGACCTCGACGTGGTGCGGGTCGGGCAGACCGTCCGCAACTTTCCGCCGGCCACCGTTTTCCGATTTTTCCGCAGGGGCGAATGAGCGCCGGTTGTGCGCTGCCCCGCGCCTCTTATCTAAGGGGCCAAGCATGAAGGGGCGGCGCCGCACATGGCATCCATCATCGATATTTCAGGCCTGACCAAAAGCTATGACTCGGGCTTTCAGGCGCTAAAGGGCGTGGACCTCAGCATCCGGGAGGGCGAGATTTTCGCGCTGCTCGGACCCAATGGCGCGGGCAAGACGACGATGATCTCGATCATCTGCGGCAATGTCCGTCCCTCGGGCGGCAGCGTCACCGTGGCGGGGCATGACATCATCCGCGACTATCGCGGCGCCCGTTCCGCCATCGGCCTCGTTCCGCAGGAGCTGAACACCGACCAGTTCGAGCGGGTGATCGATACGGTGCGCTTCAGCCGCGGCCTGTTCGGGTGCCCGCGCAACGATGCCTATGTCGAAAAGGTGCTGCGCGACCTGTCGTTGTGGGACAAGCGGCACAATATGATCCGGGAGCTTTCGGGCGGCATGAAGCGCCGCGTGATGATCGCCAAGGCGCTGAGCCATGAGCCGCGCGTGCTGTTCCTGGACGAGCCGACCGCCGGCGTCGATGTCGAGCTGCGCCGCGACATGTGGAAGCTGATCGGCGAATTGCGGGAAACCGGCGTCACCATCATCCTCACCACCCATTATATCGAGGAGGCCGAGGAAATGGCCGACCGGGTGGGGGTCATCAACCGGGGCGAGCTGATCCTGGTCGAGGAGAAGACCGCGCTCATGAAAAAGCTGGGCAAGAAGACGCTCACCATCGTGCTGGCCGAACCGCTTGAGCATCTGCCGGCGGAGCTGGCCGAATGGCAATTGGCGCTGACCGCCGATGGCAATGAGATCGAATATATATTCGACACCCAGGCGGAGCGGACCGGCGTATCCTCGCTGCTGCGGCGGTTGGGCGATCTCGGCATCGGCTACAAGGATCTCAACACGCAGCAAAGCAGCCTGGAGGATATTTTCGTGAGCCTCGTCCATCAGGAGAAGGCGGCATGAGCGGCCCCAATCTGCACGCCATCGCCGCCATCTACAAATTCGAGCTGCACCGGTTCCGTCGCACGCTGCTGACCGGGCTGCTGGTGCCGGTCATCACCACATCGCTCTATTTCGTGGTGTTCGGCGGCGCGATCGGGTCGCGGATGACGGAGATTGACGGCATCCCCTATGCCGCCTTCATCGTTCCCGGCCTCATCATGATGACGATGTTCACCGAAAGCATCTTCAACGCCAGTTTCGGCATCTATATGCCCAAATTCACCGGCACCATCTATGAGCTGCTGTCCGCGCCCGTATCGGCGATGGAGACCGTCACCGCCTATGTCGGTGCGGCGGCGACCAAGTCGATGATCGTCGGCACCATCATCTTCGTGACCGCGCATCTGTTCGTCGACCTGCCGGTCGCGCACCCGCTGGCGATGATCGGCTTCATGGCGTTGATCGCCATCAGCTTCTGCCTGTTCGGCTTCATCCTTGGCATATGGGCGCAAAGTTTCGAGCAGTTGCAGGTGATCCCGCTGCTGATCATCATGCCGATGACCTTCCTGGGCGGGGCCTTCTATTCCATCCACATGCTGCCCGATCCGTGGCGCACGCTGACCCTGTTCAACCCGATCGTCTATCTGATTTCCGGCTTCCGCTGGACCTTCTTCGACAAGGGCGACGTGTCGATCGGCTATAGCCTGGCCTTCGCCAGCGCGATGCTGCTGGTCTGCCTCGGGATCATCGGCTGGATGTTCCGCACCGGATACCGGCTCAAGAAATGAAAAGGGCGGCTCAGCGGCCGCCCATCATAAACTCATCTGACAGAGCGCCGGCTCAGGCGGCGGCGCTCTGCGGATCGACCGCGAACAGTGTGACGCCCTTATATTTGTCGTCGCCCTGGTCGTAGAGGCCGTGCATCTGTTCGAACATCTCATCGACGACGCTGACGTCGTTCAGCCCCGCCAGCTTGAACGTGCCAAGCTTCAACTCGCGCGGCGGCCGGCCGTCCCGCTCGATCGTCACCGCGTCGATGAACATCTCGTCATGACGGGTGTAGAGGATGTGCGGCGCCAGCTTCACGACCATCTTGTTATAGGTCGCCAGCAGGCACTTCTGGAGCGCAATGGCTTCAAAAATCTGGGTCGGTGCTTGCATGATGCGTCTCACATGACTGATTTGCAGGCACTGTTCAATTGTTTTGTGCGCCGCACCATTTGTCCTGCACGCAGGCGGGGTTCATTTTGGGACGAACCGCAGGGCGTCAGGCGGCCGCCGGCACCAGCCCCAGCCGCTCCCGCATGGTCCAGCGGATCACCAGCAGCACCGCCACGACGCCAAGGCCGCTTGCCAGCCCTAGCCATATGCCAAGGCCCGCCAGCTTGAGCGGGAAGGCGAGCAGTGCGCCGACGCCGATGCCGATCACCCAATAGCCGAACAGCGCGAAAATCATCGGCACGCGCGTGTCCTGCACGCCGCGCAGCACGCCCGCGCCGACCGCCTGCGCCGCATCGACCAGCTGGAACAGCGCCGCCACCGCCAGGAAATTGACCGCCAGCGCGACAGTGCGGACATTGGCCGGATCGCCCAGATCGAGGAACGCCCCGATGAGCAGGCGCGGCGCCATCACCAGCAGCGCCGCCGCGCCAAAGGCGAAGCCGGTGCCGATGATGAGCGCGATCCAGCCCGCGCGGCCGACCGCTGCCCTATCCAGCCGGCCATGGGCGATGCCGACCCGCACCGTCGCCGCCTGCCCGATGCCCATCGGCACCATGAAGACCAGCGCCGCGATCTGGATCGCCACCGCATGGGCGGCAAGCGATTCGCGGTCGATCAGCCCCATGAGGAAAGCGGACGCGTTGAACACGGTGCTCTCCAGCCCCAGCGTGATCGCGATGGGCAGGCCCAGCGCCCACACGGCGCGCCTCCGGTCGCGATCCGCGCTCCAGAAGCGGCCCATCAACTGATAGCGGCGGAAGCGTCGGTCGATCAGGATCACCGCCAGCAGCCCCAGGAAGAGAAAGCTGGAGGAGAGGGTGCCCGCAAGCCCCGCCCCGAACAGGCCTAGCGCCGGCAGGCCGAGATGCCCGAAGATCAGCGCCCAGCCCACAAGGATGTTGAACGGGATGCCGCACAACATGATGACGAGGCCCCAGACCGGCCGCTCCAGCGCGGAGATGAAGTTGCGCAGCGTGGTGAAGCAGAGGAAGGGCAGCAGCGCCCATTGCAGGCCGCGCATCAGCTCGCCCGCCTCGCGCGACAGATCGGCTTCCTGGCCCAGCGCGAGCAGGATGCGCTCCGCATGCCAGAGTATCGCCCAGGCGATCAGGGTGAAGAGGGCGGCGGCGCGCAGCGTCTGGTGAACGGTGCGGCGAACGTCGCGCACCGAATGACGACGCCGGCCGCGTTCGCTCGCGATCAGCGGCGCGGCGGCGGTCACCAGCCCCATGCCGAAGATAAGGAATGCGTTGAAAAGATTGATCGCCAGCGCGCCCGCCGCCACGGCCTCCGCGCCCAACCGGCCGAGCAGGAGCAGGTCGGTCGCGGCGATCCCCGCCCAGGCGATATTGCCCGCGATCATCGGCACGGCGAGGGCGAGCAGCGCTCGACCCTCCATGCGCCACAGCGACGCCATGGTTTAGCCTCTAATGTTTGTGGAAGCGGTGGAGGACGGCAACGATCACGCCGCCAACGATCAGACCGACGATGCCCGCGCCGATGGCGTTGACCACCCAATCGACGACCGCGCCGATAGCGGGCAGCGCATCGGCCGCCCCCTGTGCGACATGATGGATGGCGCCGGGGATCAGGTCGAGGTGAAATTCATGCAGGCCATGGACGATCAGGCCGCCGCCGACCCACAGCATGGCGGCCGTGCCGACCACGCTCAATATCTTCATCAGCACCGGCATCGCCTTCACCAGCGCCGCGCCCAGGCTACGCGCGGCGGCGGACCGGCGCTGCGCCAGATGCAGGCCGATATCGTCCATCTTCACGATCAGGCCGACGACGCCATAGACGCCGGCGGTGATGAGGACGGCGACGACGAACAGGATGATCGCCTGTTCCCAGAGCGGCTCGGTCGCCACCGTGCCGAGCGCGATGGCCATGATTTCGCCGGACAGGATGAAGTCGGTGCGGATGGCGCCGGAGACTTTTTCATTCTCCAGGTCCTGCGAATTGAGCGTCGCGACCGCTTCGTCGATCTTGTCATGCCCGCCCTGCATCGCTTCGAACAGTTTCTCGACCGCTTCGAAGCAGAGGAAGGCGCCGCCCAGCATCAGCAGCGGCGGCAGCAGCCAGGGCGCGAAGGCGCTGAGCAGCAGCGCGGCCGGCAGCAGGAACAGCAATTTGTTTCGGAGCGACCCGCGCGCGATGCGCCAGATGATCGGCAGTTCGCGGTCGGGCGTCAGGCCCATCACATAGCGGGGCGTGACGGCGGTATCGTCGATGACCACGCCGGCCGCCTTGGATCCCGCCTTGCCCGCCGCCGCCGCGACATCGTCGAGCGATGCGGCGGTCAGCTTCACGATACCCGCCACATCGTCCAGCAGCGCGATCAGACCCGACGGCATGTTCCTGTTCCCCTTGGTCGCGGCCCGGTCAGCGCCGCTTCATCGCCGAGCCTCTTATAGAGGCGATGGCGCAATGCAAGCGGCGCCCCTTCGCCGGCGGATAGGGCCGCGTAGCGGAGCGTCAGTAATTGCCCGGCGGGTCGCTGGCGGGGAAGCTTTCGTCAGCCTGTTCATCGACCATGTCCCATTGGCTCTTGTCGATGGACTGGTTTTCCGGCCCGGCATCGCGGACGATGCCCGATGAGCCTGCGGGCCCTCGATCGTCCGCGCCAGCGCCATTTTTGCGATCCTGCCAGCTTTTCCACGCGACTGCGCCGACGCCGGTCAGAAAGGCCAGCTTCAAAAGACTCTTCATTATGTTGTCTCCCCTTGTTGTTTGACATGGACCCAGGCGGCGCGGCTGCCGGTATCGCTGTCGCGCGAGAGCCTTGTCTCGCCTTCCTCGTCGAAGCCGCCGGGGCTCTCGCCCGCGCTGCCCGACGCGGGCGCCACGGCCCAGCGTTCGCGGAGGGCAGCGTCAATCATCGCGCGCCACGCCTGCTCATCGCCGGCCTCGCACATGGCGGCGTCCGGCTCCTTGAGAATGGCGAGGATGCTGGCGGCAGGTTCGGCAAAGGCGGGCCAGTCGTCCGGCCGGTCCGTCGCCAGATGTCGGGCGAGCCGCTCGATCAGGGTGCGCTGGGTCATGGAAGAAGAACGCGCCGCCCCTCCGGCCGTTCCGTAGCCGTTCCGTATCCGTCGACCCGGTGCCTCAAGGCGCCAGCAGGTTGACCGCCCGCGTCATCAGCGCGACGAAGCGGGCTTCATCGACGCGGGCCTTGCCGTCATTCCAGCTGCCGCTGACGGCATACCAATGTCCGTCGCGGCCCTGCGTCAGGAAATTCATGGCGATAACGCCCGGTTCGCTGCCGCCCTTATAGCCAAGATATTGCCAACGCTGCGCATCCGCCGGGCCGATGCCGGGGTTGACCGCCATGATCGGCAGCGCCGCGCCGCCGTTCCGCCGCAGCCAGTCGAGCAACCGCACCGCCTGCCGGGGGGAGGCGAACCATTCGATGCTGTCGATGGCGACCGGCGTTTCGGACACCGCGCCGACATCGACCGCCGCCGCCGTGAGCTGCGCCGCCTCGCCTTGTAACAGGGCCAGCCGTCCGGCCGTATCGGCGCCGCTGTAGCGGCGGCGCAGTTCGGCTTTGCCGGGCATTTTGAGCGCGAAGGCTTCGACGGTGGAGAGGAGGGGCAGGGCGCCTTTGACCGCCGGCTCCTGCGTCGCCCGCTCCAGCATCGCCCCGACCCGCTCCCGACCCAGCAGCATCAGCAGCGTGTCGGCGGCGCTATTGTCGCTTTCCGCGATCATGGCGGTCGCCAGGCTGTGGAGCGTCATCGGTGCCTGATCGGGCCAGGCGGCGAGGCGGCCGGAAAAGCTTTTGTGGCTGAGGGGGACGACATCGTCCCACCGCCGTTCGCCCGCTTCGACGGCGCGCGCCAGTTCGGCGAGCAGGATGAGCTTGAAGGAGGAGCCGATCGCCATCGCCGCATCCGGGCGATGGGCGGCGATCCACTGCGGCCCCGCCTTGTCGAGCCGGGCTACCGCAAAGGCGCTCTGCCCCGGCAGGGCGGCGATCTCCGCCACCAGCCGGTCCATATCATCCTCCAGCTGCCGCACGCCGACGATCCGCAGACCGACGACGCGATGCGGCGCGGCCGGTGCGATGACCAGGCTGAAGCCCAGCACCGCCTTTTCATAGCGTATCTCCACCTGCCCGGCGGTGGCGCTCTGCTGGCTGACGCTGCCGAGCGCAACGGGGCGACCATGGCGCGCGCGCAGTTCGGCGGTGAGCGCGCGCCAATTGTCGACCGGCACCGCATCGAGGAAGAGGCCGGCGAAATATCGCTGTTCATCCCCCGGCTGTTGCAACAGGCCGAACAGCTGCCGCGCGCGGTCGGCATAAGCGGGCGAGGGGCTTACGGGCTGGGCGCGGAGCGGACCGGGCAGCAGCGCCAGCAGCATCAGCGCGGCCGCCCACAGCCTCATGCGTCGATCGCCTCCTCATCCACCGCCGCCGCATTTTCCTGAATGAAGGCGAAGCGATGCGCCGGATTGGTGCCCATCAGCCGATCGACCAGTTCCCGCACCTGCTGTCGGTCCTCAATATCGTCGGGCAGGGTGATGCGGATCAGGCTGCGCGTCTTGGGGTCCATGGTGGTTTCGCGCAGCTGCATCGGGTTCATTTCGCCCAGCCCCTTGAAGCGGCTGACATCGACCTTCTTGCCCTTGAACTCGGACCGCAGCAATTCCTCGCGATGCGCGTCGTCGCGGGCGTAGAGGCTCTTGCCGCCCGCGACCAAGCGATAGAGCGGCGGCTGCGCGAGATAGAGATGCCCGCGCCGCACCAGCTCCGGCATCTCCTGAAAGAAGAAGGTCATGAGCAAGGTGGCGATATGCGCGCCATCGACATCGGCGTCGGTCATGATGACGACCCGGTCATAGCGCAGATTGTCGGGATTGCAGTCCTTGCGGGTGCCGCAGCCCAGCGCCAGGATCATGTCGGCGATTTCCTGATTGGCCAGGATTTTCGCAATATTGGCGGAGGCGACATTCAAGATCTTGCCGCGCAGGGGCAGGATCGCCTGCGTTTTGCGGTCGCGCGCCTGTTTGGCGGAGCCGCCGGCGGAGTCGCCCTCCACCAGGAAAATCTCGGTGCCCTCCGGGTCATCGGACGAACAGTCGGTCAGCTTGCCGGGCAGGCGCAGCTTGCGCGCGCTGGTGGCGGTCTTGCGCTTGACTTCCTTTTCCTGTTTGCGCCGCAGCCGCTCGTCCATGCGGTCGATCACATAGGCGAGCAGCGCCTTGCCGCGCTCCATATGGTCGGTCAGATAATGGTCGAAATGGTCGCGCACGGCATTTTCCACCAGCCGGGCGGCGTCGGGACTGGTCAGCCTATCCTTGGTCTGGCTCTGGAATTGCGGATCGCGGATGAAGACCGACAGCATGATCTCTGACGAGGTCACGATGTCGTCGGCGGTGATGTCCTTCGCCTTCTTCTGCCCCACCAGATCGCCAAAGGCGCGGATGCCTTTGACCAGGGCGGCACGCAGGCCGGTTTCATGGGTGCCGCCATCGGGCGTCGGGATGGTGTTGCAATACCAGCTATAGCTGCCGTCCGACCAGAGCGGCCAGGCGACCGCCCATTCGACCCGCCCGGCATTGTCGGGAAAATCCTGATTGCCGGAGAAGAAGACGCTGGTCGCGCATTCCCGGTCGCCCACCTGCTCCTTGAGATGATCGGCAAGGCCGCCGGGGAACTGGAACACGGCTTCGGCGGGCGTATCGTCGCCGATCAGCGCCGGATCGCATTTCCAGCGGATTTCCACGCCGGCGAACAGATAGGCCTTGGAGCGGGCGAGCCGGTAGAGCCGCGACGGCTTGAACTTCTGCTCGCCGAAAATTTCCGTGTCCGGCACGAAGCTGACCGCGGTGCCGCGCCGATTTGGCGCCGCGCCGACCTTCTCCAGTCCGCTGGTGGGCAGGCCCTGGGCGAAGCTCTGGCGGAACAGCTCGCGATTGCGGGCGACTTCGACCGTGGTGACGATCGACAGCGCGTTGACGACGCTGATGCCGACGCCATGCAGGCCGCCCGACGTGGCATAGGCCTTGTCGCTGAACTTGCCGCCCGAATGGAGGGTGGTCAGGATGACTTCCAGCGCCGACTTGCCGGGGAATTTCGGATGCGGATCGACCGGGATGCCGCGCCCATTGTCGGTGATGGTGAGACGGTTGCCGGCCTCCAGCGTCACCTCGATCCGGGTGGCGTGCCCGGCGACCGCTTCGTCCATGCTGTTGTCCAGCACTTCGGAAGCGAGATGGTGCAGCGCCCGTTCGTCGGTGCCGCCGATATACATGCCCGGCCGCCGCCGGACAGGCTCCAGCCCCTCAAGCACTTCAATGGCGGAGGCGTCATAACCGGGGGAGGAGGAAGGCTCGCTGGCAAACAGGTCATCGGACATGGCCCTAAGCTATAGGAGCGCGGGCGGCTGGCGCAAGCGGCGTGGACGGATGAGGCGGCAACATAACGTCACAAGCTGCGATGCAACAAAAGTTGCTCCGATGCCGTTATGCCCTCCGACAGGGGAGTGGTTTAGCCGCCACAGGCGAGGAGATAAACTTCATGAAAATCAGAAATATAGCGCCGCTTGGCGCAGCGATGGCGTTCGCTCTGGCGAGCCCCGCCATGGCGCAGGACGGCACGCCCGTCGACTGGACCGGCCCCTATGTCGGCGGCGCTTTCGGCTATAATTGGCAGAAGGGCGATGAAGGCGAACATCTGCGGTTCGACGCCAATGGCGACGGCAATTATGACGATGCCATCGTCACCGCGAGCGGCGCCAATGCCTTTTCGCCCGGCACCTGCGGCGGCGCCGCGCGCGGCAACAGCCCGGCGGCGGGCTGCGACGGGGACAAGGACGCCATCGGCTGGATGGGGCATGTCGGTTATGACATGCAGTTCGGCAACCTGGTCGCGGGCGTCGTTGCCGAAGCGGGCAAAGCCTATATCAGCGACAGCGTGACCGAATTTTCGACCACGCCGGCATCCTATACGATGACGCGCCGGATCGACTGGAACGGCAATCTGCGCGCGCGGCTGGGCTATACCACCAATAGCGGCATCATGCCCTATATCACCGGCGGTCTGGCCTATGCGAAGGTCAAGAACAGCTTCGGCACCACCAACAACGCCAACAGCTTCAGCGAATCCAGCCGCAAGGAAGATGGCTGGGGCTGGACCATGGGCGGCGGCGTCGAGGCCAAGGTCGCGCAGAATTTCTCGATCGGCGCGCGCTATCTGTGGACGCGCTATAATGTCGACGATTATCGCGTCGATGTCGGCGCGGGCACGGCGCCTGCGACCAATCCCTTCCTCATCACGCCCTCGGGCGGCGCCAGCATCA
Source organism: Sphingobium sp. (assembly GCA_032082785.1). Lineage (GTDB taxonomy): Bacteria > Pseudomonadota > Alphaproteobacteria > Sphingomonadales > Sphingomonadaceae > Sphingobium. The sequence goes on along the minus strand of DAMDPH010000039.1, from coordinate 491 downwards.
ATCGCGGCGACAAGTTCGATACGCAGAGCGTGATGGCGACGGCCAGCTTCCGCTTCTGATCGTCACAGCCATGAAAAAGGCCGGCCTTCCACGTGGAAGGCCGGCCTTTTCTGTTTCTCTGGCGGTAAGCCTTAGCGGACGCGCGGGCCGCCAAAGGGCAGCGGCGGCGGCGGGCGACGGGTGCCGCGCGGCAGCTGCGCCTGATAGGCGCGGCCACAATGTTCCACGCAATAGGGGAAGCCGGGGTTTACCGCTTCACCGCAGAAATGGAAGTCCGGCTCGCCCGGATGGCCCATCGGCCATTTGCAGATCCGCTCGGTCAGATCGAGCAGCGAGGTCTTGTCGGCGATTTCCGGGCTGGGCTTGGCGGGAACCAGCCGGCGCGGTGGCGCGGGCGGGATCGGCGCCTGCTGGTCGCCCGGACCCTGACGCAGGAAGCCGCCGGGGCCGACCGAAACAATGCGCGGCTGCGGCGCGGCGGGCGCGGCATC
>DAMDPH010000038.1:0-21680 GCA_032082785.1 Sphingobium sp. | reverse complement strand
ATGGCGAGCGGCCGGATCGCCGGCATCGGCATCGCCGCCGACCTCGGCCGTCTTTCGGCAGAGGCGGCGGACCGACTGGCCGCACCCGCCCGCCGCGCCCATGAAGCGCATCTGCGCTTTGCCGCGATGCTCGACGCCATCGCCGACCCGCGCCCCTATTTCCCGGCCTTAGAAGACGACACGCTCATCTGCCGCTGCGAGGATGTGCCGATGGCGGCGCTGCGCCCGCTGCTCGACGGCCGTTCGGTCAATGCCGTCAAGCTGGCCAGCCGGTGCGGCATGGGCACGTGCCAGGGCCGCAATTGCGAGCCGACGCTGCTGCGCCTGTGCCCGCAGCAGCAGGATCCGGGCTTCACCCAGCGTTTTCCGGCACGCCCCGTCACCATCGCCGACCTGCTCCCGCCCAGCTGACTTGCGCCAATCGCAACGATGTTGCCGACTTCATTGCATTGTCAGAGCGGCAACCCGGCGACAGATTGAGCGCCAGACAGCATTTCGGGAGACCATATCCATGACACCGCCTTCAAAGCCTCAATTTCTGGCGGTCGATCATATTTCCTGGACCGTGCCCGATCTGGAGAACGCCCTCGCCTTTTACCGCGACGTCATTGGCGCGACCGAACTCTACCGCATGGGTCCGCTCGATGCCGCCGACTTGCCGGTTGGAGAGGATGGGCGCGACTGGATGGCCAGCCATGTCGATGTCGCCGGCGCGCGGCTGACGCTGGCAATGCTCCAGATCGCTCCCAATATGAAATTCCAGCTGGTGCAATATGACAAGCCGGCCGACCGCCGCCAGCAATTGCCGCGCAACTGCGACCGGGGCGGCCATCATCTGGCGCTTCAGGTCGATGATGTGGAAAAGGCGATCGCCTATCTGGAGGCGCATGGCTGCAAGGCCATGGACATCATCCACATCGACAGTGGCCCGCTCGCGGGCAAGAAGAATGTCTATATGACCGATCCCTTCGGTCACAGCCTTGAAATCGTCGACTGATAGAAGGAGGCCTGCGTGGCGCTGACCCGGATCAACCCAGAAACACTATATGACGCGCTGAAGTTCGGCTTCTCCCACGCCACCTTGCAGGAAGGCGGCAGGACGCTGCATCTGGCCGGGCAGGTCGCCTGGGACAAGGACTGCAATGTCGTGGGCGGCGACGATCTGGCAGCCCAGACACGGCAGGCGCTGGCAAACCTCAAGGCGGTGCTGGCGGCAGCGGGCGCGTCACCGGCCGACGTCGTGCGGCTGCGCACCTATGTGGTGAATCATACGCCCGACAAGCTCGGCGTGGTGCTGGGCGAATTCGGCGCCTTTTATGGCGACGCCATGCCCGCGCCCAATACCTTCCTCGGCGTGCAGGCGCTGGCTTTGCCCGATTTTCTGGTAGAAATAGAGGCCGTCGCCGCCATCGCCTGACGCCTCCGGCGATGCGGCGGCTTCAGCGCCGCGTCGCCGCCGCCTGCTCGACTTCTAATTCGGCAAAGGTCGGGCGCGTCATCTGGAACAGCTCGGACGGCCGGCTATACCAGCCCGCCCCATGCATCCGCGCCACCAGCTTCATGGCGAGCGTGTCGACATGCAGCCGCTCGGCATCCACCAGCGCGTCGGCGATATGAAAGCGCAGCACTTCGCCCAGCATTATGCTGGTCTGGCCGGCCTCGACATGCTGGAACAGCCGGCATTCCATCGACACCGGCGCGGAGGCGATGCGCGGCGGCGCGATGCTTATAGAGGGCACCGTCTCCAACCCGGCATGGGCAAGTTCGTCAAAGTCGGGCGGCGCGTCGATGCAGGTAACGTTCATCGCCGCCGCATCCGTTTCCGACACGAGGTTCACGACGAATTCGCCCCGGTCGATGATGTTGCGGGCGCTGTCCTTATGGCTGCCATCGGGGCGACGCATCATGCCCACCGCCAGCAGCGGCGGATCGGCGCCCATCATGTTGAAGAAACTATAGGGCGCGGCATTGGGCGTGCCGTCGAGGGCGATGCTGGTGATCCAGGCGATGGGCCGCGGCGTGATGGCCGCGCTCATCAGCTTGTAACGGTCCGCCCCGCCGAGCTGCGCGAAATCGAACTCCATCCCTATTCGCCGAACCGCGTCACCGCGCTTTGCGGCGCGACATTGACGGACAGGTTGAAAATATCGGGGCGGGCATAATGGCCGGCCACATCGAAATCATATTTGCCGCGCACCACCTCCGCCGGATCGATATCGGCATAGAGGATCGTCTCGCCATCATAATCCGGGCCGGCCAATATCTGTCCCAAAGGCGCGACGATCATCGATCCGCCGCGCATCAGCACCGTATCGGGATCATCGCCGAGCGCGCAGTCATAGTCCGCCGGATAGGCTCCGCGCCGGATATGCTGGCACGCCGACAGCACGAAGCAGCGCCCTTCAAGCGCGATATGCTGCATCGACGCGGCCCAGCCGTTCCGGTCGTCCGCCGTCGGCGCGCAATAGAGGGTGATGCCCTGATCATACATCGCCATGCGCATCATCGGCATGTAATTTTCCCAGCAGATGACGGCGCCGATGCGGCCGAGCGGCGTATCGAGAACCGGCATGGTGGACCCGTCGCCAAACCCCCAGATCAGCCGCTCCGCTCCCGTCGGCATCAGCTTGCGATGCTTTGCCACCAGACCCTTGTCGCCGTCGAAGAAGAGCGCGGTGCAATAGACCGTTCCCCCGTCCCTCTCGATCACGCCCATCACGACGAACACGCCCGTCTCCGCCGTCGCCGTGGCGATCATTTCCACTTCCGCGCCGTTCAGCGCGATCGCGCCGTCATGATAGAGGCGATACGCCTCCCGCCCCTCCGGCTTGCGCATGCCGACCGGCGTGCCGAACGACGCCCCCTTGGGATAGCCGCCCAGAAATGCCTCTGGAAAGACGATCAGCCGGGCGCCCTCGCCTGCCGCGCGGCGGATCAGCATCGCCGCCTTGTCGGCCGACGCGAGCGAATCGCCCGGATGGGATGCGGCCTGGACAACGGCAGCCTTGAAGGGTTCCGACATGATGTTCCTTTCCCGTGAATCGCGCTCTACCGGCCGGAAAGCCATAGCAGAATAGTTGCATTTGACAGTAACGCCAAGATATTTTAGGCCTATAGCAATTCAGCGGGAGGCGGCTTTGGCAACCAGCAGCTACGACCAGTATAGAGAGGATGTCGCCGGACGCGCGAACGTCGCCGACACGCCCGAACTGCTCGCTTATTATCAGCGACTTGCCGGACTTGGCACCGGCGCGCTGTGGACCGTGGCGAACAAGATCGAACCATGGGAACCGCAGTCCACTTCGCTGCCGATGCTCTGGCGCTATCGCGATCTGCGCGACGATGTTCTGAAAGCTCTGGACCTGGTGACGCCCGAACAGGCGGGCCGCCGGGTCATCTATCTCGAAAATCCCGGACGCTCCGATGTCGTGGCCGCGGTCGGCTGGCTTTATTCGGGGCTCCAGGTGATGAAGCCGGGCGAATGCGCCTCCAGCCACCGGCATAGCGCGTCGGCGCTGCGCTTCATCATGGAGGGGCGCGGCGCCTTCACCAATGTCGATGGGCACAAGATGACGCTGGGCGCCAATGATTTCGTGCTGACGCCCAACGGCACCTGGCATGAACATGGCGTGGCGGAGGACGGCACCATCTGCATCTGGCAGGATGGGCTGGACATTCCGCTGATGAACGCGCTGGAGGCCAATTTCTACGAAGTGCATCCCGATCTTCAGCAAGCCATTGCCTATCCGGTCGACGACAGCACCGCGACCTGGGCCGGCGCGGGGCTGCGCCCGGCGGGCACCCAATGGACCAAGCCCTATTCGCCGCTGCTGAAATATGAGTGGGCGCCAACCTATGAGGCGCTCGCCCGTTATGCGCGGGTCACGGACGGCTCGCCCTATGATGGCATCATCATGGACTATGTGAACCCGGATACGGGCGGTCCGGTGATGCAGACGATCGGCGCGTCGATGCAGATGCTGCGTCCGGGCGAACGGACGAAAGCGCACCGGCAGACCGGCAGCTTCGTCTATCAATGCGCGAAGGGCCGGGGCTGGTCGGTCATCAACGGCCGCCGTTTCGACTGGCAGGAACGCGACATTTTCGTGGTGCCGGCCTGGGCCTATCATGAACATGCCAATGCCTCCGACAGCGACGATGCCTGCCTTTTCAGCTTCCACGACCTGCCTGTCATGCGCGCGCTCGGCCTCTATCGTGAGGAAGCGCTGGGCGAGAATGACGGGCATCAGCCGCTCCTTTCCTGATCTATCCCAACAAAGGACATAATATGCGCCTGCTAAGCTATCGTGCCACGGTGGAATCGGAAGCGCGCCTTGGTGCGCTGGTGGGCGATCTGGTGCTCGACCTCGCCCGCTTCGGCGCGGTGAAGGGCGTGCCCTTCCCCTCCACCATGCTCGACTTCATCGAGCTGGGACCGCAGGCGGTCGCGGCGGCGAGCCGGCTGATCGACGAATGCGACGGCATCTTTCCAATCGGCACCACCCTCCCCTTCGCCAATGTAAAGCTGCTCGCGCCCATTCCGCGCCCGCGCAAGAATATCTTCGGCATCGGCCTCAACTATACCGAACATGTCGCCGAGAGCGCCAAGTCGCTCGACACCTCGCCCGACCTGCCGCGCCAGCCGGTCATTTTCTCCAAGCCACCGACAGCCGTCATCGGCCCCGACGAACCGATCCTGCACGACCGCAGCATCACCCAGCAACTGGACTGGGAAGTCGAACTGGCGGCGATCATCGGCACGCGGGCCAAGGGCGCGACGCGCGACACGGCGCTGTCCCATATTTTCGGCTATACCGTGCTGATCGACATGAGCGCGCGGGATTGCCGCCGCGCGGGCCAATGGATCTATTCCAAGGGGCAGGACAGTTTCGCGCCGATGGGACCGGTCGTCGTCACCGCAGACGAGATCCCCGACCCGCAGACGCTCGACCTGTGGCTGACGGTGAACGGCGTCGAAAAGCAGCGCAGCAACACCGCCTATATGCTGTTCAAGGTGGATGAACTGGTCGCCGATCTGTCCAAGGGCATCACCCTGGAGCCCGGCGACATCATCGCAACCGGAACGCCGGCCGGCGTGGGCGCGGGCATGGACCCGCAGGAATGGCTGTGGCCCGGCGACGTGGTGGTAGCGACCGTCGAGGGCATCGGCACGCTGCGCCATCCGATCGTCGCCGCCCCCTGACCCCCCGACGCGGCGCTGGTCCTCAGGCGGGGACCAGCGCCTGCGCCATGCGCGCCCGGATGGCTTCGGGCCAGGGGGTGGCGCGCTGCGTATCCAGGTCCATGCACACCAATATGATAGCGGCCCGCAGCCGGTCGCGCCCATCGCCGGTAAAGACCACGTCGATGGCGCAACTGCTGGTGCCGAGCTTTTGCGGGGTTATGCGGATCGTCAGTTCATCGCCCAATTCGCTGGGCGACAGGAAATCGACGTCCAGCTTGACCGTCGGCACGCCGATGCGCTGCTTCAGATGCAGGCTGTGGAAATCGGCGCCCAATTGCTGCGCGAACCAATCCTCCACCGCGCCATTCACCATCTCGAAATAGCGCGGGTAAAAGACGATGCCCGCCGGATCGACATGGGCGAAGCGTATCTTGACGCTGGTTTCGAAACTCATGGCTGCATGTCCTTGGAAAGCGAAGATTTGAGGATGGTCAGCAGGTCCAGCAACTGTTGCTGGCTGTCGGCCGGAAAATCGACCAGCGCCTCACCCACCCAGCGATGATGGGCGGCCGCCATCGCGGCGAAATGCGCGCGCCCCTGCGGCGTGAGCGAAACGATGGCGGATCGCCCGTCCTGCGGATCGGGGCGGGACAGCAGCATGTCCTGATCCTGCAATTGCCGCACGATGGAGGTGACATTGCCGTTCGACACCAGCATCGCGCGGGACAGCGCGCTCATGGTCAGGCCGTCGGGCGCACGGTCCAGCGCAGCCATCACGTCGAAGCGCGGCAGGGTCGTGTCGAACTGTTCCTGAAAATTCCGCCGCAACCGCTTCTCGATGATCTTGGCGCATCCCAGCAGCCGCACCCACAGCCGCAGGTCGAGCGCTCCTGACGCTGCCGGGCGGACATTCTCCACCATCCTCTGCCCTTCCTTCATGCGCTCCCCTTATCGGCGCGCGCGCCGAAGGGAAATAGGCGGCATTCAGGCCCGGCCCAGTTCCTGCTGCGCGCGGGCCTGCCGCAGCGCCTGCTGCCAGCCGAGCCGATAAGGCGACGGCACGGCCTGGCTTTCCTCCCCGGCCTGCGCAGCGGCGCGCATCGTCCACACCGGATCGAACAGATGCGGCCGCCCGAGCGCGACGAGGTCGGCGCGGCCAGCGGCAAGGATGCTGTTCACCTGATCGGCGTCGGCGATATTGCCGACCGCGATCACCGGCACTTTCGCCTCATTGCGGATCTGGTCGGCAAAGGGCGTCTGGAACATGCGACCATAGACGGGCTTGGCCTGCGGCGCCGTTTCGCCGGCCGATACGTCGATCAGATCGACGCCCGCCGCCGCCAGCCGTCGCGCAATCTCCACCGCCTGCGCCGGCGTGACGCCCGCTTCTCCCACCCAGTCATGGGCGGAGATGCGCACCGCCATCGGCCGCTCCTGCGGCCACACCGCGCGCACCGCCGCGATCACCTCCAGCGGATAGCGCAGGCGGTTGTCCAGCGACCCGCCATAATCGTCCGTCCGATCATTCATGACCGGCGTGATGAAGCTCGACAGCAGGAAGCCATGCCCCGCCTGCACCTCGATCATGTCGAAATCAGCGTCAAGCGCGCGCCGGGCGGCGGCAGTGAAAGCATCGCGGATCGCGTCCATGTCCGACCTGTCCATCGCCCGAGGCACCAGGCCGCCGGCCTGCCATGGCCGGGCCGACGCCGACAGGATCGCCCAGGGATCGGCCAGCGCCACATCATGCTCGCCCTCCGGCACCCGGCATGCCCCGCGCGCGCCGGCATGGCCGATCTGCGCGCAGCTTCGCGCGGCGCTATGCGCGTGGATGAAGGCGTTGATCGCGTGCCAGCGATCGACATGGTCGTCCGCATAGAGGCCGGCACAGGCCGGCGTCACGCGTCCCTCCGGCGTCACCGCCAGCATCTCCGTCATCACCAGCCCCGCGCCGCCCAGCGCCCGGCCGCCATAATGAACCGCATGGAAATCGGTGGCGCGGCCCTCGGCATCCGCGCTGTAGGTCAGCATCGGCGGCACGACGATCCGGTTGGCGAGCGTCAGGTTGCGCAGGGTGAAGGGCGCAAACATCGGCTGTACCGGCCGGTTTCGCGCGCCATTGTCCGGCCAGAACCAGCGCTCCACCCCCTCCAGCCAAGCCTTGTCGCGCAGCCGCAGATTTTCATGGCTCACCCGCTGGCTGCGCGTCATCAGCGAATAGGCGAATTGCGGCAGGTCGAAATCGAGATAGCGGTCGAGCGTCTCGAACCACTCCGTCGAGTTGCGCGCGCTATTCTGGATCTTGAGCACTTCGACATGACGCTCGGCCTGATAGTCGGCGAGCGCTGCCGCAAGCGCCGTCCGGTCGGAAAGGCCGGGACGGTCCAGCACCTGCGCAAGCTTGATCGCATCCTCCAGCGCCAGCTTCGTCCCCGATCCGATCGAAAAATGCGCCGTATGCGCGGCGTCGCCCAGCAGCACCACATTGTCGAACGACCAGCGCTCGCACAGCACCCGGCGGAAATTGATCCAGCCGGCCGACCCGCGCAAATGGGTGGCGTTGGAGATCAACGGATGACTGTCCAGATAGCGCGCGAATATCTGTTCGCAGGTGGCGATCGACTCCGCCGCGTCCATCTTGTCGAAGCCGATAGCCTCCCATGTCTCCGGCGCGCATTCGACGATGAAGGTCGAATGCGTCTCATCGAAGCGATAGGCATGCGCCCAGATCCAGCCGGCGGGGACTTTCTCGAACAGGAAGGCAAAGGCATCGAACATCCGGGTCGTGCCAAGCCAGCAGAAGCGGTTACGCCGTGTCTGGACATCGACGGCGAAGCGATCGGCATGGGCGCTGCGCACCTGGCTGTTCACGCCGTCCGCGCCGACGATCAGGTCATAATCGGCAAAGGCGGTCGGGTCGGTGCCGTCAAATTCCGTTTCGAAATGCATGACGACGCCCAGTTCGCCCGCGCGTTGCTGCAACAGTTGGAGCAGGCGGCGCCGGCCGATGCCGATAAAGCCATGGCCGGACGAGACCACCGACTGGCCCGACACCGCCACTTCGATATCGTCCCAATGGGCGAAACTGTCGGCGATGGCGGCGGCGCTGACCGGATCATTGGCGGCCAGATTGTCGAGTGTCTGGTCGGAAAAGACGACGCCCCAGCCGAATGTGTCGCCCGCGCGGTTGCGTTCAAACACATGAACATCATGCGAGGGATCGCGCAGCTTCATCGATATGGCAAAGTAGAAGCCGGCGGGTCCGCCACCCAGACAAGCGATGCGCATAGCAATCTCCTATTTGCTTTAGGCCTAAAGCATTTTGATTGCATGTGCAAGTAACGGCCCTTCGCCCCTACTCCAGATTGTCGTGCAGGCGGCCCAGCATATCGAGCAAGCGGTTGAAGTCGGCCGCTGAAAATCCGCGGATCAGCTTGTGATAGATGGGCGCTGTCGTCTCCCGCGCCGCCGCCAGTTTCTCGCGCCCGGTGGCGGTCAGCCGCAATTGCGTCACGCGCCCGTCGGACGGGCTGGCCGCGGCCTCGATCAGCGCGGCTTTCTGCATCCGCTCGACGATGCGCATCATGGTCGAAATATTGATGACGGCGGATTTGGCCACCTGCGCGATGGGCAGCGGCTCCTTTTCCCCCAGGATCATCAGCACGCGCCAGGATGGAATGTCGAGGCCGATCTGCCGCAGGTGCGATTCGATCACCATATTATAGCGGCTGGCCGCCCGGTTCAGCAGGTAGAAGGGATAGGCATCGACCCGGAACTGGTCGGAACCAGGGTCTCCGAAAGGTCGCAAATCCGCCGCCAAAACACGCTCCTGCCCAAGTCGATCATTTTTACTTGCATCTGCAAGTTTATCCGATAGCCTTCCGCTAAATAACCGAGGGTAAAGGCATGTCCAGCACGCAAATTCTCCAGACACTCGCCGGGGCGCTCGCCGCCGGCTCCGTCAAGGTGGTCGATCTGACGCAAACGCTGTCGGAAGATACGCCGCTGCTGGTCCTGCCGCCGCCCTTCGGCCAGACGGCCGCCTTCTCGCGCGAGGAAATATCGCGCTATGATGAGCGCGGGGTCGCCTGGCACTGGAATAATTTCACGGTGGGCGAACATACCGGCACCCATTTCGATGCGCCGGTCCATTGGGTCAGCGGCAAGGACTTGCCCGATAATTCGGTCGATCGTGTGCCGCCGGAGGCGCTGGTCGCGCCGGCCATGGTGCTCGACTTTTCCGACGAATGTGCCGCCGATCCCGACTTTCTGCTGACCGCCGGCCATGTAAAGGCCTGGGAGGAACGGCATGGCGCGATCCCCGCCGGCTGCTGGGTGCTGTTCCGCAGCGACTGGTCGAAACGCAGCGGCGACGCCTATACCAACCGGCGCGAAGATGGCGCGCACACGCCCGGCCCCGACAGCAGTGCCATCGACTATCTGATCGCGCGCGACGTGCTGGGCTTTGGGGTCGAAACGATCGGCACGGACGCGGGACAGGCGCATCTCCTCACCCCGCCCTATCCGGCGCATACCCTGCTCCACGGCGCCGGGCGCTATGGCCTGCAATGTCTGGAAAATCTCGACAGGCTGCCGCCGACCGGCGCGATGCTCATCTGTCCCCCGCTCAAGATCCGCGATGGATCGGGCAGCCCGCTTCGGGTGCTGGCTCTGGTCGAGGGCTGACATCCATGGCGGAGCGGTCCTTCAAGGCTGAGGTCAAAAAGCTGACGGCGGGCGCCGGCGAGACATTTCACGGCGAAGGCATATTGGCCGTGACCAAGGCGCTGCTGCAATCGGGCGTCGCCTATGTCGGCGGCTATCAGGGATCGCCGATCAGCCATTTGATGGACGTCTTCGCCGACGCCAACGACCTTCTGGAAAGCCTCGACGTCCATTTCGAGGCAAGCGCTTCGGAAGCGACCGCCGCCGCCATGCTCGCCGCCTCGGTCAATTATCCGTTGCGCGGCGCGGTGGCGTGGAAATCGGTGGTCGGCACCAATGTCGCCTCCGACGCGCTCTCCAATGTCGCATCCGGCGGTGTCACCGGCGGCGCGCTCATCATCGTCGGGGAGGATTATGGCGAAGGCTCCTCCATCATGCAGGAGCGGACCCATGCCTTTGCGATGAAGTCGCAAATGTGGCTGCTCGACCCGCGCCCGAACCTGCCCAGCATCGTCGAGGCGGTGGAACAGGGTTTCGCTTTGTCCGAAGCCTCCAACACCCCGGTGATGCTGCAACTGCGCGTGCGCTCCTGCCACATGACCGGCGCCTTCACGGCCAAGGACAATATGCGCCCTCCCCTGACCGTGGCGCAGGCGGCAAGCGCGCCCCGGCGCGAGACCGACCGCATCGTCCTGCCGCCCGCCAATTTCCAGCATGAGGTAGAAAAGGTCGAGAAACGCTGGCCGGCGGGCATCGCCTTCGTGCGCGACAACCGGCTGAACGAATGGTTCGGACCAGACGAGGCGCACGGCATCGGCATCCTCGTTCAGGGCGGCCTCTATAATAATCTCAACCGGGCCATGGAGCTGCTCGGCCTTTCCGACAGCTTTGGCGACAGTCGCCTGCCCATCTACTGCCTCAACGTCACCTATCCGCTGGTGCCCGAAGAAGTCGCGCGCTTCTGCACGGGCAAGCAGGCAGTGCTGGTGCTGGAGGAAGGGCAGCCGGAATTTATCGAGCATGAACTCAACAGCCTGATCCGCCGCGCTGACCTGTCCTGCCGCATCGTCGGCAAGGACATGCTGCCGCGCGCGGGCGAATATAGCGCGCAGGTGATCCGCGACGGCCTCGCCAAATTCCTGCGCGCCTATGTGCCCGCGCTGGCGCCGGCGGAGATGCCGGACGATCCGCTTCCGCGCCCCGTGGCGGCACAGATCCCGCCCCGCCCCGCCGGCTTCTGCACCGGCTGCCCGGAACGGCCGGTCTTCACCGCGATGAAACTGGTCGAACGGGAATTGGGACCATCCCATGTCTCGGCCGATATCGGCTGCCATCTTTTCTCCATCCTGCCGCCCTTCAACATCGGCAACACGACGATGGGATATGGGTTGGGCGCAGCAGGAGCGTCCGCCTTCAAGCCCAGGGACAAGCGCGCCATCGCGATCATGGGCGATGGCGGCTTCTGGCATAACGGCCTTACCTCCGGCATCGGCAACGCCGTTTTCAACAAGGATGACAGCGTCACGCTGATCATCGACAATGGCTATTCGGCGGCCACGGGGGGTCAGGACATCCTGTCCTCCCGCGCCGATAATCCGGTGAGGACGACCGGCCATCCCATCGAGAAAGCGATACGCGGCGTCGGCGGCACCTGGGTGCGCACGCTGGATCGCACCTATGACATCAAAAAGATGCGCGACACGCTGCGCGATGCGCTGACGACGCCGGACAAGGGGCCGAAGGTCATTGTCGCCCAGTCAGAATGCATGTTGAACAAGCAGCGGCGGGTCAAGAAAGCGCAGGCGCAAGCGCTCAAGGCCGGCGAGCGCGTGGTGCGCGAGCGGTTCGGCATCGACAGCGAAACCTGCACCGGCGACCATAGCTGCATCCGCCTGTCGGGCTGCCCGTCCTTGTCGATCAAGCCCAACCCCGATCCGCTCCGCAAGGATCCAGTGGCGCATGTCGACAATAGCTGCGTGGGATGCGGCCTGTGCGGCGAGGCCAGCCATGCCGCCATCCTCTGCCCCAGCTTCTACCGCGCCAGCATCGTCAGCAACCCCACGCGCTGGGAAAGGCTGCGGGCCGCGCTGCGCCGGACGGTCATCGGCTGGCTGCAACGCCGGGACGAGCGGCTGCGGCTCGCCCGCGCCTTCTGACGAGGGGACCGACATGACAGACACGCGCAACCGCATCAGCATCGCCATTCTGGCTCTTGGGGGACAGGGCGGCGGCGTCCTTGCCGAATGGGTGCAGGCGGTCGCCCGTGCCCATGGCTGGCTGGCGCAGGGCACATCGGTGCCGGGCGTCGCGCAACGCACCGGGTCCACCGTCTATTATGTCGAACTGGCGCGTCCGGGCAGCGACGGCCGCCTGCCCGTCATGGCGCAGATGCCGATGCCCGGCGATGTGGACATCGTCATAGCGTCGGAACTGATGGAAACCGGCCGCGCCCTGCTGCGCGGCTTCGCCACGGCCGACCGAACGACGCTGATCGGCTCAACCCACCGCATCTACGCGATTTCGGAAAAATCGGCGATGGGCGACGGGCGCGGCAGCAGCGACCGCATCATCGAGGCAGCCGGAGAAAGATCGAAACGCTTCATCGGCTTCGACATGGAGGCAGCCGCCGACCGCTCGAAAAGCGTCATCTCCGCCATCATGTTCGGCGCGCTCGCGGGCAGCGAGGCGCTGCCCTTCCCCCGCGCCTCCTTTGAACAGGCGATCCGGGACAGCGGCATCGCGGTCACGAATAATCTCAACGGCTTCGAGGCGGGCCATGCCGCCGCGCAGGGCGTCGTCAGCCTGCCGCGCGAAGCCGAACATGCCATTCCGCAGGCCAGCACGGCGGCGGGTCGGCAGCTGGAGGCACGCGCGCGCGCGCTGATGCCGGCCGAAGCGCTCCCCGACTGTTTGCGCGGGATTGCACGCCTGATGGACTATCAGGATGCCGGTTATGCCAGCCTCTATCTCGACCGGCTGGAGCCGCTCGTCGCGCTGGACCGCGCGCCCCACCGCCTGAGCGCAGACGCGGCGCGGCATCTGGCGCTGTGGATGAGCTATGACGATGTCATCCGCGTCGCCGACCTCAAAATCCGCGCCAGCCGCATGGCCGGGGTCCGGTCCGAAGTCAGGGCTACGGACGACCAGCTTCTCAATGTCACCGAATATATGCATCCGCGCCTGCGCGAATTGGGGGAGGCGCTGCCCGCGCCGCTCGGCCGGCTGCTGCTTGGCGAGAGCCTTATCGCCAGACTGGCCGCGCCCTTTTTCCGCAAGGGCCGGCATGTCCGCACCACCAGCATCCGCTGGTTTCTGATGCTGCGCCTCGTCGCCGCGCTGCGCCCCCTGCGCCGCAGCAGCCTGCGCTTCGCCGAGGAACAGCACAGGATCGGCGACTGGCTGAACATGGCCCTGCACGTGGCGAAGGACGATCTGGACCTCGCCATCGCCTGGATCGGTTGCCAGCGACTTCTCAAAGGCTATGGCGACACGTTCGACCGCGGCCTCGCCAATTTCCAGCGCGTCCACGCCGCCCTCGAAGCGATGTCGCCGGCGCAATGCAGCGCGGCCTGGTTGTCCGGCGCGATCGACGCAGCCCTGGCCGACGAGAAGGGCGCGGCGCTCTCCGCCTATCTCGACACCAGCTCGGTGGATTCTTCCAGTCAGCAGGCCGCCGACGCCCATTGATCGATAGTTTCGATCACTGAAAACTCATTAAACAATTTACCCTATGATCCTCCTGTCGCTATGCCGGTCCCAACGCGGAACCGCGACAGGAGGAGAATAGCATGCACGGATCGGACCCCAAGGGCGGCAAATGCCCCTTCAACCACGGTGGCCAGGGGCTGACCACTGCCTTCGGCGCGCCGGTTGTCGACAACAGCAATTCGCTGACCGCCGGGCCGCGCGGGCCGTTGCTGATGCAGGATGTTTGGCTGCTGGAAAAACTTGCCAACCTCAACCGCGAAGTCATTCCCGAACGGCGCATGCATGCCAAGGGGTCGGGCGCGTTCGGCACCTTCACCGTGACCAATGACCTGCGCCGCTACAGCCGCGCGCGGTTTCTGGGCGAAGTCGGCAAGCAGACCGAGTTGTTCGCCCGTTTCACCACCGTTGCCGGCGAACGCGGCGCGGCCGATGCCGAGCGCGACATTCGCGGCTTTGCCGTCAAATTCTACACCGAAGAAGGCAATTGGGACATGGTCGGCAACAATACGCCGGTCTTCTTCGTCCGCGATCCCCGCAAGTTCCCCGATCTCAACAAGGCGGTGAAGCGCGACCCGCGCACCAATATGCGCAGCGCATCGAACAATTGGGATTTCTGGACGCTGCTGCCCGAAGCGCTGCACCAGATCACCTATGTCATGGGCGACCGCGGCATCCCCAGCAGCTATCGCCACATGAACGGCTATTCCAGCCACACCTATTCCTTCTGGAATGAGGAGGGCGAGCGGTTCTGGGTGAAGTTTCACTTCAAGACGCAGCAGGGCATCGAAAATCTGACCGATGCGCAGGCCGCCAATCTTGTCGGCCGCGACCGCGAAAGCCATCAGCGCGACCTGTTCGACGCGATCGAGCGCGGCGACTTCCCGCGCTGGACCGTGCAGGTGCAGATCATGCCGGAGGTCGAGGCCGCCAGCTACGGCGTGCACCCGTTCGACCTGACCAAAGTGTGGCCGCATGCCGACTATCCGCTGATCGAGGTCGGCGTGATGGAGCTGAACCGCAATCCCGACAATTTCTTCGCGGATGTCGAACAGAGCGCCTTCGCGCCGTCGAACCTGGTGCCGGGCATCGGCGTGTCGCCGGACAAGATGCTGCAGGCGCGGCTGTTCGCCTATTCCGATGCGCAGCGCTACCGGCTGGGCGTCAACCATCATCAGATCCCGGTCAATGCGGCGCGCTGCCCGGTCTTCACCAATCATCGCGACGGCGCGATGCGGGTGGACGGCAATTATGGCGGCACGCCCCATTATCATCCCAACAGCTTCGGCCAGTGGCAGGGCCAGCCCGACTATCGCGAGCCGCCGCTCAAGATCGACGGCAATGCGGACTATTGGGATTTCCGCGAGGATGACGATGATTATTACAGCCAGCCGCGCGCTCTGTTCCTGCTCTACAGCCCGGAGCAACAGGCGCGGCTCTTCGCCAACACCGCCCGCGCCATGGGCGATGCCCCGGACTTCATCAAGCAGCGGCATATCGACAATTGCACCCGCTGCCATCCCGACTATGGCGCCGGCGTCGCCGCTGCACTGGGCATGAGCGTCAATCCCGACCTGACACCGGTCCCCGAAACGGTGGACTGATCCACCAAGGGTCGTCGCGCCGACCCCCTCCCCCGCGCGACGGCCTCTACCCGCCCCCGGCTTTTTCCCCCTGTGCCGGGGGCGGGCTTTCGCCTCGCGATCAGCGTCGCGCCTCCTCCTCGCCGGCCGGCGAAGGCGGCGGATCGAACCGCACCTGCGAGAGATTGTCGAGCAGCGCCTGCATATCGTCGTCCGGCGCGGGCGGCGGGTCGAAGGCCGCGCCGAGCAGCGCGCCGACCTGATCCTCATGCGTCGCGGTCGGCGCCTGTTCGAACAGCGGCTCCAGCATGAAGCGTCGCCGCTCCCGCAGCTTGAGCAGTTCCGCCGCCGGAAAGGCGATCGCCGCCCGCAGCCCCGCCACCGAAGAGGCATTGCGCAAGGTGCGCCGCGCGCTGTCGACGATATGGCCGACGACGACGCCCGATTCCACCGATCCCGTTTCCTCCAGCACCGTCAGCCGGTGCAGCGCGTAAAGGCCCAGCAGGGCGGAGAGGAGGAAGAAGAATTCCCAATGGCTGAAGGCCAGCCCGAACAGCTCGTTCGCGCCCGACGGGCTGATCCATTGCAGGTTCAGCTCCATCCGCCGGGTTGCGAAGAAATCCGCCGCCCAGCCGCCGACGATCGGCGCCGATCCCGCCGCCGCCGCCGTCACCAGCGCATGGACCGCCATATAGCTGGTGCCGTTGCTGCTGGGGCTGAGCTTCATGCCCAGATTGCCCGCGGCCAGGCTCACCCCCGCACCCGCCGCGCCCATCAGCACATGCAGCAGCCCCAGATAGGCGGTGCGCGCGGTCTGGCTGTCAAATTCGCTGGCGAAGGCCATGCCGCCGATGCAGAGGAGAAAGGCGGGCGAGGCAACCTTGAGCACCGACTTGTTGGTGAAGCGGTCGCTCAGGCTCCCCCAGCTTTGCACCACGGCGATATTGGCGAGCTGGCTCACCACCGTCAGCAGCAGCACGAAGCCGATACTATAGCCCAGCCCCCGCACGATATAGACGGTGAAAAAGGGCGCGGCGAGATTGGTGGCGAACTGCCAGCTGGCGACATAGCGCAGCACATTGCGGAAATTGCGGTCGCGCAGCGGCAGTTGCAGCAGGCGGTGCAGCGGCACCATCACGCTCGTCACCGCCATGCGCGGCTCGGGCACGCGGGCGAGCGCCGCCGTGCTGAGCAGGCCGAGGCAGAAGCCCGCGACATAGAGGCCGGAAAAGATTTGCCGGCCAAGGTCCGGGCTGCGACTGGCAAGGTCCAGCGCATAGGCGCCGATCAGCATCGCCACGGTGCTGACGATGGTGCCATAAAGGCCGCGCCGTGAGAAGAAGGCGCCCAGCCGGTCGGCCGGGATGAAGTCGCGTATCCAGCTGTTCCAGCTGCACGCGCCGACCGCGTTCATCCCATAATGAAGCAGCGCCGCCGCCGTCAGCACCAGCGCCGCCTGATTGCGGTCGGGAATGAACGGGACGATCGCATAGACGGGCAGCGCCAGCCGGGCGCTGAACACGCAGGCGACGGAAATGAGCCGCCGCCGCCGCAACCTTTCGATCAGCTTGACCGCCGGCGCCTGCAACATCTGGGTCAGCAGCGGGATGGAGGCCAATATGCCGATCTGCCGGCTGCTCGCGCCGATATGCAGCGCCAGGGCCAGCAGCACGACGCCGCTGTTGATGGCGCCGATGGCGGTCGCGGCGGCGGCGTCCAGCATCAGATAGCCGATGCCCCGCCGCCGCTCTTCCTCGCTGATATGATCCTGGGGCGCCAGCATCACCGCGCCTCAACCGCCGTCATCGATCATGCGGATCGGCTTCCTTTCCGGTCGGCGAAGGCGCCGGGACCAGCCCAGCGCCCTCTTGATGGCTCGGATCAGGCGGCGGTCGCACCCAGTTGCGCGACGCTGAGCGCGGCCGGCTGGACCGGCATGTCGCTCCGCTCCTTGCGGTGCAGGCGGTCCATCTTGCGATAGGTCGCCAGCGCCTGCCCCACCACCTGGTCCATATTATAATAGCGGTAGGTGGCGAGCCGGCCGACAAAGGTCACGTCCCGCTGCGCCAGCGCCAGCGCCTCATATTTCTTGAACAGCGCCTGATTTTCGGGACGGGGGATCGGATAATAGGGATCGCCCTCGGCCGACGGATATTCATAGGTGATGCTGCTGCGGGCATTTTCCTGCCCGGTCAGATGCTTATATTCCGTCACCCGGGTATAGGGCACGTCCGGCGAGGGATAGTTGACCACCGCCACCGGCTGGAATTGCGGCTGATCCACCGTCTCATGCTGGAAATGCAGCGAGCGGTAGGGAAGCTTGCCATGGCGATAGCCGAAATATTCGTCGATCGGCCCGGTGAAGACCAGATGATCGTGCGGATAGGCCTCGCGCGCCTCGCAATAATCGACGCCCAGCAGCAGGTCGATATTGGGATGATCCAGCATCCGCTCGAACATCCGCGTATAGCCTTCGAGCGGCATCGCCTGGAAGGCGTCAGTGAAATAGCGGTCGTCGGTATTGACGCGGGTGGGCACGCGGGCCGTGACCGACTTGTCCAGCTCCGACGGGTCCATCCCCCACTGCTTGCGGGTATAGCCCTGGAAGAAGGTTTCGTAGAGCTGCCGCCCGACCGCCGAAATCACCACATCGGCCGAGGTGCGCACCACATCCACCGGCTCCGCCTGCGCGGCGAGGAAGGCGGCGGCCTCCTCCTCGGTCTTGAGGTCCAGCTTGTAGAGCATGTTGAGCGTCGTGCGGTTGATCGGCATCGGCACCAGCATGCCGTCGACCGATGCCAGCACCCGATGCTCATAGGGCCGCCATTCGGTAAAGCGCGACAGATAGGCGAAGATGTCGGCCGAATTGGTGTGGAAGATATGCGGGCCATATTGATGGATCAGCACGCCCGCATCGTCCAGCCGGTCGAACGCATTGCCCGCGACATGGGGCCGGCGATCAACCACCAGCACCTTCTTGCCGCCATCATTGGCCAGCCGTTCGGCCATGACTGCGCCGGCAAAGCCCGCGCCCACGACCATCACGTCATAATGTTCGCGCCCCTTGGTCCAATGGCCCACGGGCGACACGATCGGATGCACATGCAGCCCGCGCGAAAGCGCCTCGTCGATCAGGCCCTTCATCTGCTGATAGCTATTGTCCCAGGACATGTCGGCCAGCACCGCATCCGCCTGCGCCAGCCAGCTGCCCTTCGACTGCGCCAGTGCCAGCGCCGCGTCGCAGGCCGCAATGAAGTCCGGCCCGCGTTTCGCTACGAACACCGCGTCCAGCTCGCCATAATGGCGGATCACATCGGTGATCGGCGTCGACACGATGGTCTTGCCGGCGGCCAGATATTCGGGCGTCTTGGTCGGGCTGATGAAGCGGGTGGCTTCGTTGATGGCAAAGGGCATGAGCGCCACGTCCCAGCCCGCGACATAAGCGGGCAGCTCGTCATAGCTCTTGCCGCCCAAATAGGTGAGATTGGCCCGCACCGGCAGGTCCGCCTCGCTGATCTTGACCACCGGGCCGATGATGTCGATCGCCCAGTGCGGCCGCGCATCGGCCAGCATCGCCAGCAGCTCCAGGTCCATCCGTTCGTCGACCACGCCGTAAAAGCCCAGCCGCGGCCGGGCGTCGCCGCTGCCCTGATCCGCCGCCACCGACCGCGCGCTCGCGAAATGCGATGCATCGACGCTGGAGGGGAAAGGATGGATACTGGCGTGCCGGTCCCGCTTGGATTCATAGAGGCTGTAGCCGCCGGTGAAGACAAGGTCCGCCTGCTCCATCAGCCGCTGCTCCAGCGGCAGCAGCTCGGGCGGCGCGCCCTTGAAATTGGCCAGCTCGTCCATGCAGTCATAGACGACGCAATCGGCCATCACATGGCTTGAAAAAGGCAGCATCATCGGGGTGTAATACCAGCGGATGAACGGCCCGGCCTCGCCGCTGAGATAAAGGTCCAGCAACTGCTTGACGACATCCCCTTCCGTCCGGTCCATCTGTTCGGGCAGCTGGGGGGTCACGACGCAGACGCCGGTATCGGGGCAGTCGCGCACATGCAGGTCGGGCGTCTCCAGCCCGGCAACGCGCAGCGGCTCTTCCCAGAAGATCACGCGATGGTCGCGGGCGAAACGGGTCATCAGATGCTGGGGCCGCTGGAACACGAATTCCCAGCGCAGATGGCTGAAACAGAGGATGCTATGGGCGCCTGCCACAGGTCCTTCGCCGCGAGAGTAGCGGGACGATCGGGAAGGCGGCTGCGCCATGTTACGGACCTTTCTGCATGATGAACGTGGATGAACCGCATCTGCAGTGACGAAGTTCCTCCAGCTAACGCAGGTTGGCGAGAAAGCCGGTGCAACCGGTCGCGACACGCATCGTTACGTGCAATGGTCGGTTTCAACGATCATCTTTCCCCCAACTTGGCCCGAATAGGATGGAGAAGCGGATGACGATCCTCCCGCAATTATGGGGCGGCCCGGAATGTACGGTGAACCGCACGGGCGACATTTTCAACGACCAGACAAGGCGCAGCGGACATCAGGACCGGATTGCCGATCTCGACCTGTTTGGCGAACTGGGGCTGAAGGCGATCCGCTACCCCGTCCTGTGGGAAAGGATCAGCCCCGACAGCCCGGACCATTGCGACTGGGACTGGACCGACGCGCGGCTGCACCGGCTGCGCGCCCTGCGCATCGACGTGATAGCGGGGCTGGTTCACCATGGCAGCGGCCCGCGCTATACCAGCCTGGTCGACGACGGCTTTGCCCCCGGCCTTGCCCGCCACGCCCGCAATGTGGCGGAGCGCTATCCCTGGATCGACGCCTGGACCCCGGTCAACGAACCGCTCACCACCGCCCGCTTCGCCGCCCTCTACGGCCATTGGTATCCGCATACGCGCGACGAAGGGCAGTTCTGGCGCGCGCTTCTCAACCAGATTGACGGCACGCGGCTGGCGATGAAGGCGGTGCGCGCAGTCAATCCGGCGGCACGGCTGGTGCAGACGGACGATCTGGGCCGCACCTATGCCACCGCCTCGCTGCGCCAGCAGGCGAGCTTCGACAATGTGCGGCGCTGGGTCGGCTGGGATCTGTTGTGCGGCAAGGTCACGGCCGAACATCCGCTCTGGGCGCGTATCGCCGATTTCGGCTTCGGCGGCCGGCTGCGCGCGATCGCCGACGATCCCTGCCCGCCCGACATTATCGGCATCAACCATTATCTGACCAGCGACCGCTTCCTCGACCATCGGCTGCAACGCTATCCCGCCCATGTCCATGGCGGCAGCGACAAGCAGCGCTATGCCGATGTGGAGGCGATCCGCGTGCTCGAACCCGCGCCCATGGGCCTGCGCCTCGCGATAGAGGAGGCCTGGAACCGCTATGGTCTGCCCGTTGCCGTGACGGAGGTGCATAATGGCTGCACCCGTGAGGAACAGATGCGATGGCTGGCGCAGGCCTGGGATCAGGCCGTCGCCCTGCGCGCCGATGGCGTCGATGTGATGGCGGTCACCATATGGTCGCTTCTCGGCAGCGCAGGGTGGAACACGCTGCTGACCGCGCCGGGCATCTATGAACCGGGCGTCTGGGATGTGAGCAGCGGCACGCCGCGTCCGACCGCGCTGGTCCCGCTGATCAAGGCGCTGCCGACCGGCGGGCCGCGCCATCCGCTGGCCCAGAGCGCGGGCTGGTGGCAGCGGCCCGTCCGCATCCTCCATCCCCCGGTGCCGCGCCCGGCGGCCGCCGCCGAACATTTCGCCAGCCATCGCTTCGGCGCGCCGGATCAACCGCTGCTGATCTGCGGAGCGACCGGCACGCTGGGGCAGGCGATGGCGCATGGCTGCGACCTGCGCAACATCGCTTATGTGCTGACCAGCCGGCAGCAGCTCGACCTGTCCCGACCCGACGCCATCGCCGCGGCGCTCGACCAGCATCGGCCCTGGGCGGTGGTTAATGCCGCCGGCTGGGTGCGGGTGGATGAGGCGGAAGCGCAGGACAGCGCCTGCATGACCGCCAATGCCGACGGCGCCATCGCCCTCGCCCGCGCCTGCGCGGAACGGAGCATTCCGACGCTCAATTTTTCCAGCGACCTTGTATTCGATGGCGCGAAGGCCGACCCCTATGTCGAGGATGACGCCCCCGCCCCGCTCAATGCCTATGGCCGCAGCAAATGGCATATGGAGCAGGGACTGGCGCAGCTCGCCGGCCAGCATCTGGTTGTGCGCACCGCCGCCTTCTTCTCTCACCATGACCGCTATAATTTCGCGGTCGGCATCATCGATGCGCTCGACCGGGGCGAAAGCCCGCTCGCGGCCGGCGACCAGATCGTCACCCCCACCTATGTGCCGCATCTGGTGGCAACCGCGCTCGACCTGCTGATCGACGGCGAAAGCGGCCTCTGGCATCTGAGCAATGGCGAGGCGCTCGACTGGGCGAGCTTCGGACGACGCATCGCCGCCGCCTGCGGCTTCGACCCCGAACGGGTGCGCGCGGTGGAAGGGCGAGCGCTCGGCTGGACGGCGCAGCGCCCGGCCCAGGCCGCGCTC
>DAMDPH010000037.1:0-22702 GCA_032082785.1 Sphingobium sp. | reverse complement strand
CGCAATCTTGTCGCGCGCCAGCGACAGGGCGGCATCCGCCACCGCCGCATCGCCGATATGGCCCGACAAATCCCACAGCGCCCACACTTCGCCCGCGCGCGCCAGCCAGTCGGGCGCATCGGCGGCACCGGCCAGCGCCCGGAACAGGCCGCCACCCCGCCCGGCGGCATAGTCGTTCAGCCCAGCCGCATCGATTTCGGCATCGACCACCAGCACTTCCCAGCCGTCGAGCAGCGTATCGAGGCCCGGCGCGTCAATGCCTCCACTCTCCCGCAGCGCATCCACGACCGGCTCGCCCTGCCCCTTCAGCCCCGTCGCATCGTCGAACACATCGCCCCACCAGGCGAGCCGCATCTGGCCAATGGTCGGCTCCCGCGTGGTGCGGGCAAGCTGGGCCAGCCGCTCGTCCAGCGCCCAGAGCGCCTGCTGCCGCGCGCGGTCGTCCGGCGCCGCATGGGCGGTCAGCAAGGTGAACAAAGGCCTAAGGTTTAAGAGATTCTTCACGGAGCGTCCTGTAGAAGACCATCATAAGTTATATACATAGATGTAAGGGTTTACGGGTCGATGGCGTCTGCGGGCGGAAGGAACATCGCGCCCGGCGATCGTCTGGTCCGGCTGGGCCGCGACCGCCGTGGCGCCACTTTGGTCGAGTTCGGCCTGGTCGTCATTCCCTTCCTCGCGCTGATCCTTGCGGTCGTTCAGACATGCATAACGCTCTTCACGCAACAGGCGATGGACACCGCCACCGAAAAAGTCGCCCGCTTGGTGATGACCGGACAGGCGCGGGCCAGCGCGATGAGCCGCTCCGCCTTCAAGACGGCGGTGTGCGAGCGGCTGCCCGATTATATGGATTGCGGATCGGTGATGGTCGACCTGACCGCCTATAGCGCCATCAGCGAGGCGGATGTCAGTCCGCCGGTGCTGACCTTTGCACAGGGCAAGCCGACCAACAACTGGTCCTATGATCTGGGCGAAGGCGGCGAGGTGGTGCGCGTGCGGATCATGTATCTGGCGCCCAGCGTGATGGGACCGCTCGGCTTCACCCTCGCCAATCAGCCCAATGGCAAGAGGCTGCTGATATCCAGCGCCATCTTTCGGAACGAGAGCGCCTGATGCGCGCGTTCCTGTCCCTGATCCCGCGCCTCAAGGCGCACCGGCGCGGCGTGGCCGCCGTCGAGTTTGCGGCCGCCGCACCGCTGCTGCTGCTGCTCTTTCTGGGCACGGTGCAGTTGACGGAGGCGGTCGCGACCAAGCGCAAGATCGCCGTTACGACCCGCGCGCTCGCCGACCTGACGACGCAATATACCTCGCTCAGTTCGTCCGAGACGGACTCGCTGCTGTCGGCGACGGCGCAGATCATGGCGCCCTATAACCCCGCGCCCGGCACCTATCGGGTGTCGCAAGTCTATGTCGATGCCAGTGGCGCCGCCAAGATCATGTGGAGCAAGGCCCGCAACGGCAGCGCCCGCGCCACGGGCAGCAGCATCGCCGTGCCCAGCGGCATCGCCCAGAATGACAGCTATGTGATCCTGGCCGAGACCAGCTACCCGTTCCAGCCGCGCTACCTGTCGGGCGTCATGTCGCCGCTGACGCTCAAGGAGGCCATCTACATGTATCCCCGCCGGTCCGAACGGGTCGACCAGCAATGATGGCGCGCCTGTCCCGGTTGCGGCGGAGCGAGCGCGGCAATGTCGCCATCATCTGCGCCTTCTCGATCGTGCCGATGATGATCGGCGCGGGCATGGTGGTCGATTACAGCCAGGCGGCCCGGCTCCAGACGCAGATGAACGCCTTCGCCGACGCCGCTGCGCTGTCCGCCGTGACCCGGCCGATGATGCGCAAGACCGCGGCCGAGGCGCAGGTGCAGGCGCGCAAGGTCTTCACCAGCCAGGCCGCGGGGCTGAGGGGGGTCGAGTTCGACCCGGCCAAGCTCAGCGTGCAGGTGGAGGAAGCGACCGGCGCGACCGTGGCGCGCCGCACGACCGTCACCTACTCCGCCGAGTCGCTCAACTTTTTCGGGCGTATCCTCGGGCGGCGGACGATCGCCATTGGCGGCACCAGCCGCGCCGATGCCGCCGATGCGCCCAATATTGATTTCTACCTGCTGGTCGATACCTCCCCGTCGATGGCGATCCCGGCGACCAGCAGCGGCATCAAGGCGATGATCGACGCCACCAAGACGCAGGGCGGCGGCGTTGGATGCGCCTTTGCCTGCCATCAGACCTCCACCAGCAAGAGCGATCCGGGCAATACGCCGGTGGTGAACGGCAAATATGTCGACAATTATTATATCGCCAAGACCCAGCTGAAGCTGACGCTGCGCATCGATCTGGTGCAGACGGCGGTGAAGGATCTGACCGATGTCGCCGTCAGCACGGCATCGGAAACCGGCGCGAAATATCGCTTCGCCGTGTCGAAATTCGATGTCGAGCATAGCGCGATCCAGACGGTGCCCGGCACCCCGGCCGCCGCCAAGACCGCCGCGTCGAACCTCAACCTGCTGGTCGTGTGCCGCAACAATCAATATGTCTGCGGGGTCAACGACAATGACACCGACACCCATTTCACCAAGGCGTTCGACGGCGCCCTGGGCATGATGCCCAAAGTGCCCGGCAAGGGCACCAACCAGTCGGGCGACAGCCCGCAGGCGATGCTGTTCCTGATCACCGACGGCATGCGCGACGAGATGAATGGCGGCCGTCAGATCGGCCCCATCCCGACATCCCAATGCACCACCATCAAGAACCGGGGCATCCGCATCGCGGTGCTTTACACCGACTATCTCTATGAATCGGCCAATGACAGCTGGTCGATCACCAACGTCCGCAACAAATATCTGGAAGCCCCGGACAAGATCAGTCCCGCGCTGATGCAGTGCGCGTCGCCGGGCCTGTTCTACAAGGTGACGACGGGCGACGACATCTCCGCCTCGCTCGCCGCGCTGTTCCAGAAAGCAGTGTCCTCGGCCCATCTAACCCAATGACAATACGCGACAACCATTCGTCGCGTTAAGCGGTCGCTAACCATTTCTCACAGGCCTGCCGTTAACCAAAATCGCGGCATGGCTAGGTGTAATCCCTGCCGTTCGGGTCGGCATAGGGGATTGAGAATGTGAGATAATGAGCAGCTTAGTCGGATCTTCGGGGCTTCTGGTCCGCCTGGCGCGCAACCAGGCCGGTAATACTTTGGCGCTGGCTGCGGCGGCGATCATTCCGCTGGCCGGGCTGATCGGCGGCGGGCTGGACATGGGACGCGCCTATATGGCCCGCACCCGCTTGCAGCAGGCCTGCGACGCCGCCGCCCTCGCCGGCCGCCGCGCCATGACCGGCGCGAGCATGAGCGATGCCGACAAGACCGTCGCCCGGCAATTCTTCAACTTCAACTTTCCCCAAAACACCTTCGGCACCGCCAGCTTCACGCCGGTGATCCAGAGCAAGCCGGGCGAGACGACCACGGTACAGGTGACGGCGGCCACCACCCTGCCCACCACGATCATGCGCCTGTTCGGAAAGCAGAATGTGGAACTGGGGGTCAAGTGCGAAAGCCGGTTCGACATCGGCAATACCGACGTGATGCTGGTGCTGGACACCACCGGATCGATGGCGCAGTCGATCTCCGACGGCAAGGGCGGCACCACCACCCGCATGGCTGCCCTGCGGCAGGCGGTGAAGGAATTTTACGACACGCTGGGTCCGGGATCGGAAGTCACCGGCCGGATTCGCTACGGCTTCATCCCCTATAGCTCGACGGTGAATGTCGGCTATCAGCTGCCCAAAGCCTATCTGCTGGGCGGCACCGCCGGCGAGACGGCCGACTATCAGACGCGACGGGCGGTATCGTCCGGCACGACAAGTTCCGATTCCGCGACCGGCTGGGTCCGCGTGTCCGGCACCGCGACCAACGGGTCTGGCCAGGTGTCGGGTGGCGTCTTTGGATGCCCGGCCATTCCCGCCGATACCGTCACCAGCAACACCAGTTCGCAGGTTACCGGATCGACCACCGACGCCAATGGCGTGGTCACGGTCACGACCGTCGTCACCCGCGTGCGCAACGGCGTCAACTATACGGCGACCAATTGCTCCTGGTTCCTGGGCTATACGCAGGCCTATACCAGCGTGAGCTTCAACAATTATGTGGACAGGCAGACGGTCACGACCACCAAGACGCCGCAGACCACCTGGCAATATGGCTATTATCCGCAGGATGTGAGTGGCTTCGTCAACGGCGCCGCGACCGCAAACCCCACCTATCGCCCCTGGGCATCGACCGATGCGAACGGCACCAGCGTGTCGGCGACCAGCGTGTGGAGCGGCTGTATCGAGGAGCGCAAGACGGTCAGCACGATCACGGCGACCAGCTCCATCGCCACCGTCCCTGCCGGCGCCTACGACCTCCAGATCGACACGATCCCGACCAATGCCGACACCAAATGGCGGCCTCACTGGCCCGACGTGGAGTTTACGCGCGCAGGCCGCTGGCTGAACGACAATGTCAGTAATGATTTTCGCGGCGGGACCGGCGGCTTCAACGCCTGCCCCAGCCAGTCGCGCAAACTCGCCAGCTATAGCAATCGCACCAGCACGCCCGCCGGCATGGCCAGCAGCTTCAACACCTATATCGACAATCTCGTCCCCATCGGCGGCACCTATCATGACATCGGCATGATCTGGGGCGCGCGCTTCCTCTCCCCCACCGGCATCTTTGCATCGGAAAACAGCACCGCGCCCAATGGCTTCACCACCTCGCGCCATATCGTGTTCATGACCGACGGCGACATGAGCGCCTATGGATCGGTCTATGGCGCTTATGGCTATCAGCTGCTCGACGGCCGTGTCGCGGCCACCAGCACCAATGACGACGGCCTGACCGCCATCCATAATCGCCGGCTGGAGATGCTGTGCAATGCGGCGAAGGGCAAAGGCATCACCATCTGGATCATCGGCTTCCGCAACACGTCCGAAGGCCCGGTGGGCAGCCAGCTACAGGGCTGCGCCTCCTCCGCCAATCACTGGACCATGGCCTATGACGCCAGTTCGCTCAGCGAGAAGTTCAAGACCATCGCCAAGAATATCGGCGGGTTGAGGCTGTCGCAATGATCGCGCGCATTGCCGGCCTGCTCACGCGGCTGCGCGATCAGGCGCGCGGCGCGACGCTGATCGAGTTCGGGCTGGTGGCGCCGCCGCTGATGCTCATCATCATGGGCATCGGCGATCTGGGCTATCAATCCTATTTGCGCGCGGTGACGCGCGGCGTGCTGGAACGCGCCGCCCGCGAAGCCTCGCTCGGCACCATCAGCAGCAGCGAGGTCGAGGCTTTCGTCCGGCGGGAAATGGCGCCGATCATGACCAAGAGCGGCACCGCCAATGTCGTGATGAAAAGCTATTATAATTTCTCGCGCATCGGCAAGCCGGAGAAGATCACCAAGGATACCGTCCCGCTTGGCACCTTCAACACCGGCGACTGTTATGAAGATGCCAATAATAACGGCAGCTTCGACACGTCGGCAGGCGCCACCGGCTTGGGCGGCCCGGACGATGTCATCTATTATGAAGCGCAGATTTCCACGCCGCGCCTCTTTCCGCTCGCCAAGCTACTGGGGTTGAGCCCGATGCAGACGGTCAATGCCACCACCATGGCGCGCAACCAGCCCTGGGCCAACCAGGCCAGCCCGCCGGAGCGCTGCACATGATGCTGCGTCGCCTCCGTTCGCTGCGCCGTGACGCGCAAGGCGTGGCCCTGATCGAGTTCGCCCTGGCGCTGCCGGTGCTGCTCATCCTCTGCATGGCGGGGCTGGAGACCGCCAATATGGCGCTGGCGCATCTGCGGATCAGCCAGATGGCGATGCTGGTCGCGGACAATGCCTCGCGCGTGCGCACGTCGATCGACGAGGCCGACATCAACGAGATTTTCGCCGGCGGCGATCTCAGCACCGCTTCGATGGGGTTCAAGGCCAATGGCCGTATCATCCTGTCGGATCTGGAGCCGAACGGCCAGATCGGCACCAAGGCGGGGCAGATGATCCGGTGGCAGCGTTGTTGGGGACAAGGCCCGTTCACGTCCAGCTATGGCGTGGCGGGCACGGGCGCCCTGTCGGCGGCGCTGCCCGCGATGGGACCGACCGGACGCCAGATACAGGCGGCGCCGGGCACGGCGGTGATGTTCGTGGAAGTGGCCTATACCTATCAGCCGCTGATCAGCAACGCGCTCTTCGGTCCCCGGACGATCCGCTATACCAGCGCCTTCAACGTGCGGGAGCGGACCGACCAGACGCTCAAAAATGGCAGCAATCTGGGGACCGCGCAGATCGCCAACTGCTGAGGCTGGCGGGGGGAAACGGAAAGGGGGCAGCGTGGCGCCGC
This sequence comes from Sphingobium sp., assembly GCA_032082785.1. Lineage (GTDB taxonomy): Bacteria > Pseudomonadota > Alphaproteobacteria > Sphingomonadales > Sphingomonadaceae > Sphingobium. Next base: position 16,343 of record DAMDPH010000037.1, on the reverse strand, counting down.
CCCCTGCCCTCATATTATTTGTAGCAGACCTTCTTGGCAGCCTCGACCACGCGCGCGGCGTCAATCAGGGCAGCCTTTTCCAGATTGGCCGCATAGGGCAGCGGCACATCTTCATTGGTCACGCGGAGCACCGGGGCGTCGAGATCGTCGAAGCCCTTCTCCATCACCACGGCGGCGATTTCCGATGCGATCGAGCAGACCGGCCAGCCTTCTTCGACCACCACGATGCGGTTGGTCTTCTTCAGGCTCTCCAGCACCGTCGCGGTGTCGAGCGGGCGCAGCGTGCGCAGGTCGATGACCTCCGCGTCGATCCCCTCTTCGGCCAGCTTGTCGGCGGCTTCGAGCGCAACGCCCACGCCGATCGAATAGCTGACCAGCGTCACATCGGCGCCGGAGCGCATGATGCGGGCCTTGCCGATGGGCAGGACATAGTCGTCGACCTTGGGCACGTCGAAGCTGCGGCCATAGACCAGCTCATTTTCCAGGAAAACGACCGGATCGTCCGACCGGATCGCCGCCTTGAGCAGGCCCTTGGCATCGGCCGAATCATAGGGCGCGATGACGATCAGGCCGGGGACCGATGCATACCAGGGGCCGTAATTCTGGCTGTGCTGGGCGGCAACGCGGCTGGCCGCGCCATTGGGACCGCGGAAGACGATCGGGCAGCGCATCTGGCCGCCGGACATATAGTTGGTCTTGGCGGCCGAGTTGATGATGTGGTCGATCGCCTGCATGGCGAAGTTGAACGTCATGAACTCGACGATCGGCTTCAGACCGCCCATCGCCGCGCCCGCGCCGACGCCGGCAAAGCCATATTCGGTGATCGGCGTGTCGATGACGCGCTTGTCGCCAAATTCTTCCAGCAGGCCCTGGGTGACCTTGTAGGCGCCCTGATATTCGGCGACTTCCTCACCCATGACGAACACGCGATCGTCGCGGCGCATTTCCTCCGCCATCGCGTCGCGCAGCGCTTCGCGCACGGTCGTCTTCACATATTCGGTGCCTTCGGGAAGGTCCGGATCGGCGACGGTCGCCTTGGCTTCGGTCGCAAGCTTGGCCGTGCCGCTTTCCGCCTTCTTGGGGGCTTCCGGCGCTTCCTTGGGCGCGCTCTGGGCGGCCTTGGGCGCCGCTTCGCCATCTTCGCCCGCCATGGTGGCGATCACGGTGCCGACCTTCACGCCTTCGGTGCCCTCGGCCACCATGATCTGGCCGATCTTGCCTTCATCGACGGCTTCGAATTCCATCGTCGCCTTGTCGGTCTCGATCTCGGCGAGAATGTCGCCGGACTTTACTTCATCGCCTTCCTTCACCAGCCACTTGGCCAGCGTACCCTCTTCCATAGTCGGGGAGAGGGCCGGCATCTTGATTTCGATACCCATTAATATTGCTCCACCAGCACGTCGGTATAGAGTTCGGACATTTCCGGCTCGGGGGAAGTTTCGGCGAAATCGGCCGCTTCGCTGACGATCTTGCGAATATCCTGGTCGATGACCTTGATCTCATCCTCGCCGACGCCGGCGTCGATCAGATATTTCTTCACGCCCTCGATCGGGTCCGACTTGTCGCGCATCGCCTGCACTTCCTCACGCGAGCGATATTTCGCCGGATCGGACATGGAGTGGCCGCGATAGCGATAGGTCTTCATTTCCAGCAGGATCGGGCCGTTGCCGCCCTGCACCCATTTCAGCGCTTCCTCGGTCGCACCGCGCACGGCGAGCACGTCCATGCCGTTCACCTGGATGCCGGGGATGCGGAAGCTTTCGCCACGGCGATACAGCTGGTCCTCGGCCGACGAGCGGTTGACGCTGGTGCCCATGGCATATTGGTTATTCTCGATCACGAAGATGATCGGCAGCTTCCACAGCTCGGCCATGTTGAAGCTTTCATAGACCTGGCCCTGGTTGGCCGCGCCGTCGCCGAAATAGGCCACGCAGACGCCGCCATCGCCCTTATATTTGTGCGAGAAGCCAAGCCCCGCGCCCAGCGAAACCTGTGCGCCGACGATGCCATGTCCGCCGAAGAACTTATGCTCGACGCTGAACATGTGCATCGAACCGCCCTTGCCCTTGGAGATGCCGGCTTCACGGCCGGTCAGCTCGGCCATGATGACCTTGGGATCGATGCCATAGGCGAGCATGTGACCATGGTCGCGATAGCCGGTGATGACGCTGTCCTTGCCGGGCGTGAGCGCCGACTGAATGCCCACGGCAACCGCTTCCTGACCGATATAGAGGTGGCAGAAGCCGCCGATGAAGCCCAGGCCATAAAGCTGGCCGGCCTTTTCCTCGAAGCGGCGGATCAGCACCATCTGCCGGTAGAATTCCAGCAATTCTTCCTTGGAGGCCTTATAGTCGGTCGGGGTCTCGGGGCGAGGCCGATTATGGTCCGCGCCCGCAGGCTCTTGCGCCTTTGCCTTCGAAGGACGCGGCGTCGTTGGTTTCGCCAAGGCTGTTATCCTTTTGCGTGGGTAGGATGGAAGGAGGCCTGATATAGCGGCAGAGATGCAAATAATGCAACGGCGCAGCCCGCGGATTCCGGGCAAAAGGACGCGCCGGATCAGTTCAGCGGCACGATCACTTCATCATGATGGATCACGCCCAGCTGCCGACGGATCAATTCGTCGCTCAAATCGGGATCGACCCGGCGGGCGTCGAGCAGGTCGACTCGGTTCTTCAGCTCCGCCCGCGCGGTCTGCGTCTGCTTGAGTTCCGCCCGCGCCTGCCGCAGCTGGCGGCTATAATCGCCCCAGGCGAGAATGCCGTTCGACCCAAGCACGACATAGCCGGCAAAAGAGAAAAGCAGGAGCAAAGCCACCGCCGGACCAAAGGCGGAAAACAATAACAGACGGAGCTTCGCAAAGTGCATGTTCTTGATGAATCACAGGATTTGGCTGACCGCAAGCGATTATTCGACGCCGGGCGGTCAGCCGTTAAAAATCCATCTTAGCGGAAAATGGCGCGTCCCGCAAAATGCGCCACATCGCCCAGCTCTTCCTCGATGCGGATCAGCTGATTATATTTGGCGAGCCGGTCGGACCGGGCGAGCGATCCGGTCTTGATCTGACCGCAATTGGTGGCGACGGCGAGGTCGGCGATGGTCGAATCCTCGGTTTCGCCCGAACGGTGCGACATGACCGCCGTGTAGCGGGCACGATGCGCCATATCGACCGCCGCCAATGTCTCCGTAAGCGTGCCGATCTGGTTCACCTTGACCAGCAGCGAATTGGCCAGCCCCTTGCCGATGCCCATCGACAGGCGCGCCGGGTTGGTCACGAACAGATCGTCGCCGACCAGCTGGACGCTGTTGCCGATCTTGTCGGTCAGCGCCTTCCACCCTTCGAAATCATCCTCGCCCATGCCATCCTCGATCGACTTGATCGGATAGTCGGCGCACAGGGCGGCGAGATAATCGGCCATCTCGACCGGGCTGAGGGACAGGCCTTCGCCCGAAATCTCATATTTGCCATTTTTGAAAAATTCGGTGGCGGCGCAGTCGAGCGCCAGCACGACATCGTCGCCCGGCGTATAGCCCGCCTTCTCGACCGACTGCATGATGAAGTCGAGCGCGTCGCGGGTGGAGGCGAGATTGGGTGCGAAGCCGCCCTCGTCGCCGACCGCCGTCGCCAGCCCCTTGTCATGCAGGCCTTTTTTGAGCGTGTGGAAGATTTCCGACCCGATCCGCACGGCGTCGGCGATGCTTTCGGCACCGACGGGCATGATCATGAATTCCTGAAAATCGATAGGGTTGTCGGCATGTTCGCCGCCATTGATGATGTTCATCATCGGCACCGGCAGCACATGGGCGTTGACCCCGCCGACATAGCGATAGAGCGGCAGGCCGCGCGCGTCGGCGGCGGCCTTCGCCACCGCGAGGCTGACGCCCAATATGGCGTTGGCGCCCAGCTTCGACTTATTGTCCGTACCGTCGAGCGCGATCATCGCGGCGTCGACCTCGGCCTGATCCTCGGCATCGAGGCCGACGATCTGGTCGGCGATCTCGTCATTGACGGCGGCGACCGCAGCCAGCACACCCTTGCCCAGATATTTGCTTTTGTCCCCGTCGCGCTTTTCGACCGCTTCATAGGCGCCGGTGGACGCACCCGAGGGAACGGCGGCACGGCCAAAGCTGCCATCTTCCAGCATCACATCGACTTCAACGGTCGGATTGCCCCGGCTGTCGAGTATCTGGCGGGCGTGAATGTCGAGAATAGCGGTCATGGTCGCTCCCTATTTGCGGCAGATTTGCGGGAAAATGCCTGTTCGCGCTCCGCTTAGCCAGCACCCCCCGCCTTGGCAATGCAAGGGGGTTGCAAGACCTGAAAAAATGCCGATGTTCGGTTTAGTAACGGCAACGGAACTGTCGGGGGCTCGAAGCATTGGGGAGAGTAACCGGCCCGCGCAGGCGGATGTGACACAATTTTGAGGGAGATTGAGCCAATGGCAGACACACCGGAAAACGCGCCCGCCGCCAAGCGCGGCAAGACATCCGCCACTGTGGGGGACAGTAATGCAACGACCGCCAAGCCGGTCAAGGCCATGAAGGCCAAGGAAGCCGCAAGCACGCCCGTCGCTACGACGCCGGCGAAAACCGCCGCCACCGCCAACGCGCCCGACGACAGCAGCAGCACCGCGCAGGGCATCGCCGCGCGCATGGCGCCGCTCAAGGAACAGGCGGGCAAGATCGCCAAGTCGGCAACCGACACGCTCAACAATGTCGACTGGAAGGCCAAGGTCGATCCGCTCAAGGAGCAGGCGGGCAAGGCGGCGATGAGCGCGGCCGGCGCGGCGAAGGAGAAAACCGGGTCGGCCATGCAGGGCCTCGCCAAGCTGATCGCCGACACCGCCGCCACCGTCGATACCAAGATGGGGCCGCAATATGGCGACTATGCACGTCAGGCGGCCGAAAAGGTTGCCGGCGCGGCCGACACGATCGACGGCAAGGAGGTCGAGGAACTGGTCGCCGAAGCGCGCGATTTCGTGCGCAAAAGCCCGGCCGTGGCGATCGGCGCCGCTGCCGTGCTGGGCTTCGTGCTGATGCGTCTGGCCAAAGGGTCGGACGACGACGCCTGATCCTGACGCCTGATCATTGTGCCGCCGCATGATGGCGGCACAATCGACTTCCTGAATGCGAAACAAGGCCCCGCTTCCGGGGCGGAGGGCGATTTGACTCAAGAGCCAATCGAAACGGCGGACAGCCCGCAGGCCGAGCGGCAACAGGAGTCCGTCGGCGAAAGCTTCACGCGCCTCTATGCCGACGGCCGCGCCTATGCCCGCGCCGAAATGCAGCGGCAGAAATTGCGTGCGGGGCTGATCGGGACAGGGGTGCGCGACGCGCTGATCCTCGGGATCACGGCCTTCCTCCTCCTCTTCGCGGCGCTGGTGGCGCTGCTGGTCGGCTTCGTCCTGGCGCTGACGCCCAGTCTGGGGCCGATCGGCGCCAGCTTCGCCATATTGGGCGGTACGCTGCTGGTGGTGATCGTCCTGCTGCTGCTGGCCAAGGGGCGGATCACGCGCATGACAAAGGCAATCAAATGATGAAGGGCGAAGCAGCCTATCGCGCCGCGGTCGTCGACGCGGAGATGAAGCGCGCACGCATGATGGCGAGCCTGCAGGACAGCAAGGATCGGATACGGCCGGGGCGCCTGAAGCAGGATGTGACCCAAAAAGCCACATCGGCGCTGATCGAAGGCACCGCGCAGGCCGCCGCCAAGGCACGGGCCCGCCCGATCGCAGTGGGTGCCGCGATCCTCGCCTTCATCCTCTATCTCGCACGCCGCCCTTTGGCGGCATTAGGCGGACGCCTCTATGTCCGCATCAAGACAAAGATTTCGGAGATTCGACATGGCTGACCTTCGCGCTCAACTGAACCGTGCCCGCGATGCGGCGGGCGACCTTGCCGGCAGCGCCGGCGAAAAGATCAAGGATAGCAGCAGCAAGGCACGCGACAGCGCCGGCGAGCTGATCCAGACCAGCCGCGACAAGGCGGGCGAAGTCTATGGCGATGCGCGCGACCGCACGCAACGCGCCGCCACCCGCGCCAATGAGATCGTGCAGGAACATCCGATCGTCGCCGTCGCCGGCGCGGTTGCGGCCGGCGCGCTGATCGCCTGGATGTTCCCCAAGAGCCGCGCGGCGATCAAGGCGCTGCCCGGCGTTGCCACCACGGTCGGCGCGCGCGTTGCCGAAGCCGCGCTCGCCGCGCGCGATGCGGCGGCCGAACGCGCCGAAGCGGTGAAGAACAGCGCCAGCCAGACGCTGCACAACGCCAAGGAAAGCGCCAGCAGCGGCGCGGCCAGCGTGCGCGACAGCGTCGCCGCGAGCGACCTCCCCGCCAAGGCGTCGCGTCTGGGCGATGAGGTGATCGCGGTGATCGGCGAGAAGGTCGACGCGCTCAGCGATGCGGTAAAGGCGCGCCTGCCGAAAAAATGACCCGTCTGCCCGTCGAGGCCGCCGATTTAACGTAGGCGGCCTTGATGCGCGCGGGCACCCTGCTAGTGGAGCGAAGGTAGCATTTGAGTCTCTCCCCGAAACCGGGTTTGCGCTCATATGTCACATTCATAAGCTCCACTAGACACTATAGGGTTGCTGGTGGTCCTGATGATTACCCCCTGCGCGAGCGGCGATGGGGGCAAATGTCGGAACCGGACCATCAGTGTCCCGCGCACATTCCAACGGGAGAACATAAAAAGCCATGAGCAAAATGCACCTGGTGATGGGCGGTCGCGTTACAAACCCGCAGACCCTCGAATTTGCGGATCTGAATGCCGTCGACCTTGTCGGCGTCTATCCGGATTATGCCAGCGCCGAAAAGGCCTGGCGCGGCGCGGCGCAGCGCACGGTCGACGACGCAGAGATGCGCTATGTGATCGTGCATCTGCACCGCCTGCTCGAGCCGGAACTGCCCAAGGCAGACTGAAGCTGCGGCAGGCAGCTATTGGGCGGCTGTAGGTCGCGACCCGTTGACCCGATGTTGCGGATGCGTGCAGGATCCAAGGCGTCGGGTCCGGTTTCGAGCGGCCGGCCCAGCCCCGCAGCCCTCGACAGTCAGACTTGAGGCTGAGGCGGCTTGCGAAAGCGCCAGCGCAGCAGCGGGCGCGTCATCAGCAGCCCCACCAGAAAACCGCCGATATGCGCGGCTATGGCAATCTCGCCAATTCCCGAAATTCCGCCGGCCATGGCCACGCCGATCATCAGCTGGATCGCGATCCAGGCACCTGCGAGCCAGAGCAGCCGCACGAGATTGGATGACAATGGGCCGATGCGCCGCACCGACTGCTGGCTGTAGAGCAAGGCATAGGTCGCCATGACGGCAGAGATCGCCCCGCTCGCCCCCACCATCGGGTTGGTCGAACCGGGATCGATCGCCCATTGCACCAGCGTCGCACCATAGGCGCCCGCCACATAGAGCAGCAGCGTCGCGCCCTTGTCGAGCACATGCTCCACCTGCCGCCCGCAAAAGACGAGCATCAGCAGGTTGAAACCGAGGTGCAGCCAATTGGCGTGGATAAGCGTGCAACTGAGCGGCGTCAGCCACAGCGGCACCGCCGCCAGACCATCCAGCAAAGCCGGATCGCCCACGCGCGCAGGGATGAACCCCGCCAGCAGCGCCGCATTGTCGATCTGCCCGGAAAGATACAGCAACAGGAAAGCGGCGAAGCTGATCGCCGCTATCCCGTTGGTCATGCGTCCTGCGGGCAGGCGCACGGCTTAGATAAATTCGATCTTGTCGACGAGATAGAATTTGTCGCCCGACGGAACGGACACTTCCACCTCTTCGCCGACCTGACGGCCAATCAGGGCGCGGCCAAGCGGGCTGTTATAGGAGATCATCCCGGCCTTGGCATCCGCCTCGGCCTGACCGACGATCTGATACCGGACCGGCTTGTCATCTTCGTCGAGCAGGGTCACGGTCGCGCCGAACACGACCTTGTCGCCCGACAGGGATGTCGGATCGATGATCTGCGCCCGGGACAGCTTGTCCTCCAGGTCGGAAATCGTCGCTTCCACCTGGCCCTGCCGTTCCTTAGCCGCATGATATTCGGCATTTTCCGACAGGTCACCATGAGCCCGCGCTTCTTCGATGGCGTCCACGATGAGGGGCCGTTCGGCCTTCAACTCGCGGAGCTGCGCATTGAGCTTGTCATAGCCCATCTGCAGCATCGGCATCTTCTCGACGGTCGCCATTATTGCAAATCCTTCGTCAAAACTTCCCTTTGGCGGCGGCCAAGATGGCGCCACCCGCAGCGTGCTTCCTTGTGCAGGGGATCAGGCTTGCGACATGGGATAATAAGACTGCAACGCCCGCACTTCAAGAGCATGGCCCCGCAAGGATTCGATGGCGTCCGCCGTCGCCACGCTTGCGGCCGCCGTGGTGAAGCTCGCAATCTTCCCGCGCAGCGCGGATGTGCGGATCGCCTTGCTGTCCTTGAGCGACTGCCAGCCTTCGGTGGTGTTGAAGATCAGCTGCACGTCGCCATCGGTGATCCGGTCGACAATGTGCGGACGCCCCTGCGCCACCTTGTTGATCGTTTCCACCTCAAGCCCGTTCTCGGCCAGATAGCTGGCCGTGCCGCCGGTCGCGACCAGCTTGAAGCCCAGCGCCGCCAGCTTGCGCGCGGCGGGCAGGACGACGGGCTTGTCGCTATCCTTGACCGAGATGAACACGGTGCCGCCGGTGGGCAGCACGGTGCCGCTCCCCAGCTGCGCCTTGGCGAAGGCGGTGGCGAAATCCTTGTCGATTCCCATGACTTCGCCGGTGCTCTTCATTTCCGGTGACAGCACCGGATCGACGCCGGGAAAACGGCCGAACGGGAAGACGGCTTCCTTGACCGCGACATGATCGATGGCGTTTCGGTCGATCGTCGGCAAATCCTTGAGCTTTTCGCCGGCCATGACGCGCGCGGCGATCTTGGCGATGGGCGTGCCGATGGCCTTGGCGACGAAGGGCACGGTGCGGCTGGCGCGCGGATTGACCTCGATCAGATAGACGGTCTGCCCTTCCGGGCCGTCCTTGACCGCGAACTGGATGTTCATGAGGCCGCGCACGGACAGCGCGCGGGCCAGCACATCGGCCTGCCGCTCGATTTCGGCCACCACGTCCTCGGAGAGGCTGTAGGGCGGCAGCGAACAGGCCGAGTCGCCCGAATGAACGCCCGCTTCCTCGATATGCTGGAGCACGCCGGCCACCACCACATCATCGCCGTCGCAGATCGCGTCGACATCCACCTCGACCGCGTCGCGCAGATATTGGTCGATCAGCACCGGCGATTCGCCCGACACCTGCACGGCGGTGGCGATATATTCCTCCAGCTGCGCCTGGCCGTCGACAATCTCCATCGCCCGGCCGCCCAGCACGTAAGACGGACGCATCAGCACCGGATAGCCGATGCGATTGGCGACCGCGATCGCCTCTTCCCGGCTGCGGGCGATGCCGTTTGCGGGCTGGCGAAGCTTGAGCTTGTCGATCAGCGCGGCGAAACGCTCGCGATCCTCGGCCAGGTCGATGGCGTCGGGCGAAGTGCCCAGGATCGGGATGCCCGCATCCTCCAGCGCCTGCGCCAGCTTGAGCGGAGTCTGCCCGCCAAATTGCACGATCACCCCCCCCAGCGTGCCGTTGGACATTTCGACGTTCAGGATTTCCAGCACATCCTCGCCGGTCAGCGGCTCGAAATAGAGGCGGTCCGACGTGTCATAGTCGGTCGACACCGTTTCGGGATTGCAGTTGACCATGATCGTCTCGTAGCCGGCGTCGGCCAGCGCGAAGCAGGCATGGACGCAGCAATAATCGAACTCGATCCCCTGCCCGATCCGGTTCGGCCCACCGCCCAGGATCACCACCTTCTTGCGGTCGGTCGGCTGCGCCTCATTCTCCGCCTCGCCGAACAGCGGGGCTTCGTAGGTCGAATACATATAGGGCGTCTTCGCCTCGAACTCGGCGGCGCAGGTGTCGATGCGCTTGAAGACCGGGCGCACGCCCAGCTTGTGGCGCAGCTTGCGCACCTCGTCCTCGGTCACGCCGCCGGTCATCGCCTTGATCGCGTCGTGGATCAGGCCGCTGCCGCGCGCGATATCGCGGGCCATGCCGCGCAGATTGACCGACTGGAGCGCCAGCCAGGCGAGCCGCTTGTCGGAAAAGCCCATCGACTTGAGCCGGCGCATGCCGTCGGCATCCTGCGGCAGGCCGTTCGCCAGCACTTCCGCTTCCGCCTCGACGATTTCCTTGATCCGCTCAAGGAACCAGGGATCATATTTGGCGACCGCATGGACTTCCTCGACGCTCAGCCCCTCGCGCAGCGCCTGGGCGGCGACCAGCAGGCGGTCGGGCGTCGGCTGCGACAGGGCGGCGACGATGTCGTCCTTCGACGCGCCTTCCAGATGCGCGACATTGTCGAACCCGCACAGGCCCGTTTCCAGGCCGCGCAGCGCCTTCTGCATCGATTCATGGATGTTGCGGCCTATCGCCATCACCTCACCCACCGATTTCATCGCGGTGCCGAGCAGCGGTTCGGCGCCCTTGAACTTTTCAAAGGCAAAGCGCGGGATCTTGGTGACGACATAGTCGATGGTCGGCTCGAACGACGCCGGCGTCGCGCCGGTAATGTCATTCTCGATCTCGTCCAGCGTGTAGCCGACGGCGAGCTTGGCCGCGACCTTGGCGATCGGGAAGCCGGTCGCCTTCGATGCCAGCGCCGAGGAGCGCGACACGCGCGGGTTCATCTCGATGACGACGAGGCGGCCGTCCTTGGGATTGACCGCGAACTGGACGTTGGAGCCGCCGGTTTCGACGCCGATCTCGCGCAGCACCGCGATGCTGGCGTTGCGCATGATCTGATATTCCTTGTCGGTCAGCGTCAGCGCCGGCGCGACGGTGATGGAGTCGCCGGTATGGACGCCCATCGGATCGACATTCTCGATCGAGCAGATGATGATGGCATTGTCGTTCCGGTCCCGGACGACCTCCATCTCATATTCCTTCCAGCCGAGCAGCGATTCCTCGATCAGCACTTCGGTGGTCGGCGACGCGTCGAGACCGCCGCGCACGATGGTCATGAACTCGTCGCGATTATAGGCGATGCCGCCGCCGGTGCCGCCCATGGTGAAGCTGGGCCGGATGATCGAGGGAAGGCCGGTAAACTCCAGCGCCTCCATCGCCTCTTCCATCGTATGGGCAATGCGCGAGCGGGCGCTTTCCAGCCCGATCTTGTCCATCGCGTCGCGGAACTTGATCCGGTCTTCGGCCTTGTCGATCGCTTCCGCGTCGGCGCCGATCATCTGGACGCCGAACTTCTCCAGCGTGCCGTCGTTGAACAGCGCCAGCGCAGTGTTGAGCGCTGTCTGCCCGCCCATCGTTGGCAGCACCGCATCGGGCCGCTCCTTCTCGATGATCTTCGCCACGATTTCGGGCGTGATCGGCTCGACATAGGTCGCGTCGGCAAATTCCGGGTCGGTCATGATGGTGGCCGGGTTGGAATTGACCAGGATGATGCGATAGCCCTCTTCCTTGAGCGCCTTCACCGCCTGCGTGCCCGAATAATCGAACTCGCACGCCTGGCCGATGATGATCGGACCAGCGCCGATGATGAGGATGGAGGAGATGTCGGTGCGTTTGGGCATTGTTTAGCGTGCTCTCATTGAATAGTTTGATTGCAATGCAATCATTGGAGGATGGCGATGGGCAGCGTGACGATCCGCAACGTCGCTGACGAAATCAAGCAGGCCGCCCGTCTCGCCGCGGTCAGGAACGGCCGCTCGATGGAGGCCGAACTGCGCGCGCTTATCGAACGAACCTACGGACCGGCGAAGCAGGATCGCGCCGCATGGCTGCGCGCGATGGCCGGACCCGACTTGGTCGAGCATCTGATCAAGGTAGCGGACGGCGCCACGCTGGAACCGCCCGGCCGCATGGCAGAGGATATCGAGTTTCCCGACCTGTGATCCTGCTGGACACGAATGTATGGAGCGCGCTGAACCGCCCCACGCAACATCCGCAGGTGATTGGCTGGATCGCCGATCATGCGGCACAGCTTTGGCTATCAACGATCGTGATCGCGGAGATAAGGCTTGGCATCGAAAATCCTGCCGCCGCGCCGAAACGCGCGGCTCTGGAACGATGGCTGGCGGATATAGAATTGGTCCATGCCGATCGCACAGCGGCTTTCGATTCGGCCGCCGCCCATATTTTCGGAACATTGGTCGCGCGACGCAAATTGGAGAAGCAGGAAACCAAGCTGCTCGACATCCAGCTTGCGGCACAAGGACTGTCGCGCGATTGCCCGATCGCAACGCGGAACGTCCGCGATTTTGAATGGACCGGCGTACGCCTGATCGACCCATGGGACGCACCACTCCCGCGCCCATGACCGGCCCAGCGCCGATGATGAGGATGGAGGAGATGTCGGTGCGTTTGGGCATTATCTGGCCTCTGATATATGGGTGAAGGCGCTGGCGGGCGATTGGCAGGTGAGCGTGATCAATGCGGCGCACTACGGGCTTCGCAGCCCCAGCCGTGATATTCCACGCCGCACAGGATCTCGATCTGGAGGCATTTCTTCGTCAGCGCGCGGATCGCGGCTTCGTTGACCGGCTGCACGCATTCGAGGAATAGATATTGGTCGCCATCCTCATCCTCCTCGCGGTCCAGTTCGACGAAGCCGAACTGGCTGGCGATGGTGAGGACGCGCTCGAAATCCTTGTCGCTGCCCCTGAAGCTCACATCGACCGGGCGGGCGATGCGCGCAATGTCGCCATTCTCCTTGAGATTGGCGAGCACGGCCTTGTCCGCCTCCCACTCCTGCGCGAGACGGGCTTCGTCGACGGCGGGGAGGTTGAGGCTCATTTAAGCCCCTCGACGAACCGTTCGAACAGGTAGAAGCTGTCCTGCGGACCGGGCGAGGCTTCGGGGTGATATTGGACGGAAAAGGCTTTCTTGTCCGTCAGTTCGATGCCGCAATTGCTGCCGTCGAACAGCGACACATGGGTCGTCTTCACATTGGCGGGCAGCGTGTCGGCGTCGACGGCGAAGCCGTGGTTCATGCTGGTGATCTCGACCAGCCCGTCCGACAGTCGCTTGACCGGGTGATTGGCGCCGCGATGGCCCTGATGCATCTTGACCGTCTTCGCGCCGACCGCGAGGCCGAGCAGCTGGTGGCCAAGGCAGATGCCGAAGACCGGCTTGTCGGCGTCCAGCACCTTGCGGATCACCGGCACCGCATAGTCGCCGGTCGCCGCCGGATCGCCCGGACCGTTGGAGAGGAACACGCCGTCGGGCTGCTGCTCCATCACCTGTTCGAAACTGGCGGTGGCGGGCAGCACGGTGACGCGCGCGCCGGCCTTCACCAGATTGCGGAAGATGTTGTTCTTCGCGCCATAGTCGATGGCGACCACATGGGGACGTTCCGCGCCGGCTTCGTCCAGGCCATAGCCAAAGCCCAGCTTCCACACGCCATCCTTCCACAGCCGGCTTTCCTTGCCGGTCACTTCGATGGCGAGGTCCATGCCCTCCAGCCCCGGCCATTCCGCCGCCTTGCGCGCCAGCGCGGCAAGGTCGAACTGCCCCTCGGGATCATGGGCGATGACGACATTGGGCGCGCCCTTCTCGCGGATCATGCGGGTGAGCGCGCGGGTGTCGACGCCGGCAAGGCCGACGCGGCCATGCGCCTTCATCCACTCGTCGAAGGGCGCGACGTTGCGGAAATTGCTCGGCTCGGTCACGTCCTGGCGGACGATGCAGCCCAGCGCATAGGGGTTGTCCGCCTCGACATCCTCGTCATTGGTGCCGACATTGCCGATATGGGGAAAGGTGAAGGTGATGATCTGACCGGCATAGCTGGGGTCGGTCATGATCTCCTGATAGCCGGTGATCGCCGTGTTGAAGCACAGCTCGCCCACCGCATCGCCGACCGCGCCGAAGCCGCGGCCGAATACCGCAGAGCCGTCGCTGAAAACCAATACCCCGGTGGCTCCTTTGGGCACGGTGAGGGTCTTGGCGTCAGCCATGGTCATTTGGTCCTTCTTATGCTTTTGCGGGAGCCCGTCTGTAGCGGGTTAAACGGCCCGCCACGTAGGCGCGCGGCGCCGCATGGTCAATGTCTATCAAAAAACTCATTTCGCATTATATCTGCTCCTTTCCCGAGTGACAGGATGAATTCGCCCATGATTCGCGAGCAGGTAAAGAGCGCCCAGGTGCAGGCGATGAAGGCTGGCGACAAGGACCGGCTGGCAGCGGTGCGGCTGATCCTGGCCAAGCTCAAGGACCGTGACATCGAACTGCGCACCGCATTGAGCGTGCCGGACGACGACGCGATCGTCGTCGACGTGCTCCAGAAGATGGTGAAGCAGCGTCGCGAGTCGATCGAGATGTTCCGCAGCGGCGGTCGCGACGAGCTGGCGGCGAAGGAACAGGCGGAGCTGGCGGTGATCGAAAGCTTTCTGCCGGCCCAGCTGAGCGAGGAAGAGACCCGCGCCGCGATCGAAACGATCAAGGCCGAGGTCGGCGCCACCAGCGTCAAGGATATGGGCAAGGTGATGGCGGTGCTGAAGGAACGGCATGGCAGCGTCATCGACATGAGCAAGGCCAGCGGCCTGGTAAAGGCGGCGCTGGGGTGACAGGCGGGCAATAAGCCCCTCCCTTGCAAGGGAGGGGTTGGGGTGGGTCATGGCGCTTCGGATCGATGCACGGCTGGGTCGATTTGCGCGGGACATGCGACGCGCACCTACCGATTATGAGCGGCGGCTTTGGGCCAGACTCCGCGCCTCTCAACTCGGCGGCTTCAAATTTCGTCGCCAAGCCGTGATCGCCCCTTATATCTGCGACTTCCTGTGCCCTTCTATCGGCCTCATCGTCGAGGTCGATGACAACAGGCATGATCCTGACGCGGACCACCAAAGGGACGTCGCCCTTGCCCATCAAGGCTATCTTGTGCTGCGCTTCGCAAACAGCGATATCCGCGACAATCTGGAAGGGGTTCTGACCGTCATCCTTGATCGCGCGCGCGCCCTGCCCCAGCGGCAGAAAATCACCCACCCCCACCCCTTCCTTGGAAGGGAGGGGCTTGAGTCATGACG
Organism: Sphingobium sp.; assembly: GCA_032082785.1. Classification (GTDB taxonomy): domain Bacteria; phylum Pseudomonadota; class Alphaproteobacteria; order Sphingomonadales; family Sphingomonadaceae; genus Sphingobium. Next base: position 1,281 of record DAMDPH010000037.1, on the reverse strand, counting down.
CTCACACCGCAATGGCTCGACGAACTGCGGGCGCGCACCACCCTTTCGACGCTGATCGGCAGGACCGTGAAGGTGCAGAAAGCCGGGCGCGAATATAAGGCCTGCTGCCCCTTTCATAATGAGAAGACGCCCAGCTTCACGATCAACGACGAGAAGGGCTTTTACCATTGTTTCGGCTGCGGCGCGCATGGGGATGCGATCCGCTGGATGACCGACCAGCGCGGCCTGCCCTTCATGGAGGCGGTGAAGGAACTGGCGCAGGTGGCGGGGATGGAAGTGCCCGCCCCCGATCCGCGCGCGGCCAAGCGCGCCGAACAGGCCAAGGGGCTGCATGAGGCGATGGGCGCCGCCCAATCCTTTTTCGAAACGCAGCTGGGCGGCATCGGCGGCGCGGAGGCGCGGGACTATCTCCAGCGGCGCGGCGTCAGCGAGCCGGTCCGGCGCGCCTTCGGCTTCGGCTTCGCCCCCGATACGCGCGGCGCGCTCAAGGGCGCACTGCGCGACTATGGCGACCCGATGCTGATCGAGGCGGGGCTGCTGATCGACCCCGATGGCGAGCGCGAGGCTTATGATCGGTTTCGCGGGCGCCTGATGCTGCCGATCCGCGACATTCGCGGCCGCGTCATCGCCTTTGGCGGGCGCATCCTGGGCCAGGGCGAGCCCAAATATCTGAATTCGCCCGATACCCCGCTGTTCGACAAGGGGCGCACGCTCTATAATATCGACCGCGCCTCCCCCGCCGTCCGCCAGTCTGGCCGGGTGATCGTCGTCGAAGGCTATATGGACGTCATCGCGCTGGCGCAGGCGGGCTTTGCCGAAGCGGTCGCGCCGCTCGGCACCGCGTTGACCGAGCATCAGCTCGAACGGCTGTGGAAGATGGTGGAGGTGCCGATCCTCTGCTTCGATGGCGACGCAGCGGGGCAGAAGGCGGCGATTCGCGCGGCGACACGTGCCCTGCCCCTGTTGCGGCCGGGCCAGAGCCTGGCTTTTGCGACGCTGCCGCCGGGCAAAGACCCGGACGACCTGATCCGCGCCGAAGGGCCGGCCGCGATGGAGGCGGTGCTTGCCGGCGCGCAGCCGCTGGTCGAACGGCTCTGGGACCATGAACAGGGTGCCGCGCCGCTCGACACGCCCGAACAGAAAGCCGCGCTCAAGCAGCGACTGGCCGCGCTGACCGGCAGCATCGCCGACGCCGATGTGCGCACCCATTATATCCACGCCTTTCGCGAGCGATATGACGCGCTCTTCTTCACCCGACGCAGCTTTGGCGGTGGCGGGCCG
>DAMDPH010000036.1:0-22853 GCA_032082785.1 Sphingobium sp. | reverse complement strand
GGTCGCGGGCGCGCAAAGCCCGGCGATCATGGTGGTCGCCAACAGGGCCGCCACGACCGGGCGCTGCCTCTTGTTGCTCGTCATCGCTGTCACCCGCTTCACCTCAAAACAAATTAGATATGTTTCTGCCGCAACAGACGGCGCCAAACCGGGCTTCCCTGCCCGATGCCGCTCAGCCGATCAAGCCGGACAGACGATCCCAGAGCCCGAAAGAGGATAAATCATTGACCGTCACCAGCAGCATCATCGCCATAAGCAGCGCCAGACCGGACCGATAGGCCCATTCCTGGACCCGCGGGCTGACCGGCCGCCGCTGCACCGCCTCCACCCCGTAGAAAAACAGATGACCGCCATCCAGCATCGGGATTGGCAACAGGTTGATGAACCCCAAGTTAATTGAGATGAGCGCCATGAAGAAGACGAAGCTTTCCAGCCCCAGCGTCGCCGCCTGACCGGAGACTTCGGCGATCTTGAGCGGCCCGCCCAATTCCTTGACCGAGCGGCCGCCGCCGACGATCTGGCCCAGCGTCTCCACCATGGTGCGCACGATCTCGCCGGTGCGCTCGATCGCCACCACCGGCGCGCGCCACAGGCTGACCGGCTCGATCACCGGTTCGCCCGGTGCGATGCCCAGCCGACCGATGCGGAAGCTGTTGCCGAACCCATCTTCTTCGCTGACGCTGCCGATCCGCCCCTCCCGGACGAAGCGCTTGCCGTCGCGCTCGATCAGCATCGTCACCGGCTCGCCGGGGCGGATCTGCGCATAGAGGCGGATGTCATCGAAAGTCGCCATCTCGCGCCCGCCCAGCGACACGATTCGATCGCCAGCCTGAAGGCCGGCGGCGGCGGCGGCGCTGCCGGGTTGCACCTGCCCCGCGACGGCGGGCGTGCGGCTTTCCCCATGGGCGAAAGCGAAGGCGGCGAGGATGAGGATGGCGAACAGGAAATTGATCGCCGGGCCGGCGGCGACGATGGCCGCGCGCTGCCATAAAGGCTTGGCGGGAAAGCTCTCCGCCCGGTCGGCGGCCGACATTTCCAGCCAGCGCGGATCGGTCTGGCTGGCGGCGTTCATGTCGCCCTTGAAACGGACATAGCCGCCCAGCGGCAGCGCGGCGAGCCGCCAGCGCGTCCCCCGCTTGTCCACCCATGCCGCGATTTCAGGGCCGAAGCCGATCGAGAAAGCTTCCGCCTTCACACCGCACCAGCGGCCGACCAGATAATGGCCCAGCTCATGCACGAAGACAAGCGGCCCGATGACCGCCACAAAGGCGAGGACGGTCAAAAGGAAACCGGGATTCTGGATCAAGCAGTCAATCTTTCCATCACTTCACCCGCTCTCCCACGGGCTTCGGCATCGGCCGCCAGAACATCGTCGATATGGACAGGCTCTGGCGCGCTATAGCGATTCAGGACATCCTCCACAATCATGGCGATATCAAGGAAGCCGATGGCGCCTTTAAGAAAGGCCGCGACGGCTACCTCATTGGCGGCGTTGAGGATGGCCGGCACCACCCCGCCCGCCTGCGCCGACTGGCGCGCGAGGCGCAGCGCCGGAAAGCGGACATCGTCGGGCGCCTCAAAGTCGAGCCGGCCGATCCGCGCCAGATCGAGCGGCTGGCAGGGCGTTGCGATTCGCGCCGGCCAAGCGAGCGCATGGGCGATCGGAATGCGCATGTCGGGCGACCCCAGCTGCGCCAGCGTCGAACGGTCGCGATATTCGACCATCGAATGGATAACCGATTGGGGATGGACCAATATCTCGATCCGGTCGAGCCCGACCGGGAAGAGATGAGCCGCCTCTATCAGCTCCAGCCCCTTGTTCATCATCGTCGCGCTGTCGACGCTGATCTTCGCGCCCATCGACCAGTTGGGATGCGCCACCGCCTGCGCCGGGGTGATGGCGCGCATCTCCTCATAGCTGCAGGTGCGAAACGGGCCGCCGCTGGCGGTCAGGGTGATGCGCGCGACATCCTCCAGGCGGCTGCCGGCAAGGCATTGGAAAATAGCATTATGCTCGCTGTCGACCGGCAGGAGGGTCGCGCCCGATGCGCGGGCGGCGTCCATCATCAGCGCCCCGGCCGAGACCAGCGACTCCTTGTTGGCGAGCGCCACCGTCGCCCCGGACTTGAGCGCCGCCATGGTCGGACGCAGGCCTGCGCAGCCGACGATCGCGGCCATGGTCCAGTCCGCGCCCGCCTGCGCCGCATCGACCAGCGCCTCCTCGCCGGCGGCCGCTTCGATCCCGGACCCCGCCAGCGCGTCCTTGAGCGGGGCATAGAGCGCCGCCTGTCCGATGACCGCGATGCGCGCGCCGGTATCGCGCGCGGCGGCGGCAAGGCCGGCGACATCGCTGTTGGCGGTCAGCGCAACGACTTCATAAGCGTCACGATCCCGCTTCACGAGGTCGAGCGTCGACATGCCGACCGAGCCGGTCGCCCCGAAAATGGAGATGCGGCGCATCAGGCTGCGGCCAGCAGCAGGTAGAGCAGCGCGGCAAGCGGCGCGGCGGCGACCACGCCGTCGAGCCGGTCCATCACCCCGCCATGGCCGGGCAGCAAGGTGCCGCTATCCTTGACGCCCGCGCGTCGCTTCATCGCGCTTTCCAGCAAATCGCCCAGCTGCGCCGCCACCGCCAGCAAGCCGCTCGCCGCCGCCAGCTGGATCGGCAGATCGGCAAAGCGATGCAGCAGGAAGCCCGTCAGCAGCGCCGCCAGCACGCCACCGCCCAGCCCCGCCCAGGTCTTCGACGGGCTGATCCGGGGCGCGAGCTTCGGCCCGCCAATCGCCCGGCCGGCGAAATAGGCGCCGATGTCGGTGGCCCAGACCAGCGCCAGCGACCAGAAGGCGAGCAACAGCCCTTGCCCCGGCGCGCCGCGCAGATAGAGCAGCGCCATGACCGGCACGCAGACATAGAGGATGCCCGCCGCCAATTTGGGCATGCGCGTCGTCAACAGCACGAAGAGGAATGCGCCGGCGATCAGCGCCAGCGCGAAGGTGGAAACCCCCGCCGCCAGCGGACAGAGAATGGCGAGCGGCACCGAAACCGCGAACATGCTCATGCGCCGCTGATCGGGCGTGGCGCGAAGCAGGTCGGCCCATTCGCCCTGCATCAGCACCCCCGCCACCACCAGCAGCAGCCAGAAGAAGAAACCACCGGCCAGCAGCGCCCCGACCGCCAGCGCGATCAGGACAAGGCCGACGACGGAACGCACACGAAGTTCACTGGCCATGCGGTCACAAGCCGCCGAAACGGCGGTCCCTCAGCTTGAAGGCGTCAAGCGCCTGCGCCAGTGCCCGCGCGTCGAAATCGGGCCACAGCTTGTCGGTGAAGTAAAGTTCGGCATAGGCCGACTGCCACAACAGGAAGTTGCTGAGCCGCTGTTCGCCCGAGGTGCGGATCAGCAGGTCGAGCGGCGGCAGATCGGCGGTGTCGAGCGCGGCGTCGACATCGGCGATGCCGATCCCATCGGCTGCAATCTCGCCGGCGGCGGCGCGGCGCGCCAGCGACTGGACCGCGCGCAGCAATTCATCCTGGCCGCCATAGTTGAGGGCGATGGCGATCACCGGACCGCCATTATTGGCGGTGCGCGCCACCGCGCCGTCGATCAGGTCGACCAGCGCCGGCTCGAGCGCGCGATAATTGCCGATCACCCGCAACCGCACGCCATTGGCGTGCAGCTCATCGATGTCGGACTGGATGAAGTGGCGCAGCAGGCCCATCAGGTCGGACACTTCGCCCGCTGGCCGCTTCCAATTTTCGGAAGAGAAAGCGTAGAGCGTCAGGCATTCCAGCCCCAGATCCTGCGCGGCGCGGGCGATGCGGCGCACCGCCTCCACCCCCGCGCGATGGCCGGCGATGCGCGGCAACAGCCGGCGCTTCGCCCAACGGCCATTGCCATCCATGATGATGGCGACATGACGCGCGCCATGGGCGGGCGCCCTGCTGGGCAAGTCGGGCTTGGCTTGGCTCGCCATCGCTATCTGTTGTCCGCGCTGACCACGTTGGAAGGTCCCGGCTTACTGGCCGAGAATTTCCTTCTCCTTGGCCGCGGCCGCCGCGTCGATATCGGCGATGCTGCTGTCGGTCAGCTTCTGCACCTCGGTCTCGAAACGCTTGCGCTCATCCTCGCTGATCTCGCCCTTCTTCTCGTCGGTCTTGAGGCTGTCCATGCCGTCGCGACGGACGTTGCGGACGGCGATGCGGGCGCCTTCGGCATATTTGCTGGCGAGCTTGGCCAGTTCCTTGCGGCGTTCCTCGGTAAGGTCGGGGATCGGCAGGCGCAGCGTCTGGCCATCGACGATCGGGTTGAGGCCAAGGCCGGCCGAGCGGATCGCCTTATCGACCGGGCCGACATTGCTCTTGTCCCAGACCTGCACCGACAACATGCGCGGCTCGGGAGCAGCGACGGTCGCGACCTGGTTCAGCGGCATATGCGCGCCATAGACTTCGACCGTGACGGGATCGAGCAGCTGCACATTGGCGCGGCCGGTCCGCAGGCCGGACAGATCGCCCTTCAGCGATTCCAGCGCGCCCGCCATGCGGCGCTCAAGATCGGATTTGTCATATTGGGCCATGCTTAGCGCTCCTGATTTTGTACGATCGTCGCGACGCCGTCACCGGCCAGAACCTTCGCCAGGTTGCCGGTTTCGCGGATGTTGAACACGACGATGGGGATGTCATTTTCACGGCACAGAGCGATGGCGCTCGCATCCATGACCTTGAGATTGTCGTTCAGCACGCGGTCGAAGCCGATCGACTCATAGCGGACCGCGTCCGGCACCTTCTTGGGATCGGCATTATAGATGCCATCGACGCTGGTGCCCTTGAACAGCGCGTCGCAATCCATCTCCGCCGCACGCAGCGCGGCAGTGGTGTCGGTGGTGAAAAAGGGGCTGCCGGTGCCGGCGGCGAAGATCACGATGCGGCCCTTTTCCATATGCCGCACGGCCTTGCGCCGGATATAGGGTTCGCACACCGACGCCATCGGGATGGCGGACTGGACGCGGGTGTCATAGCCCAGCTTTTCCAGCGAGTTCTGCACCGCCAGCGCGTTCATCACGGTGGCGAGCATGCCCATATAGTCGGCGCTCGCCCGGTCGAAACCCTTGGCCGCGCCGGCAAGGCCGCGGAAGATATTGCCGCCGCCGACGACGACGCACAGTTCAAAACCGGCATCTTTGGCGGCCGCGATTTCACCGGCGACGCGGTTGACGGTCTCCGGCTCGATGCCGAACTGCCCCTGCCCCATCAATACCTCGCCCGACAATTTCAGCAGGATTCGCTTGAAGGCCGGTCGAGTCATATGGGCTGATTTTCCATCTTGAGGGGGCAAGGAAATGGCGCGCACCTTAGGCAGTGCGCGCCATGATGTGAAGCGGCTTTTCCTCCCCCTGCGGGGAGGAACAGGATCAGGCGCCGGCGGCCGCAGCCACTTCGGCCGCGAAATCGCTGACTTCCTTTTCGATGCCTTCGCCCAGCTGGAAGCGAACATAATTCTTCAGGCTGATCGACTTGCCGGCATCCTTGGCCGCCTTGGCGACGACATCGGCGATCGGGGTCTTGTTGTCCATCACAAACAGCTGCGACAGGAGCGCCTGCTCCTTGGCGAACTTGGCGACGGCGCCGTCGACCATCTTGGCGACGATCTCGGCGGGCTTGCCCGATTCGGCGGCCTTTTCAGCGGCAATGGCGCGCTCACGCTCCAGCAGGGCCGGATCGATATCGTCGGCCGACAGCGCCAGCGGGAAAGCGGCGGCGATGTGCATGGCAAGCTGTTTGCCCAGCGGCTCCAGCACGTCGGCGGGGGCATCGCCCTCAAGCGCGACTAGCACGCCGATCTTGCCCAGGCCCGGCGCGGCGGCGTTGTGGATATAGGGCACGACGACGCCCTGGCTCACTTCGACCTCGGCCACGCGACGCAGCGTCTGGTTCTCGCCGATGGTGGCGATGTTCGACACCAGCTTTTCGTTGACGGTGCCGCCCGACGGATAGGCAGCAGTCGACAGCGCCTCGGCATCGGTCGCGCCGGTGTCGAGCGCGATCTGCGCGACGGTGCGGACGAAGTCCTGGAACTGGTCGTTCTTGGCGACGAAGTCGGTTTCGCTGTTCACTTCGACGGCAACGCCCTTGGTGCCGGCGACGGCGACGCCCACCAGGCCTTCAGCGGCGGTGCGGCTCGACTTCTTCTGCGCGGCGGCAAGACCCTTGGCGCGCAGCCAGTCGGTTGCGGCCTCGATGTCGCCATTGGCTTCGGTGAGCGCCTTCTTGCAGTCCATCATGCCGGCGCCCGAACGGTCGCGCAGTTCCTTGACGGTGGCAGCGGTAATCTCGGCCATGTTTCGGCTCCTAAAATTCAGGGGTTCAAATCAATCGGGTCAAATAAGCGCTAGGGCGCGATCCGGTGGAGCGCGCCCTAGCCTGTCAACTTTGCAGTTCGAAGACCGCGCCTCAGGCCTGAGCGGCAACAACCTCTTCAGCCTGCGGCTCGTCCAGCGCGCCCATGTCGACGCCGGCGGCCTGCTGCGCACCACGGTTGCCCTTGGTGGCGGCGGCGGCGACGGCCTCGCAATAGAGGCGGATCGCGCGGCTGGCATCGTCATTGGCCGGAACCGGGAAGGCGATGCCGTCGGGCGAGACGTTCGAATCGAGGATCGCGACGACCGGGATACCCAGCGTGTTGGCTTCCTTGATCGCCAGCTCTTCCTTGTTGGCGTCGATCACGAACATGATGTCGGGAATGCCGTTCATGTCGCGGATGCCGCCCAGCGACATTTCCAGCTTCTCGCGCTCGCGAGTCATCTGGAGCACTTCCTTCTTGGTGAAGCCGTGGGTGTCGCCCGACAGCTTCTCTTCCAGGGTCTTCAGACGCTTGATCGAGCCGGAAATGGTCTTCCAGTTGGTGAGCATGCCGCCCAGCCAGCGATGGTTGACGAAATGCTGGCCCGACTTGCGAGCGGCCTCGGCGATCGGATCCTGCGCCTGGCGCTTGGTGCCGACGAACAGCACCTTGCCGCCGGCTGCGACGGTGGCCGACACGAAGTCGAGCGCGCGGCCGAAGAGCGGCACGGTCTGCGACAGGTCGAGGATGTGGATGCCGTTACGCTCGCCGAAGATATAGGGCTTCATGCGCGGGTTCCAGCGGTGAGTCTGGTGGCCGAAATGCGCGCCGGCTTCGATCAATTGGTGCATGGTGACGACAGGAGCCGCCATAGTATTTCTCCTTCCGGTTACACCTCTGGGAATCAGGAACTGGGGCAGCACCGCCAGCACCGGATATGTCGATTCCCATGTGGAATGGGCGCGCCTTTAGCGCCACGGCCGCATGATTGCAAGGCTTGACTTGTTCTCAGAACAGGAACATAAAGTGAACAAATGGAACGAAGCCCGTCAACGGCCGTTCACTCGACCATAATGAGCTTGGCCGTGTGAATGGCAAGATAGAAAGTGAGCGACCCCGTGTTCACCATCGTTGCAGCAACCCTCTTTTTCGCAGCTTTCCTGCTTTCCGTCAGCACGATCGCGTGGATGTTCACCCTCTATCATGAGAAGATGATGGCCGCCCTGCGGTTCGAGCCCATCCCTCAGGGTCCGGCGGTCTATCATGTCCGCATCCGCCGCCCCCGCGCCCGCAAGGCCATGCGTCGCGCGGCGCCCGCCCCGCGCGGCGGCGTACTGGCAGCCTGAAATGGCGAAGGCTGGCGCGGGACTGCGGCCTGCGCCGCGTCCCGCAACCGGCGACGTCACTCCTCGGGGGCGATGCTCACGGGACGATCCCGCCGCACCTTGGCATAGGCCATGATGCCGAAGGGAATGGTCGAGAGATATGCGGCGCAGATCAGCAGCAGCGTCAGCCACGGATCGGTGACCAGCAGCGCCGCCAGCAGGCCGGCGAAGGCGATCGTCTCCAGCCGGATCCGCTTGCGCAACCGCAGCGCCGACCAGCTATAGGTGGCGATGCTGGAGATCATGAGGAAGGCGATGAACGCCGTCCAGGGCGCGACCACATACCATTGGCGGAAGAAATCCTCTCCCGTCACCAGCCAGAGATAGAGCGGGACGAAGGTCAGCCCCGCCCCGGCCGGCGCCGGGATGCCTGTCAGGAAGCCGGCCGATTTGTGCGGCTGCTCACCGGCATCGATGTTGGCGTTGAAGCGCGCAAGGCGCAGCGCACAGGACAGGGCATGGGCCAGCGCGAAGATCCAGCCGAATTTCGGCATGGTCTGCAACGACCAGAGATAAAGGATCAGCGCGGGCGCAACACCGAAGGCGATCGAGTCGGACAGCGAATCCAGCTCCGCGCCGAAACGGCTCTCGCCGCGCAGCAGCCGGGCGATGCGCCCGTCCAGCCCATCGAGCACGCCCGCGAACAGGATGGACAGCACCGCCCGCTCCCACTCGCCGGTGATGCCATAGCGCACCCCAGTGAGGCCGAAGCACAGCGCCATCGCCGTCACCGCATTGGGCGCAACCATGCGCAGGGTGATGCCACGGCGCAGGCCGCGCGGCACTTCGCGCCGCTGCCGGCTCATGCCCGCGCCTCGATCGGAAAGGGTGCGCGCAGGCGCATCACTGCTGAATGCCCGCCACGACGCGGCTGTCGCCCATCTGGCCCAATATGGTTTCGCCCGCGACCGTGCGCTGCCCCAGGATCACGCGCGGCGCGGTGCCGGCGGGCAGATAGACATCGACCCGGCTGCCGAAGCGGATGAGGCCGATACGCTGCCCGGCCGCGACCATGTCGCCGGGCTTCACGAACGGCACGATGCGGCGCGCGACCAGCCCGGCAATCTGGGTGAAGCCGATGCGCACCCCGTCATGCCGTTCGACCAGGATATGCTGGCGCTCATTATCCTCGCTCGCCTTGTCGAGATCGGCATTGAGGAACTTGCCCGAAATATAGACGACCGACTTGATCGTCCCACCAATGGGGGTGCGGTTGATATGGACGTCGAACACGCTCATGAAGATGGACACGCGGATCAGCGGCTGGTCGCCCAGCCCCTCCGCCCCGGCCATCTCGCGCGGCGGCGGCACGCGCTGGATCAGCGTCACCAGCCCGTCCGCAGGGGCGATGATCGCGCCTTCATCCTGCGGCACCGCGCGTACCGGATCGCGGAAAAAGGCGAAGACCCAGATGGTCACCATCAGCATCAGCCAGCCGACCACTTCCCAGCCCAGCAGGAAGAAAAGGCCAGTGATCGCCGCGGCGATCAGCCCGAACTTCATCCCCTCCGGATGGACGGAGGGGAAACGCCATTTGACATTGCCGCCGGCGGCGATCGTGATTTCGTTATTTTCCATGACTACCGTCTTTAGGCAGAGACCAGTCCCCTGACAACGACCGATGCCGTCGCAGGGTCCGCCCATCGCCACGCGCGCGAGAATATGGCGCCCGCAGGTTGATCATTGGCGCCGCTTTGCCTAGGGCGAAGCGCATATTCCATCCAAGACAAGAAGGCGAAGAGGCGCATGGCGAAGATCAAGGTGAAGAACCCCGTCGTGGAGATCGACGGCGATGAAATGACGCGGATCATCTGGGAATGGATCCGCGAGCGCCTGATCCTCCCCTATCTCGACATCGACCTCAAATATTATGACCTGTCGGTGCAGAAGCGCGACGAGACCAACGACCAGATCACGGTCGATTCCGCCAATGCCATCCGCGAGCATGGCGTCGGCGTGAAGTGCGCCACCATCACCCCCGACGAAGCCCGCGTCGAGGAATTCGACCTCAAGGAAATGTGGAAGTCGCCCAACGGCACGATCCGCAACATCCTGGGCGGCGTGGTGTTCCGCGAACCCATCGTCATCAAGAATGTCCCCCGCCTGATCCCCGGCTGGACCGACCCCATCGTCGTCGGCCGTCACGCCTTCGGCGACCAATATCGCGCCACCGATTTCAAGGTGCCCGGTTCGGGCAAGCTGCGCCTGGTGTTCGAAGGCGACGACGGCGAAGTGATCGACCGCGAAGTGTTCAAATTTCCCGGGTCGGGCGTCGCAATGGCGATGTACAATCTGGATGAATCGATCCGCGATTTCGCCCGCGCGTCGATGAACTATGGCCTTGGCCGCAACTGGCCGGTCTATCTGTCGACCAAGAACACCATCCTCAAGGCCTATGACGGCCGCTTCAAGGATCTGTTCGCCGAGGTTTTCGAGGCCGAGTTCGCCGAGAAGTTCAAGGCCGCCGGCATCGTCTACGAGCATCGCCTGATCGACGACATGGTCGCGTCCGCCCTCAAGTGGAGCGGCAAGTTCGTCTGGGCCTGCAAAAATTATGACGGCGACGTGCAGTCGGATCAGGTCGCGCAGGGCTTTGGCAGCCTCGGCCTGATGACCTCCGTGCTGATGACGCCCGACGGCAAGACCGTCGAGGCCGAAGCGGCGCACGGCACCGTCACCCGCCACTTCCGCCAGCATGAGCAGGGCAAGGCGACCTCGACCAACCCGATCGCCTCCATCTTCGCCTGGACGCAGGGCCTGTCCTATCGCGGCAAGTTCGACGAGACGCCCGATGTCGTGCGCTTTGCCGAGACGCTGGAGAAGGTGTGCATCGAGACCGTCGAGAGCGGCGCGATGACCAAGGATCTCGCCCTGCTGATCGGCCCGGATCAGGCCTGGATGACCACGGAGCAGTTCTTCGAGGCGATCCGCGCCAATCTGGAAAAGGAAATGGGCGCCTGGTCCTGAATTGACGGAACTGAACCGGCTCTGCTCGGTTCAATACGATAACGGAATGAGGCGGCATCGTGATACGATGTCGCCTTTTCCATGGGGTAGAACATAAGGGGAGTGAGACGATGACAACCACTGGCAAGAAGCGCCTAGAAGTCAGGGCGGCCGAGCCGGCCGATGTGCGCGGCATCCAGCGGCTGATCGCCCGCGCCTATCCCGGCATGCCCAATTATTCGCTGGCCACCATCCGCGGCCAGATCAACAATTTCCCGACCGGCTGCTTCGTCGCCCTCTATGACAGCAAGGTGGTGGGCTATTGCGCGACCATGCGGGTCAGCAAGGGCATGGCCTTCACCTATCATGACTGGGAAGAGATTACCGCCAACGGCTTCGGCACGCGCCACAGCGCTGCGGGCGAATGGCTCTATGGCTATGAGATGGCGGTCGATCCCAAGCTGCGCGGCCTGCGCATCGGCCAACGCCTTTATGACGAGCGCAAGGAACTGGCCGAAGAACTGGACCTGCACGGCATCGTCATCGCCGGCCGCATGCCCGGCTATGCCCGCGCCCGCCGGCGCTGCCAGGGACCGCAAGATTATCTGGACAAGGTGGTCAGCGGCAAGCTGCGCGATCAGGTCATCAGTTTCCAGCTCAAGAACCAGTTCGAGCCGCTGGGCGTGCTGGAAAATTACCTGCCCGAAGACAAGCAGTCGGACGGCCATGCCGCGCATTTGGTGTGGCGCAACCCCTATGTCGATCCCGACGAAGCGCCCGAAATGCGCGTGCCGCGCGGCGTCGAGAGCGTCCGCCTCGCCACCTGCCAGCTTCAGGCGCGCGCGGTGTCCGATTTCGACGAGTTCATCCGCAACCTGGAATATTTCGTCGATGTCGCGGCCGATTACCGGTCGGACTTCATCGTCTTTCCCGAGCTGTTCACGCTGCCGCTTCTGTCTTTCGAGACGAAGAAGCTCAACCCGATGGAGGCCATCGACGCGCTGACCGGATATACGCCCAAGCTGACGCGCGAACTGACGCGGATGGCGCTGGAATATAATATCAACATCATCGGTGGGTCGCATCCGACGCGGGCGGAGGATGGCGACATTCAGAATATCGCCTATGTCGCGTTGCGCGACGGGTCGGTCCACACGCAGGAGAAGATCCACCCGACGCCCAACGAGGCTTTCTGGTGGAATATCAAGGGCGGCGACTCGCTCGACGTGATCCAGACCGACTGCGGGCCGATCGGCGTCCTCATCTGTTATGACAGCGAATTTCCCGAACTGGCGCGCCGGCTGGTCGATCAGGGCGCGCGGATCATCTTCGTCCCCTTCTGCACCGACTCGCGCCTGGGCTATATGCGCGTGCGCTATTGTTCGCAGGCGCGGGCCATCGAAAATCAATGCTATGTCGTGATGTCGGGCAATGTCGGCAATCTGCCCAATGTCGACAATATGGACATTCAATATGCGCAGAGCGCGATCCTGACGCCCTGCGACCTGCCCTTTGCGCGCGACGGCATCGCGGCGGAGTCGACGGAAAATGTCGAAACGCTGACGATGGCGGACGTGAACCTTGCCGACCTCAGCTGGGCGCGCGCGGAAGGCACGGTCCGCAACCTGCGCGACCGGCGGTTCGACCTTTATCATATCGACTGGGACAGCGACCCCGACCATACCCAGGCGCCGAGCGGCGGGCCGGTGCCCGCTGGCGGTCATAACTCCCCCGGCGGAGGCTGATCTGCCTGTGTAGATCGCGGCCGGACTAGCCCGAACCGATCATGATTGCCTGATGCGATGATATCCGGTCGCGAGGGTCCAGCGTATCAGTTCGGGCAGTTTCGAGGCTGCATGCCGCGGATTGGCGCGAAGGGCGCGCAAGACAAGGTCCAGCCTCCAGCGATGCAGGTTGCGAAGGGCCAGGGCGAGCAGAATCTCCCCGCGCACCGCCGCCGGCAAAGTGTCGGGCATGGCCTGCTCCACCAGCTTTACCGTCAGGTCGTGAATCTGCCGCGAACGGGTGCTCGTCAGGCTGCCGCCATGTTTGCGGTAGAGATAAAGATCCTCATGCAAGGCATGAAAGCGGAACTGGCGAGCCGCCCGCAGCCAGAAATCATAATCCTCCACCCCGAACAGATCGACTTCATATCCCCCAAGGGCATCAAAGACGGTCGACCGATAGAGGAAGCAGGCGCCGATCCTGTTCCCGAACAGGAGCGATTCCGACGGGCCTGCGGGCACTAGCCCCTGCTCGACGCCTTCCTCATCGATGATCCTGTAGTCGGCATGGACGATATCGATATCGCGATGCGCATCGAGCACGGAGACTAGCCGCTCGAGCATCATGGGGCGCAGAAGATTATCGTCCGACGTCCAGCTGTGAAATTCGCCGCGCGCCTTCGCAAATCCAAAGTTCAGCGCGGCAGGCAGCCCGATATTATTATCGAGGCGATAATGGCGGATACGCGTGTCGCGAGCGGCAGCAGCGGTCAGGATCGCGGGGCTGCGGTCCACCGACCCGTCATCCACGATGATCAGTTCGAAATCAGAGAAGCTTTGGTCGAGGACCGAATCGATAGCGGCTTCCAGCCAGCGCGCGCCATTATGCACCGGAAGCAACATCGACACCCGTGGGTGAACATCCCCCTCCACATCGTCCGTCCGCACGCCTGTCTCCACTTGCCAACGCAGCATCGACGGAGCGACCCGCGACATGATCGGCCCATGTCGCCGGCAAGTTCAATGGCGGGTCGCCGGAGTGGCAAGACGCGTCCATTCCCCTTCGTGCATCGGGTGCGATGATAGCCGATACGTGTCGCCATCGCGTTAATGCACCGCAGGAGTCGGAAATTGCCTGGGACGACGGATGCGGTTAGTCGGAAGTGCCGGGGGGGCGGGGCACGGTGATGCCTGTTTTTAGATCCGTTTTCTAGAAAGCTGGCGTCTGGGGCTGGATTTTTGCCCCTCGTCCTTCGCCAGGAACGGCAGATCAGGCTGCTTTTTATTTTTGTCGTCCAAGGCGATTCTCGCGGGGACGCAGAGGCGGAGACGAATTTGCCGCCGGCCACCCGACGCCGCCGCACGCGCGGAGCTTACTGGATGCTGAAACAAGTTCAGCATGACGGTGATTGAGGTGCCGGCGGTGAAAGGTCATGACGGGACATGTTCCCGTTGTTTGCCAGCGAAGGCCGGCATCCAGTTTCTGCCTTCCTTCTGACCTTCTTCACGACACGACGCTAAGCCGCGCGCGCACTTCTTCGCGTCTCTGCGCCTCCGCGCGAAGCTCTAGGCATGCAGAGGCGTGGGAGCGTCCGGCCCTCCCCTTCCGCCACCCCACCGACAGCGCTGATGGACCATGAGACACGTTCAGGGTGACGGTTGTTCGCAACGACAGGAAAGCGTGTCCTGTCGCTCCCCCTTCATTCCACCGTGACGCTCTTCGCCAGATTTCTCGGCTGGTCCACGTCGGTGCCTTTCAGCACGGCGACATGATAGGCGAGCAGCTGGACCGGCACGGCATAGACCATCGGCGCAATCAGCGGATGGACCTTGGGCATGGTGATGGTGGCGAGGCAGCCTTCGCCCGCCGCCTGCACGCCGTCATAGTCGGAGATCAGCACCACCTTGCCGCCGCGCGCCTGCACTTCCTGCATGTTGCTGACGGTCTTTTCGAACAGGGGGCCGCTCGGCGCGATGACGATCACCGGGACATGTTCGTCGATCAGCGCGATGGGGCCGTGCTTCATCTCGCCGGCGGCATAGCCTTCGGCGTGGATATAGCTGATTTCCTTGAGCTTGAGCGCGCCTTCCAGCGCCAGCGGATAGTCGGTGCCGCGCCCCAGATACAGCACGTCGCGCGCCGGCGCGATATGATGCGCCATCGCTTCGATCGTCTCGTCATAGGCGAGCGCGCCATTGATCGCGGCGGGTGCTTCGGCGAGGTGGCGGACGATCTCCCGCTCGCTCTTCTCATCGAGCTGCCCCTTGGCGCGGGCAAGATTGGCCGCCAGCGCCGCCAGCACCGCCAGCTGGCAGGTAAAGGCCTTGGTCGAGGCGACGCCGATCTCCGGCCCGGCATGGGTGGGCAGCAACAGGTCCGCTTCGCGCGCCATGGAGCTGGTGGGGACGTTGACGACCACCGCGATCTTCTGCCCCTGTTCGCGGGCATAGCGCAGTGCCGCCAGCGTATCGGCGGTCTCGCCCGACTGGCTGATGAAAAGGGCCAGGCCGCCCTCCTCCATCACCGGTTCGCGATAGCGGAATTCGGACGCAAAATCGAGGTCGACCGGCACGCGGGCAAATTGTTCGAACCAGTATCGGGCGACCATGCCGGCATAGAAGCTGGTGCCGCAGGCAACGATGGTGACGCGGCGGATGGCGGACAGGTCAAAATCGGGGATCGGCAGCGACACCCGCTCGTCGAGCCGCTGGAGATAGGCGCGCAGCGTCTGGGCGACGACCACCGGCTGCTCGTAAATCTCCTTCTGCATGAAGTGGCGATGATTGCCCTTGTCGATCATCGCGCCCGACACGCCCGACAGGGTGATGGGCCGGTCGACGGGCTGATTATCCTTGTCGAAAATTTCCGCGCCGTTGCGGGTGAGGACGACCCAGTCGCCTTCCTCCAGATAGGCGATGCGCTGGGTCAGCGGCGCGAGCGCCAGCGCGTCGGAGCCGAGATAGGTTTCCGCCCCATCCGGTCCTTCTGGGCCATAGCCGACCACCAGCGGCGATCCGAGCCGCGCGCCGATCAGCATGTCGCCATGATTGCGGAACAGGATGGCGAGCGCGAAGGCGCCGTGCAGCTGCGGCAGCACGCGGGCGACCGCCTCCTGCGGGCTGGCGCCCTGCTCGACCAGTTCGCTCACCATATGGGCGACGACTTCGGTGTCGGTCTGGCTGTCGAAGACGCGGCCGCGCGCGATCAGCGCTTCGCGCAGCGGCTTGAAATTCTCGATGATGCCATTGTGGACCAGCGCCACCTCGCCCGTCGCATGGGGATGCGCATTGCTGGTCGTCGGCGCGCCATGGGTGGCCCAGCGGGTATGGGCAATGCCGATGGTGCCGGGCAGCGGCTCGGCATGCAATTCCCTGGCAAGGTTCGCGAGCTTGCCCTCGGCCCGCCGCCGCTCGATCACCTTATCATGCACGGTGGCGATGCCGGCGCTGTCATAGCCGCGATATTCGAGCCGCCGCAACCCGTCGAGCAGCCGGTCCGCTACGTCGTCCCTGCCGATGATACCGATAATGCCGCACATGACGCCAAGCCCCGCAAACTGATCCGCCGTCGCCCTTAGCGTTGCTATGCCCTCAAGGGAAGATGACCGCTTTATAAGGGGCGGATCGTGACCAGCCAGATGTCGGGCGGGGCGAGCAGGCGGATCGGCAGGCGACTGGTGCCAACGCCACTGGCGACGATCATCCGCTTTGGCCCGTCGCGGTAGAGGCCGCAGGCATAGCGCGTGCCAAAGCGCGAAGGCACATAGACGGCGCCCAGCAGCGGCAATGCGACCTGACCGCAATGGGTGTGGCCGACCAGCGTCAGGATCGGCTCCTGCGGCAGGCCGGGGAAGATGTCGGGACCGTGGGAGAGCATGATCGGCGCGCCCCCTGCCGCGCGCATCGCGTCCAGCGTGCCGGCAATATCGGCGTCCCCCGTGTAGGTGTCGCGCAACCCGCCGATCGCCAGCGGCCCGCGCCGCGCCACCTGATTGTCGAGCAGGCTGATGCCCATGCGGTCGAACGCACGGCGCCAGTCCGCCCGCTTCAGCGCCACGCGATTATAGCGGCTATGATGGTCATGATTGCCCAGCACCGCGACAACGCCCAGCGGCGCGCGCAGGCCGGCAAAGGGGGCGATGCTCTGTTCGCCATCGAACAGCGCCCCGCCCTTGTCATCACCGACATAATCGCCCCCGAGCAGGATGAGGTCGGGGCGCAGGCCGTTCACCTGCGCGACGATGCGCGCCATCCGCTCCGGGCTGTTGTCCGGTCCCGACAGATGTGTGTCGGTGATCAGCGCCACGCGCACGGGCTGGCGCAGCGCGTCGGCGGGGAAAGGCAGCGCCACTTCCGCCCTTCGCACCAGCGGCATGGCGCTGGCGTTCAGCACCAGCCACAGCGCGAGCAGCGGAAGGACAAGCAGCAGGCAAAGAAAAGCGATCAGCCAGGGACGGCGGCGGATAATGCTCACCCCTTGGCAGCGGCCTTGCGCGCCTTCATGCCGGCGCGGAAGCGCGCCGCCCAGCCGGCCTTGACCTGTTGCTCGGGCCGCACCAGGCACAGGGCGTCGGCCTCCACATCGCGTGTCACGACACTGCCCGCCGCGACGATGGCGCCGCTGCCGATGCTGACCGGCGCCACCAGCGCGCTGTTTGAGCCGATGAAGGCGCCCTCGCCGATGCGGGTCGGATATTTGAAGAAGCCGTCATAATTGCAGGTGATGGTGCCCGCGCCGATATTGGCGCCGGCGCCGACGCTGGCATCGCCGATATAGGATAGATGATTGACCTTGGCGCCTTCGCCCAGTTCGGCCTTCTTCACCTCGACGAAATTGCCGACCTTGGCCTTCGCGCCGATCCGTGCCCCCGGACGCAACCGGGCATAGGGGCCAATTTCCGCCCCGCTTTCGACCCGCGCGCCTTCCAGATGAGAAAAGCCGCGCAGGGTGACGGTGTCGGCGATGCTGACGCCGGGGCCGAAGACGACATGCGGCTCGATAGTGACGTCGCGGCCGAGTTGGGTGTCATGGCTGAAAAAAACCGTCTCGGGCGCCACCAGCGTCGCGCCTTCGCGCATGGCGCGCAGCCGCCGCCGGGCCTGCCAGACCGCCTCCACCGCCGCCAGTTCGGCGCGGCTGTTGACGCCGGCGACTTCCTGCGCGTCGTCCGTCTCCACCACCGCGCTGGCCCGGCCGTCGCGGGCCGCCAGCATGACGATGTCGGGCAGATAATATTCGCCTGCCGCATTGTCGTTGCCGACCTGCGCCAGCAGGCCGAACAGATCCTCCGCCCGCGCCGCCATCAGCCCGCTATTGCACAGGTTGACGGCGCGCTCCTCGACATCGGCGTCCTTAAACTCCACCATCTTCGCGACCATGCCGCCCTCGGCGATGATACGGCCATAGGCGGCGGCATCCTCGGGCCGGAAGCCCAGCACGACCACGGCCGGCGCGTCGGGCGCATGGAGCCGATCGATCATCCGGCGCATCGTCGCCGGCTCCACCAGCGGCACGTCGCCATAGAGGATCAGCACGTCGCCGGCGAAATCCGCCAGCGCCTCGCGCGCCTGGGCGACGGCATGGCCGGTACCCTTCTGCTCGGCCTGGACGACGATCGACACATCACGGCCGGCGACCGCCCGCTCCACCTGATCGCGTCCTGCGCCGACCACCACCAGACGGCGCGCGGGCGCCAGCGACTCCACGCTCGCCAGCAGGTGCAGCAGCATCGGCCGCCCGGCCACCGGATGCAGCACCTTGTGCACCGCGGATTGCATGCGGGTGCCCTGCCCTGCGGCAAGGATGATGACGGCAAGCGGGCGTTGGGCAGTCACGACGGGACGGTCCTTTCGGGCAACTGGCGAAGATTCACGGCTCTGTGCCATGTTTGACTTGCCATGGCCACCGCCTGCGGGTCATGGGCGAGCCATGGCTTCCATCCCTTTCGACATTGTCGGCTTCGACCTTGACGGCACCCTGCTCGACACCAGCGGCGACCTTGCCGCGGCGGTCAATCATGCGCTCGGCACCATCGGCCGCGCGCCCTTCCCGGTCGAGGCGATCCGCCCCTTCGTCGGCAAGGGCGCGCGGGTGATGCTGACGCAGGCGCTAGATGCGTCGGGCGGCTATGACGAGGCGCTGGTGGAACGGACGCTGCCGGTGCTGCTCGACTATTATGCGCAGAATCTGGCGATCCATTCCGTGCCCTATTCGGGCCTGGTCGCTGCGCTGGATGCGCTGGCGGCGCGGGGCGTGCGGCTGGCCATCTGCACCAACAAGGCGGAACGTTTCACCATCCCGCTGATGCACCAGATCGGCCTGTCCGACCGGTTCGCCAGCATCGTCGGCGGCGATACGCTGGGGGTGAGCAAGCCCGATCCCGCGCCGATCCTGGCGATGGTCGAGCGGGCGGGCGGCGGCCGCGCCATCTTTCTGGGCGACACCATCAACGACATCGCCGGGGCGCGCAATGCGGGCCTGCCCAATGTGGCGGTGAGCTTCGGCTTCCTCGACGGTCCGGTCGAGCAACTGGAGGCCGACGCGGTGATCCATCATTTCGACGAGCTGGTGCCGCTGCTCGAAAGCTGGCCGGCATGACACTGCGGCTGGAGCGGGACGGCGCCCTCGCCCGGCTGCTGATCGACCGGCCGGCGCGCCGCAACGCGATGACCCAGGCCATGTGGGAGGCGATGCCCCTGCTGGTCGGGGAAGCCATGGCCGATCCGGCCATCCGCGTGCTGATCCTCGCCTCCGCCACGCCCGGCCTGTTCTGCGCCGGCGCGGACATAGAGGAATTCGCTACCCATGCCGGCGAGGAAGACTGGCGCCGCGCCAATCAGGCGGCGATCCGGTCCACCCAATATGCGCTCGCCCATGCCGAAAAACCGGTGATCGCCGCCATAGACGGCGATTGTGTCGGCGGCGGATGCGGGCTGGCCATCGCCTGCGACCTGCGCATCGTCGCGCCCCGCGCCCGGCTGGGAATCACGCCGGCGCGGCTGGGCATCGTCTATTCGCTGTTCGATACCAAGCTGCTGGTCGATCTGGTCGGCCCGGCGCGGGCGAAGCAGATCCTCTTCACCGGGGCGTTGCGCGATGCCGCATCGGCGCTGGCCATCGGGCTGGTTGACGAGGTGGCGGAAGCGCCGCTGGCCGCCGCCGAAAGCCTCGCCCGGACGATCGCCGGCAATAGCGCCCATTCGGTGCGGACCGCCAAGGCGATGGTGCGGCGGATCGTCGACGGTCAGGCCGATGATGATGCGGTGACGCTGGCGCTGTTCCGCGACGCCTTCACCCTGCCCGATTTCGCCGAAGGCGTAGCGGCCTTTCGCGAGAAGCGGCCCCCGCAATTCTCATGAGCCGGTCGGCTGGTCCTGCCGGATCGACACCGACCCGACGCCCACCCGCGCACTGACATGGCGGTGCGCGGTTGCCGGGGCGTAGCTGAAGCTGTGGCCGACCACCATATTGCGCCTGTAGCTGCCCCGTTTGAGCAGCGCGTCGTCAAATTCCCCGTCGCCGACCCGGCTTGAGCTTTCGACCGCCACCTGTGGAGTAAGCGGCAGGCGCAGCGTCACTTCGCCGGTGCCGTTCGCGGCGTCGACATTGCCGGAAATGCCGGTCACGCGCACCTCGCCGACCTGATGATCGACCCGCAGATTGGCGGTACGCGGCATCTTCACGGCATAATGGACCTGCACCCCGCTCTTGCCGCCAAAGGGACGCAGCAATGAGGCGTCGGGCGAGCGGCCGCTGATGGTGACGCTGTCGGCGCCGGTCTTGCGCGCGTCGAAGCCGAAGCGGTCGAGCCGCTCGCGCGCCTCCGCCTGTTCGTCAGGCTCGATCGCCTTCTGCGTGCGGAGCGACATGGTGACCTGAACCGACGGCTTGTCCCACGCCTCGACATCGATCTCGCCCCAGCTCTTCTCGATCAGCACCGTACCGTTCGCGCCCAACGGCAGCGTCGCGCTGTGGCTCGCGGTCACCGGGGCATTCGCCGCCAGTGCGCTCCCGCTCATCAGGCCGAGCAGCAGGCTCCCGCCCACATAGGTGATGGATCGTTTCATCTGCTTGTCCTTCCGGATGTTTCTTGCTGCATTAGTACAGCAACACACCGAGAAGGAAAAGACGAAATGAAAAAGGCCCCCGCAATGCGGAGGCCTCTTCAAAGCGCGAAAGGCGCATCGCCGATCACATATGGATCGGCTTGCCGGTCACGGCCATCGCCGCTTCCTTGATCGCCTCGCTATGGGTCGGGTGCGCGTGGCAGGTATAGGCGATGTCTTCGCTCGACGCGCCGAACTCCATGGCCTGCGCCGCCTGCGCGATCATCGTGCCGGCGACGGTGGCGATGATCCACACGCCCAGAACCTTGTCGGTTTCCGCGTCGGCGATGACCTTCACAAAACCTTCCGGCTCATGATTGGTCTTCGCGCGGCTGTTCGCCATCATCAGGAACTTGCCGACCTTGATCGCGCCCCGTTCCTTGGCGGCTTCCTCGGTCAGGCCGACGCCGGCGATTTCCGGCTTGGTGTAGACCACCGACGGGATCACGTCGTGGTTCACAATGCCGGTCAGGCCTGCGATATTTTCCACGACGGCAATGCCTTCATCTTCGGCCTTGTGCGCGAGCATCGGGCCGGGGATGACGTCGCCGATGGCCCACACGCCGGGCGCCTTGGTCGCGAAATCATGATCCGTCTCGATCTGGCCGCGCGCGTTCAGCTCCAAGCCGATCTTGTCGAGGCCGAGACCTTCGGTGTTGGGACGACGGCCGATCGAAACCAGCACGACATCGGCTTCGATCGTCTCGGCGTCACCACCGGCGGCAGGCTCGACGGTCAGGCTGACGCCCTTGTCACCGACCTTGGCGCCGGTGACCTTGGTGCCGAGCTTATAGTCGAAACCCTGCTTCTTGAAGATCTTGTTGGCTTCCTTGCGGACTTCGCCGTCCATGCCGGGCAGGATCTGGTCGAGATATTCGACGACCGTGACCTTGGCGCCCAGACGCCGCCACACGCTGCCCAGCTCCAGGCCGATGACGCCGCCGCCGATCACGACCATATGGCCGGGAACCTTGTCCAGCTCCAGCGCGCCGGTGGAGTCCACGATCTTGCCGCCGTCATTGTCGACATCGACACCCGGCAGCGTCGCGACCGAGGAGCCGGTGGCGATGACGATATTCTTCGCCGTCACCGTCTCACCGCCCACCGAGACGCTGTTGGCGCCGGTGAAGCTGGCCAGGCCCTTGAGCCAGGTGACCTTGTTTTTCTTGAACAGGAACTCGATGCCGCCGGTCAGGCCCTTCACCGCATCCTTGCGCTGGCCCTGCATGGTGTCGAGGTCGAGGCTCATCGCATCGATCTTGACGCCCAGCTTGGCGAGCGCGCCATTCGCGGCTTCGTCATAGAGTTCGGACGCATGCAGCATCGCCTTGGACGGGATGCAGCCCACATTGAGGCAGGTGCCGCCCAGCGTCTCGCGCGCTTCGGCGCAGGCGGTCTTGAGCCCCAGCTGTGCCGCGCGGATCGCTGCAACATAGCCGCCGGGGCCGGCGCCGATCACCAGAACGTCATAGTCGAAGTCTGCCATTAGAATCTCCGTTCGCCCTGAGCCTGTCGAAGGGCTGTACTTCTTCTTTTGTCCTTCTGACACAAAAAAGGACGGGGCTTCGACAGGCTCGGCCCGAACGGGATAAGCGGATCGGTCTTAGAGGTCGATCAGCAGGCGGGTCGGATCCTCGATCGCATTCTTGACCGCGACGAGGAAGGTCACCGCCTCGCGACCGTCGATCAGACGATGGTCGTAGGACAGCGCCAGATACATCATCGGACGCACCACGACCTGACCGTTGCGGACGACCGGACGGTCCTCGATCCGGTGGAGGCCCAGCACCGCCGACTGGGGCGGGTTGATGATCGGGGTCGACATCAGCGAGCCGAACACGCCGCCGTTGGAGATGGTGAAGGTGCCGCCCTTCATATCTTCCATCGTCAGCTTGCCTTCCTTGGCCTTCTTGCCGAACTCGCCGATGGTCTTTTCGATCTTCGCGACGCTCATGCTCTCGGCATTGCGGATCACGGGCACGACGAGGCCGGTCGGGGCCGAGACGGCGACCGAGATGTCGGCGAAGTCGTTATAGACGATCTCGTCACCCTCGATCTGCGCATTGACGCCGGGAATGTCCCGCAGCGCCATGCAGACGGCCTTGGTGAAGAAGCCCATGAAGCCCAGACGGACGCCATGCTTCTTTTCGAACAGATCCTTATATTTGGCGCGCGCCTCGATGACGTTGGTCATGTCGACATCGTTGAAGGTGGTGAGCAGCGCAGCGTTGTTCTGCGCTTCCTTCAGGCGCTTGGCGACCGTCTGGCGCAGACGGGTCATCTTCACCCGCTCCTGGCTCCGGCTGGGGCCGGCGGCCGGCGCATCGGCGGCGGGCGCAGCGGCCTGCGTCGAG
>DAMDPH010000035.1:0-23324 GCA_032082785.1 Sphingobium sp. | reverse complement strand
CTGCCTGGGCCGCCCACGCCGCCGGTCGCCGCGCATGAGCGGCGTCGCCCTCGTCTACAGCCTGTTCGGCTCGGCCGAGGCGGCGCGGCGGGTGGCGGGTGCGCTGGTGGAGGAGGGGCTGTGCGCCTGCGCCAATAGGCTGGCGCCCTGCACATCCCTCTACCGCTGGAACGGCGCAATGGAGGAGGCGCAGGAATGGCCGGTGCTGTTCAAGGTCCGGCCCGACCTGCGCGACAGGCTGATGGCGCGGCTGGCCGCGTTGCACGATTATGACGTCCCCGCCATCCTCGCTCTGCCGGTCGATGCGGCCTATCCCGCCTTTGCCGAATGGGTGGCGGAACAGGGCGGCGATCCGCCCGTGAAAAGCTGACAGGTATTATTTTACCCGTCAGCAAAGCCGCCGAATCTCTTGACTTGACGCGGCTCACCCGTCATTAGCGCCCATCTTCCGCGTTCCCGCAAGGGGCGCGGTTCCTTGTTTCATTTGGAGTATTGGCACCATGAAGGCGCTGATGAAGACCACCAAGCCGGCCACCCCGGCAACGGTCGAAAAGAAGTGGGTGCTGATCGACGCGGAAGGCCTCGTCGTCGGCCGTCTCGCTTCGACGGTAGCGAACATCCTGCGCGGCAAGCACAAGCCGAGCTTCACCCCGCACGTCGATTGTGGTGACAATGTCATCATCATCAACGCTGGCAAGGTGAAGTTCACCGGCAAGAAGCTGACCGACAAAGTCTATTACAAGCACACCGGCTATGCCGGCGGCATCAAGGAAACCACCCCCCAGAAGATCCTGGAAGGTCGCTTTCCCGAGCGCGTGCTCGAAAAGGCCATTGAGCGCATGATCCCCCGTGGTCCGCTGGGCCGCCAGCAGATGCGCAACCTGCGCATCTTCGCCGGCGCCGAGCATCCGCACGAAGCGCAGAACCCCGAAGTGCTCGATTTCGCGTCGCGCAACCGCAAGAACAAGGTGGGTGCATAATGTCCGATAACCGCCAGTCCCTGTCCGACCTCGCGCAGATCACGGCCGATGCCGCCGCTGCGCCGGCCGCTGCACCCGTGGGCGAGCAGACCGAAGCCCCCATCGCTCCGGTTCAGCCCTCCGCCCCGCTGCGCGCGCAGGAAATCGACAGCCTCGGCCGCGCCTATGCGACCGGCCGTCGTAAGGATGCCGTCGCCCGCGTCTGGGTGAAGCCCGGCACCGGCAAGATCACGGTCAATGGCCGCGATCAGGAAATCTATTTCGCGCGTCCCACGCTGCGCCTCGTCATCAACCAGCCGTTCGGCGTGACCGATCGCGTTGGCCAGTATGACGTGATCGCCACCGTCAAGGGCGGCGGTCTGTCGGGCCAGGCCGGTGCGGTCAAGCACGGCATCGCCCAGGCGCTGTCCAAATATGAGCCGGCGCTGCGTGGCGCGGTCAAGGCCGAAGGCTTCCTGACCCGCGACAGCCGTACCGTCGAGCGTAAGAAGTACGGCAAGGCCAAGGCCCGCCGCAGCTTCCAGTTCTCGAAGCGCTAAGCGCCTCGCGACACACGCAAATTGGAAAAGGGGCCGGTTTTCCGGCCCCTTTTTTCATGCCCCCGGGACGCGCCGGCGCGACAAGGCGCTTGAGCGGCGCCGCATCATCCCATAGGCCGGTGGTAACAGTCGGGGGATTGGATGCAGCATAGACTTTGGGTCGTGGCGGTCGCCGCGGCAACAGCCGGCCAGGCGATGGCGGGCGAGCTACCGCTTTACGAGGCCGCGCCGGCCTGGGTGGAGGTGGTGCCGCTGCCCACGCTCGCCAGCTTCGACGGCGCGCCGCCCATGCTGCTATCCTATGATGTGCAGCAGCGGGTCGAGGGCGACCGGCTGTGGACCTATGTCGACACGGCCTCCCATGCGGGCGCGGCGGAGATGCTGAATCAGCTCTCCTCGGTCATCCTTTCCTGGGCGCCGGACAAGGGCGACCTGCGCATCCATGAACTCACGATCCGGCGCGGTGATCAGACCATCGACGCGCTGGCCGGCGACAAGCGGCTGGAAATTCTGCGCCGCGAGCAGAATCTGGAGGCGCTGGAGGTGTCCGGCATCCTCACCGCCACCATGGCGATCCAGGATGTCCGGGTCGGCGACATCGTGCGGCTGCGCTATTCCATCACCATGAAGGATGCCGCGCTGGGCGGCCATGTGCAGGGCATCACTTCATTGCCGGCCGCGCCGCTGCGCATGGGGCCGGGCCGTTTCCGCCTGGCCTGGGACAAGCGCAGCAAGCTCCAGTGGAAGCTGCATGCCGACAAGCCGGAACAGGTGCAGGAACGCAGCATGGGCGACCTGAAACTGGTCGACATCGCGCTTCCCATGGCCAAGCAGCCGGACATGCCCGCCGATGCGCCCACGCGCTATCGCCACCCGCCGCTGATCGAGATGAGCAGCTTCGCCTCCTGGGCAGAGGTGTCGAAGATTTTCGCGCCGCTCTACGCCAGCAAGGGGCTGATCGAGGGCGACGCGCCGCTGCGGGCCGAACTGGCCAAGCTGCGCGCGCTGCCGGGCACGCAGCGGCAGCGGGCGGCGGCGGCGCTGCGGCTGGTGCAGGACGATATCCGCTATCTCGCCATCGGCATGGACGGGGGCAATTATGTGCCGCAAAGCCCGTCGCGCACCTGGTCGCTCCGCTATGGCGACTGCAAGGCCAAGACGCTGCTGCTGCTGTCGCTGCTTCATGGCCTTGGCATAGAGGCGGAGGCGGTGATGGCGCATGCGTCGGCGGGCGATGCGGTGAACCAGAGACTGCCGAGCGCGTCCGCCTTCAACCATGTCCTCGTCCGCGCGACCATCGATGGTGAAACATTGTGGCTCGACGGGACCGGCAGCGGAACGCGGCTCGCCGATCTGGGCAATACGCCGCTGCTGGGGCTGGTGCTGCCGATCCGCGCCGAAGGGGCCGATCCGATCCCGGTGGTGACCCATGCGGATGCGCAGCCGAGCTTTGAGCTGTCGGTCACCGCCGATGAAAGCGGCAGCGTGAAACTGCCCAGCCCGTTCGAGGCGGTCGGCGTCATGCGCGGGCCGACATCGGCTGCATTCAACCTGCGCATCGCCCAGATGGACAAGGCGCAGCGCGACGACCTCGTGCGCAGCATCTTCACCAATGGGCTGGGCGAAGGGCAGTTCAGCGACCTCAGCATCGAAACTGACGCCGATGCGGCGACCATCACCATGAAGGCCCGCGGCATCCGCACCTCTCCCTGGTATTGGTCCGCCAATCGCTTCCGCCGGCAGGTAGGCGATATCGTCGGCGGTCTGACGTTCGAGCCGGACCGGTCGCGCGCGGCCTGGCTCGACATTCCGGTGCAGACCCCGGCGCCGGTCGGCACGCGCTATCATCTGCGTCTGCGCCTGCCCGAAGGCGGGAAGGGCTATGTGCTGGAAGGCGATGCGGCCATGCGCCAGACGATCGCCGGCCGCGACCTGCGGCGGGAGACGACGCTGCGCGACGGACTGCTGGAGATTGATGAGCGGATCGATGCCACCGGCGTCGAGATAGCGGCGGCGCAGATACCCGACGAACGCGACCGGCTGGCCACCGCGCAGGCGGTGTCCCCGGTGCTGGTTGCGCCGGTGAAGCCGCGCCATATCTGGGAAGTGTCCCGCGAGCAGCTGGCGCGCTGGCCGCAGGTAAAGCTGAGCGAGGAGATTTTCGCCAGCGCCATCGCGCAGGAGCCGGATGAGGCGTCCAAAGTGGATGGCTATAGCAGCCGCGCGCGGTTCCGGCGCTGGACCGGCGACTTGCCGGGCGCGCTGTCGGATCTGGACAAGGCCATCGCCATCGCCGGGGCGGAACCGCTTTATCTGCAACGGGCGGCGGTGCGCCTGGGCCTCAAGGATCTGGACGGGGCGACCGCCGACGCGCGGCTGGCGCGGCAGCTCAACCCCTCTTCTTTTGCCGCCATCTCGACGCTGGCGGAATATCTGGCGAGGGCTGGCAAGCTGGATGAGGGGCTGGCCCTGATCGAGCCGCGCATCGCCATCGGCGGCGACACGCGCGACAATTATCGCACGCTCAAGGCGAGCCTGCTGGGCACCTATGGCGACCCGGCGAAGGCGGTGGCGCTGCTCGACGCGCATATTGTCGAAAAGCCGGGAATGGCCACGTTGATGAACCTGCGCTGCTGGGTGAAAGCATCGCGCGCCGTCATGCTCGACAGCGCCCGGCAGGATTGCACGCGGGCGGTCGAAATCAGCGAGGCGAGCGGCTCTGCGCTCGACAGTCGGGCCATGCTCTGGTTCCGGCTGGAGCACTATGAGCAGGCGTTGCAGGATCTGGACGCGGCTCTGTTGCAGGAGCCTGACGCGGCGGCGAGCCACTTCCTGCGCGGCATCATATTGCACCGGCTTGGCCGCAAGGGGGAGGGCGATGCCGAACTGGCTGCCGCCGAGCGCATCAGGCCGCTGATCGACCAGGAATATGCCCGTTTCGGCATCCGCCCCTGACGCCCGCGCGTTTGCTACAAGGAACCTTTCGCGCCTCTCACAGGTTGATCTGTGTAAGTGAAACGAGAGAGGACCATATTATGGGTGAGATGACCGACAAGCTGAAAGCCGCCGCGAACAAGGCCGTTGGCAACGTCAAGGAAGCGATTGGCGAGCATAGCGACAATCCCGAGCTGAAGGCCGAGGGCAAGGCGCAGCAGGCGAAGGGAACGGGCCAGGATGTGGCCGGCTCCGTCAAGGGCGCGTTCGGCGACAAGATCTGATCCGCCGGCCCGCTGGCCGGGCCTGACAGGATCACGAACAGACAAGGGGGCGTACCGCTGGTGCGCCCCCTTTCTGCTGCTCAATTATCCTTGAGATAGGCTTTGACGTCGCGCCGCAATTCGCCCGCGCACAGATAAAGCGCGATGACATTGGGGATCGCCATCAGGAAGAAGCTGCTGTCGACGATACCGACCACCCGGCCAAGGTCGATGGCGGCGGCGGGGGGCAGGGCGACGACATAGAGGATCTTGTAGGTCCATTGCGCCTTGGGACCATGGCCGAACATATAGCCCCAGGCCTGAAGCCCGTAAAAGCCCCAGGCCACCAGCGTCGAATAGGCGAAGAGGAACACCACCACCGCCAGCAGCCAGGGGAACCAGGGTGAAACCTGGGCAAAAGCGGCCGAGGTGATGGCAATCCCCTCCAGCCCGCCATTCCAGGTGCCCGCCACCACCAGCGCCAGCCCGCCGAGCGCGCAGACGATCATCGTGCCGAGCAACGGCTCCAGCAGCGCCACCAGCCCTTCGGACACGGGATGGCGCGCGCGGGCGAGGCTGTGCGCCATCACCGCCGACCCGACGCCCGCCTCACTGGCGAAGACGGCGCGGCGCATCCCCGCGACAAAGGCGCCGACCGCGCCGCCGGTCGCCGCATTGCCGTCCCACGCGCTGTTCCAGATCAGCGCCAGCGCGCCGGGTATCTCGCCCGCATGCAGGATCAGGATCGCCGCCACGCCGATGAGATAGACCGCGACTTTGAGCGGGGTCAGCCGCTTGGCGACCTCACCCAGCCAGGCCGCGCCGCCCAGCGTCACCAGCGCCACGGCGGCGGCGATGAAGACGCCATAGGCCCAGCCATTGGTCATGCCGGTGACGACCTGCACCTGCGCGAAACTCTGATTGACCTGCACCATCGGAATGGCGCCGAACAGCGCGAAAAAGGCGTAGCAGCCGCCCAGCAGCGCGCCGATGCGCGGCCAGCCCCGCGCCGCGCCCACGGCTTTAAGCACATACATCGGTCCGCCATGGACATGGCCGCGCGCGTCGAACACGCGATATTTGAGGCCCAGCGTCACCTCCGCCATCTTCACCGTCATCGCGAACCAGCCGATGATGAACATCCACAGGATCGCGCCCGGCCCACCCATGGTCAGCGCCACCGCGACCCCGGCGATATTGCCGAGGCCGATGGTGCCCGACAGCGCGGTGGACAGCGCCGCCCACTGGCTGACGTCGCCCTTCGCCTCATCCTTGTCCGGCTGCGTCCGCAGGATCCGCACCGCGCGGCCGATCTGCGTGATGTTGGGAAAGCCCAGCCACAGGGTGAAGAACAGCATCGGCAGCGCCAGATAGAGCACGATCAGCTCGATCTGGGTGCCCAGCATCGGGATTTTGAAAAAGACCGCGCCCGACAGCGCGTCCACGGCATGATTGAACCCGTCCATCCGCCGCCGATGCCCCGCTGCGGCTGGAAAGTCGATCAAAGATTGCTATGGGGCGGTATAGCATCAGGCGTGGAGCGGCAGGGCAAGTGAGCAGGAAATATTTCGGGACCGATGGCATACGCGGGCGGACCAACGCATGGCCGATGACCGCCGACATGGCGATGAAGGTCGGCATGGCCGCGGGCACCTATTTCCAGCGCGGCGACCATCGCCATCGGGTGGTGATCGGCAAGGATACGCGCCTGTCGGGCTATATGGTCGAAAATGCGCTGGTGGCGGGCTTCACCGCCGTGGGCATGGATGTCGTCCAGTTCGGTCCCATCCCGACCCCCGCCGTCGCCATGCTGGCCCATTCGATGCGCGCCGATCTGGGCGTGATGATCTCCGCCAGCCACAATCCCTTTGAGGATAATGGCATCAAGCTGTTCGGCCCGGACGGCTATAAGCTGTCGGACGAGGATGAGCGCAGGATCGAGGCGCTGATCGATCAGGATATCGCCTGCGCCGCGCCGCAGGATATTGGCCGCGCCCGCCGCGTGGAGGATGCGCGCGGCCGCTATATCCATGCGGTCAAGTCGAGCTTTCCCGCCGACCTGCGGCTCGACGGCCTCAAGATCGTCGTCGATTGCGCCAACGGCGCCGCCTATCAGGTCGCGCCCTCCGCCCTGTGGGAGCTGGGCGCGACCGTGATCGCGGTCGGCGTCGAGCCCAATGGCACCAACATCAATGACGGCTGCGGCTCCACCGCGCCGCGCCTTTGCCAGGAAAAGGTGCTGGCGACCGGCGCCGACATCGGCATCGCGCTGGACGGCGACGCCGACCGGCTGATCGTCGTCGACGAAAAGGGCAAGGTGGTCGACGGCGACCAGATCATGGCGCTGATCGCGCGCGACTTCGCCCGCGAAGGCCGCCTGCGCGGCGGCGGGCTGGTGGCGACGGTCATGTCCAATCTGGGGCTGGAACGCTTCCTGACCGGGCAGGGCATCGCGCTGGAGCGCACCAGGGTCGGCGACCGCTATGTGCTGGAGCGGATGCGCGAGGGCGGCTTCAATCTGGGCGGCGAACAGTCGGGCCATATGATTCTGTCCGACTATGCGACCACCGGCGACGGCACGGTGGCGGCGTTGCAGGTGCTGGCCGCGCTGGTCCGCTCGGGCAAGCCGGCGAGCGAGACGCTGCACCAGTTCGACCCGGTGCCGCAGCTGCTCAAAAATGTGCGCTTCGCCGGCGGCCGCCCGCTCGACCATGAAGATGTCCAGCATGTCATCGCCCAGGCGGAAGCGGAGCTGAAGGGCAGCGGCCGCCTCGTCATCCGCCCGTCCGGCACCGAGCCGGTGATCCGCGTCATGGCCGAAGGCGACAGCGCGGATCAGGTGCGCGACGTCGTCGACCGCATCTGCGCGGCGGTGGAGAAGGCGGCGGCATGAGCGGGCATCCGACCGGCTGCGCCAAAGGGGCGGGGGCTTTCCATGCTTGAGATGCGCCCCGACTGCGAACGCTGCGGCGCCGACCTGCCGGCCGATGCGCCGGGCGGCTTCATCTGCTCGTTCGAATGCACATTCTGCGCGCCCTGTGCGGAGGCGCTGGACGATCGCTGCCCCAATTGCGGCGGCGAGCTGATGGACCGGCCGACCCGCACGGGCGACGCGCTGGCGCGCCATCCCGGCGCCACGCAGCGGCGCTATTCCGCATGACGCCGCCGCGCATCCTCATCATCGCCGGCTCCGACAGCGGGGGCGGGGCGGGCATTCAGGCGGATATCAAGACCGTCACGATGCTGGGCGGCCATGCCATGACCGCGATCACCGCGATCACCGCGCAGAATACGCTGGGCGTGCAGGGCGTGCATCCCGTGCCGGTCGAGATGGTGCTGGCGCAGATGGACAGCTGCATCGCCGATATCGGCGTCGACGCGGTGAAGATCGGCATGATCGGATCGGCGGACATCGCCACCGCCGTGGCCGACCGGCTGGCGGACCTGTCCGGCGTGCCGATCGTCTTCGATCCGGTGATGATCGCGACCAGCGGATCGGTGCTGGCCGATCCCGCCACCGTCGCCGCCTTCGACCGGCTGATGCGGATCGCCGCCATCAGCACGCCCAATGTGCCGGAATTGCAGGCGCTCACCGGCCGCAGCATCACCGATGCGGCGACGCTGGAACAGGCCGCGCAGGCGCTTTGCGCGCGGGTCGGCGGCACGGTGCTGGCCAAGGGCGGGCATCTGCCCCAGCAGCCCGGCGATGACCGGCCGCTGATCCATGACCTGCTGGTGCAGGCGGACGATGTGGCCGACTATCCGGTCGCGCGCATTGACACGCGCCATAGCCATGGCACCGGCTGCACGCTGGCGAGCGCGGTGGCGACCGGGCTGGGAGCCGGCCTCTCACTGGCCGATGCGGTTGCCCGCGCCGAAGCCTTTGTCGCGGGCGCGCTGGCGGCGGCGCCGGGGCTGGGGCAGGGCCATGGGCCGATGGGTCATGCGCTGGGGCGGACGCCCTTCTATCATCTGCTCGCCGCGCAGGACGGCGACGGTCGGGACGCGACGGCTTTTGCCGCGCGCTATGGCGATCATGCCTGATTTCTCGCATGAGCTGCGCCATCATCCGGGCCTTGTCGCCGGCGTCGATGAAGCGGGCCGGGGGCCGCTCGCCGCCGTCATCCTGCGGGTCGAGGATTGCCCCGACGGCCTCAACGACAGCAAGCAGCTGAGCGCCAGCCGCCGCGCGGTGCTGGAGGGCGAGATAAAGGCGCGCGCGCTCTGCTGGGGCATCGGCGTCGCCAGCGTCGAGGAAATTGACGAGATCAACATCCTCTGGGCGACGATGCTGGCCATGACCCGCGCGGTCGAGGCGCTGAGCCAGGATTGCGCGCATGTGCTGGTGGACGGCAATCGCTGCCCCAAATGGCGCTGGGCCTCGACCGCCGTGGTCGAAGGCGACGCCAAATGCCTGTCCATCGCCGCCGCCTCCATCCTCGCCAAGGAAGAGCGCGACCGCATGATGATCGCGGCCGCCGCCGATCATCCCCATTATGGCTGGGAAACCAACAAAGGCTATGGCAGCGCCCGCCACCTCGCCGCCCTGCGCGAACATGGCCCCACCCCCCTCCACCGCCGCAGCTTCGCACCGGTTGCGCAACTGATGCTGCTGTAGGCAGCGGGCGGAGCGCGAGACGTGACGCCGTTGACCGCCGGGGAGGCGGCGGCGGCAGTCAGGAGGAACGGCCGCGCGGATAGAGCTTCGCAAGGCACCGCTTGAGACCCCAGCTTTCGCTGGGGTGACGGAGATGGGGGGGGGAGGTTTCGGGTGGCATTGCTGGGGCGCGGTGATGAGGGACTATGGCCTCGGGTAGCGTTTGCTGAAATGACCATCGAAGCGAAATCCGCCCGTGTCCTGCCGGGCCGCCCGCCCATCGTCACCCCAGCGAAAGCTGACTTCTCAACCCGTCCTCAGGCCCGACGACCCTCCATATTCCGCCGTCATGCCAGCGAAAGCTGGCATCTCAGGCGATGACGCGCAATGAAGATGCATGGGGCGGGGCGGCTATAGCTACATCATGACCAACAAGCCTCGGGGCGTGCTTTATATCGGCGTCACCGCCGACATCGCCGCGCGGATTGCGCAACATCGCAACGGCACTGGCTCTGTCTTCTGCAATATGGCCTTACCCGCCTTGTGCTGGTGGAGAGTCACGATGACATCGTCGCTGCCATCAGTCGTGAAAAGGCCATGAAAGCCTGGAAGCGCGCGTGGAAGATCCAGCTGATCGAAGAGACGAATCCTGAATGGCTCGACCTGTCGCACCTCATCTTCTGACCGCTTGAGACCCTGCGTCCGCTGGACGGTCCATGATGAAAGAGCGCTTTCGCTGGGGTGACGGTGAAGGGGCGGCGGGTGAGATGATGGGGCTGGGGTGATGGATTGCGCTGTAAGTCCTGCGACCGAAAATGGCCAGCATCCCCTTACCCCCACCCTTACGTCACCCCAGCGAAAGCTGGGGTCTCATCCGATCCATACAGCCGCAACGCCGCCGACAGATCCTCACGCCAGCCAGTCCCACTCAAAGCCCTATATTTTTCCCCTCGCCCCGGCCTATGGTCGGCGCCGGGCGGCGGGGGCCGTCTGTTTGGGGGCGGGGCGTCAGGCGCTTCGGCCGACAAGAGCAGGGAGAGACATGACATGGACGCTGCAAAGGCGCTCGCCGCGAATATTTTCCTTAATCGAAAACTGGTTGGGGCGTTCGTCCTGCTGATCGTGCTGTTCACGCTGACGCTGGACGTGGCCGGGCTGGTCTTCCCCTGTCCCTATTGCCGCACCCAGCGATTCGCGCTCGGTGTGCTGGCGATCATCCTGCTGACGCCGGGCTGGTCGCATTTTTTCGCGCGGTTCATCGCCCTTCTGATCGGCTCCTACGGGCTGATCGTCGGCGTCATGCAGAATTTCAACCATGTGAAAAAGATAAACAAGGGTGAGTTCGACTGGTCGGCCATGTGGATCGGTCATCCCTGGCTGCTGTCGGGGCTGGCGGTGATCGCGCTGAGCTGGATGTTCTGCCTGATCTTCGACCTGCCCAATATGCGTTCGGCGCGCCCGGCCATCGAACCGATGGCCTGACGGCAAACCAAAGGCCGCGCGTCTGTCTCAGCCTGAGGCAGGCGGCGCGGGCGGGCGCCGGATCGGGGCTGGCCTTGGCGTGACTTATGGTTAATGCAGGGCTAATGCGCGCGTCCCTCCGCTTCGCCCTGTTGCCGCTGAGCCTGTTGCTGGCCCTGCCTGCCGGCGCCGCGCGTCCTCTCGACGCGCCGCTGCCGCCCGGCGGGCATCAATGGCTGGGGGAGGGCGCGCCCGACGCGCCGCTCTATATGATCGTCAGCCTTCAGCGGCAGATGGTGCATGTCTATAGCGGCGACCGGCTGATCGGCCGCGCCCGCGTGTCGACCGGCACCGCCGCGCATGCGACGCCGCTGGGCGACTTTTCCATATTGCAGAAGCGCCGCTGGCACCGGTCCAACCTCTACAGCAATGCGCCCATGCCCTTCATGCAGCGGCTGACCTGGGATGGGATCGCGCTGCATGCCGGCCATAATCCCGGCTATCCGGCCAGCCATGGCTGCATCCGCCTGCCCTGGTCCTTTGCGCAGCGCCTGTTCGGGCTGACCGCCATCGGCACGTCGGTGGAGGTGACGCGGGCGCGGCTTCGCCCGGCCTTGCAGGTCGATCCGCTGCTGCTGGTGGACCGGGGCGCACAGATGCTGACCTTCACGCCCGGCAGGACGCTGCGCGGCCCCGCGCCCAAGTTGCGGATCGATCCCGCCATCTTCCCGCGCCGCTAGAAAGAGCGCCCGGCGATCAGCTGCACAAAGCGGGCGGCACGCCATCGCTACCGTGGATGCCGCTCAGGTCGCGGCTGTCGCGCACCGTATAGGCGGCGGTTTCGCTATAATCCTTGAGCGGCAGCGGCAGCGCGTTGAACAGCGGCTTGTGGCGATAGAATATCTCCACGACCATCACCGCCGTCCCGGGCGGGGCGCTCACCTGCGCGCCGGCCGGTCCCATGCCGGTGCGTTCGGTGCCGGTCTTGCCGTCGCCTTCATTTCCATAGCTGGACGCATGGGCCTGATTGCCGAAACAGCGCTGCCAGTGAATCCACTGCCCGCCATCGGCATTTTGTTCGAGGCTGGACAGGATGACGCGGCTATTGGCCTTGAGGTCATAGCTTTGGGCATGAAGCGAGGCACCGGTGAACAGGTCGGCCACATCGGCTTCCGTCACCTGCCGGTTGCGCAGCACCGACTTGTCCCCCATGCGGGAGGCATTGTCGGCCACCTGCGCGGCAACTTCGCCAATCGCCTTGCGGGTGACGATATAGTTGGTGAATTCGATCCCCGTGATGGCCAGCAGCAGGAACAGCGGCAGGCACAGCGCGAATTCGACGACGGCGAGGCCGCTCATGTTGCGGCGCAGGCGGCGCAAGGGATTGCGGGCTTTCAGCATGTCTTCACCTTCGCGCTGACCTGTTCGCCATAGGGCTGGTTCAGCAGCACCGTCTGCGCTTTCACCTCCACCCGCTCGCTCCATCCCAGCATGGACGGCATGGGGAAGAAGCGGGGGTAGGACACGGTCGCGGCATAGATGACCGCGTCATTGGGATTGCCCCGGCCCGTCCGTCCGCCGTCCAGATCGCGCCGGCTATTCCCATTCCAATCCTCGAAACTCTCGCCGCTGCTGCAATAGCCGTCGCCATTGGCGTCGATAAAGGGTTCGGCCCGCGCCTTGGCCTGGCTGTAGGTGGCGAAGGCGGTCCGGTTGAAGCTGATGCTGGTGCCGGGCGCGGTGATGCGCAGCACTTGCCGGCGCACGCTCTCGTCCAGCGCGGCCTGCTGCGCGCTGTCATTATGCTCCAGCGTATTGGCCCGCCCGGCCCGCACCATCTCCCCCTGAAGGATCGAGCGGACATAGAACATATGGCCGATTTCCATCACGCCGATCAGAAGCAGCAGCAGCACCGGCGCGACAAGCGCAAATTCCAATGCGGTGACGCCCGACTGATCCGGGCGCAGCGGCCGGACCTTGCGGCGGAGGGGGGGCGCGATGCCCATCATAGCGTCAGCCTCAGTTCGCCGATCTGGGTGGCGATCTGGGTGAAGGCGGCGTTCAGCCGCTCATTATTCGTCGCCTCGAACGCGCGGCCGGGGCTGGCGCATTGTTGCAGTGCCGGCGTCATGTCGGTGCCAAAGGCGATCACCCACAGGATGATGCCCTTATCCTTGATCCGCCGGCACATTTCGGCGGACCGCTCGATAATCATCGCTTCCTGCTCCTCGCCCGTCTGCCGATGGCGCGAGCGGCGCTTGTCGAGCGGGGGAAAGCCATAGGCGTCATAGGCGGCGATGGCGGTATTCACCACGCCATCGGTCATGAAAATCATATGGCGCGCGATCGGCCCGCCATTGGCGGCCTGGCGATTTTCGGACGCGAACAGCCCGTCCGGGGAGAGGAGGCGCGCGCCCCAGATCAGGCCGACATCATGCGCGGTCCATCCGCCCAGCTGCAGAGTGTCGACATAGTCCGCGATCTCGCCGCCGGTCATGGGCGTCAGCTTCACCGCCGGGCTGGGGCAGACGGTCCAGCGGCCATCCTCATAATCGCCCATATTCTCGAAATTCGCCTTCTCGCGATTGACATAGCCGTCCGAATAATCGGGCAGCGCGCGGCGCGTGTAGATCAGCTTGGGCAGATAGGGGCGCCAGCGCGTGGCCTGGCTCGACGTCGGCACCAGATCGATGTCGAGGTCCAGGGCATTGGCATAATGGCTGTTCCTGACGGTATCCCGTTCCTCGATACAGCCTTCCCAATGGATCGCCCGCTCGCGATATTTGGCGGCGATGGGCGCCTTGATCGTGCCGCCCTTCATCAGGCCGTTTTGCAGATTGCCCTTGAGCGGGCTGACATCATAGCTGACGGGGCGATAGTTCCAATAATAGCTATTGCCGCCCGGATTGGCGCCGGGCACGCGCGACTGATAGGTCCAGCGGTCGACCATCCACTCGCGCTTGAGCAGATAGCCGACATTGATATTGTTGTTATAGGGCACGAAGCCATAGCGGATGATCGCGTTGCCGCCGGCCCTCGTCTTTTCCAGCGTTGCGTGGAAGGATTTGACCGCAGCGCGCAGCGCGCTGATGCGGTTGCCGCTGTCGCCCGGATTGGCCTGCGTCATCGATCCGGTGGTATCCAGCACGAACATGATGTCGCTGTTGGACATTTCCAGATTGGCGCTGCAGCCCACAGTCAGGGTGCGGCTGGAGATGTTGAAGACGCGCATCAGCGACATGGGCAGGTCGGTGGCGGCCTCCGCATGGACTTCGCCGCTGCCGTCATAGGTGAAGCGCAGCTGCATCGGGCTCGTGCCGAGCTTGCCGTCGGGAAAATTGGCGATGAACAGCCGCCGGCCGATCTCCGCATTTTCGGAGGTGAAGGCGGCGCCCGTCATCGATCGCCGCGCCGCCAGCACGGACGCGTCGCAGGCCTGCTGCATGCGCTGCTTGGCGATATAGGTGCGACTAATGTCCAATCCGCCTCCGACGATGGCGATGACCGGGATGATGGCGACGGCGATAATCACCAGCGCATTGCCCCTGCGGTCATGTTTCAAGCGCGATAAGGCGCCACGCTGCGTCATCTTTCCCCCCGACCGCCTGTGCGCGAAGACATGGCCCCCATTCAGCAGGTCTTAGACGCTGCGAATTAAACCCAGGTTAAGTTCGCAGCCGTGGGGCGGCCGGTTACAACCGGCTCGATGACTGTCAGTCCGATATGCGTAACTGTGAGATCTTGCTGGCGATTTCACCGAAAGCGGCATTGAGCGCCGCTGCATTGCCCGCTTCATAGGCTTTGCCCGAACTGGCGCATTTATCCAGCAGGCTGGTGCTTTTCACGCCAAAGGCGACGACCCACAGGGTGATGTTCTTCGCCTTGATCGCCTCGCACAGATAGGCGGTCCGATCCTGGACCATCAACGTCTGCTCATCATTGGTCTGCCGCGCCGTCGAGCGCCGCTTGTCGAGCGCGGGCCAGCCATAGGCATCATAGGCGTTGACGACGGTCTGCGCGACGCCATCGGTCATGAAGATCATATGCCGTTCCATCCGGCCGCCATTGGGCGCATTGCTATTGTCGGCGGCGAACAGGCCAGTCGGCGACAGCAGCCGCGCGCCCCAGATCAGGCCGATATCGTGATAGGTGCCGCCACTGGGCACCAGACTGTTGACATAGGTCGTTATCTGACTGGCATTCTTGGCCTCCAGACGGGCGGCGCGCGACGGGCAGGCGGCATAGGCGCCCGAAGCATATTCTGAGACGTTTGGATAATTGCCATTGGTGCGGATCACTGGTGCGTCGACATAGTTGGTCATGCTATTACGCGCGAATACCAGTTCAGGCAGCGCCGGGCGCCACCGGGTACGATCATCGGTGGTCGGCACCAGGTCGATATCCATGTCGAGTGAGTGCGCATAATCATCATTTTTGACGCTTTCCCGCTCCTCGATGCAGCCATTCCAGGTTATGGTGCGGTTGCCATGGACTGCATCTTTGCCGACCGGCACGGTGATCTGCCCGCCCTGCATGAAGCCGCTGGAGAGATTACCCTTCAAGGGGGTGACGTCATATGTGATGGGCAGATAATCCCACCAATAGGTCGTCGTCGTCGCGGGTTCAGTGGTTTCGGTCCACTCATGGACATAATCGTCGTAGATATTTTCCCAGACCTGGCATTTGCCGGGGCTGACGGTGACCTGGTACTGAGTTCCATTGATGGTCTGGCGCTTGTCGACCTCTACCCGTTCGCCGCCCCCAGGCAGGGGCGTCCGTCGCGTCCGCAAATTCTCCGTATTCTTGATCAAGCTCGACTTCGGCACGGTGCAGCTTTCCGCATAATATTCGGAGTAGATGGTTTTCTTGGTTCCTGAGATATGGACGGAGTTGGTTTTGACGGTCTTGGAATCAGTCTTTACATCAGGCGGTCCATTGGGTCGGCGAGACTGATAGGTCCAGCTGTTCACCATCCAGTCGCGCTTGAGCAGAAAACCGACATTGACGTTGGCGGAATAGGGCACGAAGCCATAGCGCACGCGGGAAGTGGAACTGCCGCGTGCATTTTCCAGCGTCTGGTGGAAAGCGATGACGGCCTGACGCAGCGCCGCGATCCGGGTGATGCTGTCGCCCGGATTGGTCTCGCTCATCGATCCGGTGGTATCCAGCACGAACATCACGTCGGTGTTCGACAATTGCAGCTCGGCCGTGCAGGACACCTGAACCGCCATGTCGGGCGTGTTGAAAATCCGCATCAAGGTCATCGGCAGCACGGTGCTGGCACGCGCGGTGACGGCGCCATCGCCATCGGGCTGATAGCTGAGCGACACCGGCGCCGTGCCAAGGCTGCCGTTGCGGAAATTGGCCTGGAAAAATTGCCGTCCCGTCTGTTCGGCCGCACTGTCCCAGGCGGTTCCCAGCATCGCGCGGCGCGCGGCCAGGACGGATGCGTCGCACGCCTGCTGCATGCGCGCGCGCACGATATAGGAGCGGCTGAGATCGAGTCCGCCGCCGATGATTCCGGCGACAGGAATGATGGCGGCCGCGACAAGGGGCAGCACATTGCCTTGCATGTCGTTGCAAAGACGCGACAATAGGCCGCCATGTCGAACCATTCATTCCCCTCCAGATCGTCACCGGCGCGCCAGATGAGAGGGCGTTCCAGAGCTGAAGGGAGTTTGTAACGCCCGGTGGTTAAATCGGAATTTAGTTAAGATTAAGGAACTGTTGGTGATATTACCCAGTCATCATGGCCGAGCGTTACACGAATATTGCATATCCCTATTGCACTGGGAATGTTGAGTGGTTTTCTGATGAATAAAAACAAAGCAACATCTTGATTTGCATCGCCAAAGCGCATTCGCTCAGAAGGCCGGCCAATATTGGCGTGGCCGTCCACTCGCCACTCTGCCCGCACCCGGCGTGCCGGCGGGCGGGGAGCGAAAAAGGGCGGCCGGTCCCTTTTGACAGGACCGGCCGCCGCCATTCGTTAAGGATTGCGCCGATCAGGCGGCCTGCGCGGCCTCTTCGCTTTCCGGCAGGCGGATCAGATAGTCGAAGGCCGACAGCGCCGCCGTGGACCCCGCGCCCATGGCGATGACGATCTGCTTGTAAGGCACGGTCGTGCAATCGCCCGCGGCGAAGATGCCTGGCTGGCTGGTCTCGCCCCGCGCGTCGATTTCGATTTCGCCGCGCGGCGACAGGGCGATCACATCCTTGAGCCATTCGGTGTTGGGCACCAGGCCGATCTGGACGAAAATACCCTCCAGCTCGATATCATGTTCGGTGCCGTGGTTGCGGTCCTTGTAGCTGAGGCCGGTCACACGGTCGCCATCGCCAATCACCTTGGTGGTGAGCGCCGAGGTGATGATCTTCACATTGGGCAGGCTAGCGAGCTTGCGCTGCAACACCGCGTCGGCGCGCAGCTGGCTGTCAAATTCGATCAGCGTCACATGGGCGACGATGCCGGCCAGGTCGATGGCTGCCTCGACGCCGCTATTGCCGCCGCCGATCACCGCCACGCGCTTGCCCTTGAACAGCGGACCGTCGCAATGCGGGCAATAGGCGACGCCCTTGTTGCGATAGTCATCTTCGCCGGGCACGCCCATCTGCCGCCAGCGCGCGCCGGTGGAGAGGATCAGCGTGCGCCCTTTCAGCGACGCGCCATTGTCCAGCACCACCTCATGATAGCCGCCCTCGCTCTTCGCCGGGATCAGCTTGGCCGCCCGTTGCAGGTTCATGATCTCGACATCATAATCCTTCACATGGGCTTCCAGCGCGCTTGCGAGCTTCGGCCCTTCGGTGCGGGAGACCGAGATGAAATTCTCGATATCCATGGTGTCCAGCACCTGCCCGCCGAACCGTTCGGCCGCGACGCCGGTGCGGATGCCCTTGCGCGCCGCATAAATGGCCGCCGCCGCGCCGGCGGGACCGCCACCAACCACCAGCACTTCGAACGGGTCCTGTGCCTTGATCTTCTCGGCCGCGCGCGCTTCCGCGCCGCTGTCGATCTTGGCGACGATCTGCTCCAGCTCCATCCGCCCGCTGGCGAAGGGTTCGCCGTTCAGAAAGACGGTCGGCACCGCCATCACCTTGCGCGCGTCGACTTCGTCCTTGAACAGCGCGCCGTCGATGGCGACATGGCTGATCCGGGGGTTGAGCACGCTCATCAGGTTGAGCGCCTGCACCACGTCGGGGCAATTCTGGCACGATAGCGAGAAATAGGTTTCGAAGGCGAAGTCGCCGTCCAGATCCTTGACCTGTTCGATCAGATCCTGCGCCGCCTTGGACGGATGGCCGCCCACCTGCAACAGCGCCAGCACCAGCGACGTGAACTCATGCCCCATCGGCAGGCCGGCGAAGCGCACGCCGATATCGGTGGCGGTGCGGCGGATAAGGAAGCTGGGCGTGCGGGCGTCGGCGCCCTGCGTCACCGTCACCTTGTCCGACAGGGCGGCGATGTCGTCCAGCAGCTCGGCCATTTCGCGCGACTTCGCGCCATCGTCCAGCGACGCCACCAGCTCGATCGGCTGCGTGATGTTCGCCATATAGGCCTTCAGCTGGCCCTTGAGATTTGCGTCCAACATCGTTCGTAGCTCCATGAATTGGCGCGCCGGTCCGGGGCACGCGGCTATCCTGCCCGCCGGATGGTGCGACCCGAAGGTCCGGCGACTGGCTTTGAGATAGCGATGAAAAATCAGGATTAAAGCCCGCCGGGCCGGGGAGGTCTAGCTCGACCCAATGTGGTGGATTTCAAATCGGCCAGATCTGGCGGCGAGCGCCGGAGCCTATTTGAAATCCCTCAACCACATTGGCAGCCCATGATTGCTGGTGCCCCTTAGGAACCTGAAGTTCGTTCAGCATGGCTGCTCGCGATGACGAACTTCAGGTTCGGGGCACCAGACCCGGCGGGTGCCCGTCAGGGTCTTTTAGATCTTGCCGACCAGGTCGAGCGAAGGCGCCAGGGTGCTTTCACCTTCTTCCCACTTGGCGGGGCAGACTTCGCCCGGATGCGCGGCGACATATTGCGCGGCCTTGACCTTGCGCATCAGTTCCGACGCATTGCGGCCGACGCCTTCCGAGGTGATTTCCATGAACTGGATCACGCCTTCGGGATCGACCAGGAAGGTCGCGCGGTCGGCCAGGCCGACGCCCGGACGCATCACGTCGAAATTATTGGTG
This sequence comes from Sphingobium sp., assembly GCA_032082785.1. Lineage (GTDB taxonomy): Bacteria > Pseudomonadota > Alphaproteobacteria > Sphingomonadales > Sphingomonadaceae > Sphingobium. The sequence goes on along the minus strand of DAMDPH010000035.1, from coordinate 4,369 downwards.
ATCTGGCCCGACTGGTCGCCCAGCATATAATAGTTGATCTTGCCGATCGCCGGCGAGCTGTCATGCCAGGCCTTGTGGCTGAAATGCGTGTCGGTCGACACCGAATAGATTTCCACGCCCAGCTTCTGGAAGTCGCCATAAAGGTCGGCCATATCTTCCAGCTCGGTCGGGCAGACGAAGGTGAAGTCAGCGGGATAGAAGAAGAAAATCGCCCACTTGCCCTTCACGTCGGCCTCGGTGACGTCGACGAACTTGCCTTCCTTGAAAGCGGTCGCCTTGAACGGCTTGATGGGGGTGTTGATGAGAGCCATGGGCTTTTCAGTCCTTCTTGCGGTTGCTGTTGAGGGGTCTTTCTAAGGAGGGAGCGTGGTTAAGGGAAATTGAGTTTCTCACCCGCCGTGATCGATAAAATCGATCATCCTTCCGATTTCTGATCGAAGCATTGACAATAACATGGCTGCCCCGTCGATGCCATGGCGGAAAGCAAGGCGCCCGCTCGACCCGGCCGTCCGCGCGCTCCGGTCGGCCCGGTGGCGGGATCAAGGCGCCGGCGTCGCGCGTAATGCGCTGATGTTAGACCCGAACAGGCAGGAGGACAGGATGAGGCCGAGCATGAGACATATAGGTGCGCCGCTGATGCTGCTGGCCCTGCTGGCGGCCTGCGGCGGGACGAAGGAAGCAGCGACGCCCGCCAACAATGCCGCCGCGCCGGTCGCGGTGGAAACGATCGAAGATCCCGATTCCCGCGCTCTTGATGGCAATGACAGCGATGTCGTCGCCGCCGATGGCTGGATCGGGCGCTGGACCGGGCCGGAGGGGCTTTTCCTCGACATCCAGCCGGCAACCGACGGCAAGTCGGGCGCCTATATCCTCACCAACCGCGACACGCTGGATCGCGAAGCCGACTATCGCGGCGTCGCCCAAGGGGAGGGCATCCGCTTCCGCCGCGATGGAAAGGACCTGACCATCCGCGCGGGGACGGGCGCGGAAACCGGCTTCAAATGGCTGGCCGACAAGCAGGACTGCCTGATCGTGCAGCCCGGCAAGGAAGGCTATTGCCGCTGACCGAGCTGCATTCAGTGCGTCAGGCCGAACATGCGCAGGAACCAGGCGGTGATCAGGCGATTGCAGGCCTGATCGCGCGCGGCAAGGCAGAGAAAGCTGGTGTCGATGTCCGGATAATGATGGGTCGCGACATCCATCCCGTAGGACATGCCGCCATGGCCCCAGCTTTCCTCGCCCTTGGCGGCGTTGACGACGAAGCCCAGCCCATACCAGGGCGTATCGCCGGCGGTCGTCGCCTGCCTGAGCATGTCCGATGACAGCAACGCGCCCGATTGCAGCGCCTTGAAGAAAGCCGCCATGTCATTCGCGCTCGCGACCCCGCCGCCGGCCGGCGTTCCCCGCCACGGCAGCACCTCGACATGGGAACGCATGTCCGCAACCTCACCGAAATAGCGGGTATAGCCGGTGGCGACGCCCTTCAGATGATCGCGGTCCGGGAAGCCGGCATGGGTCATGCCCGCCGGCCCCTTCGTCGCGCGCCAAGATGCCGATGTCGCCAGTCCCGCCCCGATGCTGAAGCAACTGCCGGATGGTCGCGGCGGCCATGGCGGCATTGGGATAGTCGGTCAGGTAACGCCCGAATGGCGCGTCCAGATCGATCTTGCCGGCCTCCACCAGTTGCAGCACGGCGACGGCGGTGAACATCTTGCCGGCGGACGCGAGGAACAGGGGCGTATCAAGGTCGATGTCACGGCCCTCCGGCTCCATCTTGCCCCAGCTCCGGGAGGACCGAGCGCCACCGGGACCGATGATCAGCAACGACCCCGCAAATTGGTCGCGCGCGGCCAGACGCGTGGCGATCCCCGACACCGCCTCCCAAGCGGCAGCCCGGCCTTGGGCGAAGGGCAGCAATTTGAACGTCTTGAGCTTGGGATTGCCGGCCTCCTCCCGCTCGATGGTCAGGCGGTGGAGGGTAGGATGGCATTTCTCCGCCAGCAGGATCTGCATCGCTTCCGGGCTTTGCGTCTCCACCCGCACAAGGTCGAAGCCGCAGCTATCTTCCGCCACGTCGAGGGCGAAGGCGGCGTAGGATTCGTCGCGGTGGCTGGTGTAAAAGGCCGTAATCGCGGCCTTGTCATTGGCGTTGATGGCGCTGAGCCAGGTCTGGAACAGGTCGGGAAGGCTCTGCGCCCGCGCCGGTGAGGCGATCAGCCCCAGGATCAGCGCCGTCATCCACAAGGCTCTCGTCACTCGCCGTCCCCTAAGGTCGCTATGTCGGGGAGAGGCTATGCGTCAGGAGCCAGCCTGGCAAGCGCGCCTAAACGCCCAGCCCGTCCAGCGCCGTGAAACGCTGCGACCAGAGCGCGCCATAGACCGCCATCCACTGCACTACCGGCGCCAACCCCTTGGCGCGGGAGGCATAATAGGTTTCGCGGCCGGCGCGGCGGGCCGTCACGAGACCCGCCCGTTTCAGCTTGCCGAGATGGCGCGACACCATTGGCTGCGATACGCCGGCAATGGCGGTGAGCTTGGTGACGCTCTGTTCGCCCTCGCGCACCAGATGCTCCAGGATCGTGCGACGCGTATGGTCGGACAGGGCCTTGAACAGAGAATCGCATTGCGCGCCATGCGCGCCCGTCTGAACCGTCGAAGTCATGGTGCCCGCATAACCATCTGGTTATGGATTGGTCAAGCAGCTGCCCCTTTTCCAATCACTTGGGCGCGTTAACCAAAAAAAGTCGCTGGGCCGCCGGGGCTGAGTCTTTTGAGTCACACCTACCCGATATTGAGTCGTCGCGGCCGTCCGGGACTCAATATGTCGTGTGGTCCCGCTTCGTTCCCCATTTCGTTAACCACGGCCGGCTAGGGTGACGGCGGGGAGGCGATCTTGACGGCGGACTCCCGAGGACTCATCGCTTGGTTTCAAGACCAACAGGGGGTTTGCACATGGGTGTCATGGAAGTCGTCGCGCCGAGACGGAAAAAGGCGGCGGAACGGGCGCCCGCGCCGATTATCGAGGCCGATCGCCTGCTGCGCGGCGACTGTATCTCGGAAATGGCGAAGCTGCCCGACGGCTGCGTCGACATGATTTTCGCCGATCCGCCCTATAATCTCCAGCTGGGCGGCGACCTGTTCCGGCCCGAGGGCGGGCGCGTCGATGCGGTCGACAATGACTGGGACAAGTTCGACACGCTGGGCGCCTATGACCGTTTCACCAAGGCCTGGCTCCAGGAAGCGCGCCGCATCCTCAAGCCCAACGGCACCATCTGGGTGATCGGCAGCTATCACAACATCTTCCGCGTCGGCACCGCCTTGCAGGATGAGGGCTTCTGGATCCTCAACGATATCGTCTGGCGCAAGTCGAACCCGATGCCCAATTTCAAGGGCACGCGCTTCACCAATGCGCATGAGACGCTGATCTGGGCCAGCCAGGGTGAGGACGCCAAATATACCTTCAACTACAAGGCGATGAAGACGCTCAACGACGAGTTGCAGATGCGCTCTGACTGGGTGCTGCCGATCTGCGGCGGGCAGGAGCGGCTCAAGCGCAACGGCGCCAAGGCGCATCCGACGCAAAAGCCCGAGGCGCTGCTCTACCGCGTGCTGCTCGCCTGCACCAAGCCGGGCGACATCGTGCTCGATCCCTTTTTCGGCACCGGCACCACCGGCGCCGTCGCCAAGCGCCTGGGCCGCAAATGGATCGGCATCGAGCGTGAGGAGGATTATATCGAGGTCGCGCTGGAGCGGATCGAGGCGGCGCTGCCGCTCGATGAATCCGCCCTCACCATCATGCAGACCGCGCGCCAGCAGCCCAAGGTCGCCTTCGGCACCTTGGTGGAAACCGGCTATCTCACGCCCGGCGCGGTGCTGCGCGATGTGAAACGCCGCTGGGAGGCGGTGGTGCGCGCCGATGGATCGCTGGCGGTCGGCAAGGATACGGGGTCGATTCACAAAATGGGCGCCACGCTTCAGGGCGCGCCCAGCTGCAATGGCTGGACCTTCTGGCATATCGAGCAGGAGGGCAAGCTGCGCCCGATCGACACGCTGCGCCAGACCTATCTGCTCGCCAACGAGCCTTAAGCGAGGCGCCCCATCCCATGACGCCCATGTCGCCAAACGCCCGCCTTTACCTCTCGCCCGCCTGGTTCACAGCCTCGCCGGTGGGGCTGGCGGACGGCGCGGCGGCGGCGATGGGCAATGGGATGATCTGGTTTCAGGCCTATGAGCTGAGCGCCTGGGACGGCGGGCGGCGGATCATGCGGGAGAGCGTGCCCGTCGCCGCCTTCGCCGAGCGGCTGGCCAGCTTGCCCGATGCGCTGGCCGAGCGCGCGCGCCGGCTCGCCGCCGCCATTTGCGCGCCGCG
>DAMDPH010000034.1:0-23760 GCA_032082785.1 Sphingobium sp. | reverse complement strand
GAACTGCGCGCGGCCGAGCGGACCCATGGGCGGCTGCTCTGCGGCGATTTCATGTCGCGCGATATCGTCCATGGCCGCGCGCGCCAGCCGATTAGCGAAGCGCGGGCGACGATGCGCACGCGGGGGCTTTTGTCGCTGCCGGTGCTGGACGAGGCTGGCCGGGTGCAGGGCGTGGTCGGGCCGCTCGACCTCGACCGGGACGAGGGGGTGGTGGGCGATGTCGCCCGGCGGCCGCTGCTGGTCCATGCCGACACCCCGCTCGCCCGGCTGATCGGCCCGATGAGCAGCGGCATGCGGCGCGAGGCGCTGGTGATCGACGAGGCACATCGTCTGCTGGGGATCGTGACCCAGACCGACCTGCTCGCCGCGCTCGCCCTGCGGGTCAGCGCTGCTCCAGCACCGGCAGATCCGGCCCCGGCAGCGCCGTGATCGCGACATTGGCGAACATCACCAGTCCCGCCAGGATCATCAGCAGCCCGCGCTTGCGGTCCCGCTTCTTCACCAGCGCGTAGAGGCCGCCGCCGGTTAGCAGCAGCCCCGCCAGCATCAATATCGAAAGGATCATCCCCGCCATGCCCCATGCCATAGGAGCCTAGCTGGACTGTGGCAATTACCCGCCCATGCTCCTATGAGGCGCGCAGAAACGAATCACGCCCTGGGTCGCGCCCAGCGGTGAAGGAACGCTCCACATGAAAATCGCCATCGCATCCGATCATGCCGCCGTCGACCTGAAGGCAGAGCTTGCCCAATGGCTGCGCGATGAAGGCCATGAGTTGCAGGATCTCGGCCCCGCCACCGCCGACCGCGTCGACTATCCCGATTATGGTTATAAGCTCGCCGCCGCGGTCGCATCCGGCGCGGCGGAGCGCGGCATCGTGCTGTGCGGGTCGGGCATCGGCATTTCGATCGCGGTGAACCGCAACCCCGCCTGCCGCTGCGCGCTGGTGGGCGAGCCGCTGTCGGCCGCGCTGGCGCGCGAGCATAACGACGCCAATGTCATCGCCATGGGCGCCCGCCTGACCGGGCCAGACATGGCCAAGGCCTGCCTCCAGGCTTTTCTCACCACCGATTTCGGCGGCGGCCGCCACGGCCCGCGCGTCGACAAATTGTCCCAGCCCGCGCTCTGAAAGGACTTTGAGATGAGCAACCCTACCGAACAGCCCGCCTTGTCCGACATCCGCAGCGAGGGCTTTTTCACCCGCAGCCTGGCCGATGCCGATCCGGCCGTGTTCGCCGGCGTCCGGCATGAGCTGAAGCGCGAGCAGACCCAGATCGAGCTGATCGCATCGGAGAATATCGTCTCCCAGGCGGTGCTGGAGGCGCAGGGATCGGTCTTCACCAACAAATATGCCGAAGGCTATCCGGGCAAGCGCTATTATCAGGGCTGCGCCCCGTCGGACGAGGTCGAGCAGCTCGCCATCGACCGCGCCAAACAGCTGTTCAACTGCGGCTTCGTCAATGTGCAGCCCCATTCGGGCGCGCAGGCGAACGGCGCGGTCATGCTGGCGCTGACCAAGCCGCACGACACGATCATGGGTCTCAGCCTCGACGCCGGCGGCCACCTGACCCATGGCGCCAAGCCCGCCATGTCGGGCAAATGGTATAATGCCGTGCAATATGGCGTGCGCGACGACACGCATCTGATCGACTATGACGCGGTCGAGGCGCAGGCGATCGAGTGCAAGCCGACGCTGATCATCGCCGGCGGCAGCGCCTATCCCCGCCATATCGACTTCGCCCGCTTCCGCGCCATCGCCGACAAGGTCGGCGCGCTGTTCATGGTCGACATGGCGCATTTCGCCGGCCTCGTCGCCGGCGGCGCGCATCCCACGCCCTTCGGCCATGCCCATGTCGTGACCACCACCACGCACAAGACGCTGCGCGGCCCGCGCGGCGGCATGATCCTGACCGATGACGAGGCGATCGCGAAGAAGATCAACTCGGCCGTCTTCCCCGGCCTGCAGGGCGGCCCGCTGATGCATGTCATCGCCGCCAAGGCGGTCGCATTCGGCGAAGCGCTGCGCCCCGAGTTCAAGACCTATGCTCAGGCCGTCGTCACCAACGCGCAGGCGCTCGCCAGCCGGCTGGAGCAGCGCGGCCTGGCGGTCGTGTCCGGCGGCACCGACACGCATCTGGCGCTCATCGACCTGCGTCCCTTCGGCATTTCGGGCAAGGATGCCGACGAGGCGCTGGAGCGCAGCTTCATCACCTGCAACAAGAATGGCGTGCCGGGCGATCCCCTGCCCCCGACCAAGACCAGCGGCATCCGCGTCGGTTCGCCGGCCGGCACCACCCGCGGGTTCGGCGTGGCCGAGTTCGAGGCGATCGGCGACATGATCGCCGACGTTCTGGAAGGCCTGCGCGACAAGGGCGAAAGCGGCGATGCGGCGGTCGAAGCCAGCGTGCGTGACCGGGTGTCGGCGCTCTGCGCCCGCTATCCCATCTATCAGGGCTGAGCGCAGGCGTCCGTTTCGAGCCTCGGGCGGCCGGCAGCGGCCGCCCTGCTTTCAGGCCGGGTCGAGAAACGGACGATCTGACATCTCCTTTCCCGCCCGGCCCGGAACGCACGGAGTTTATCATAGATGCGCTGCCCCTTCTGTTCGCATGAAGACAGCCAGGTGAAGGACAGTCGGCCGACGGAGGATGGCAATGCCATTCGCCGTCGCCGCCAGTGCGAGGCGTGCGGCGCGCGCTTCACCACCTTCGAACGCATCCAGCTGCGCGACATCTGGGTGGTGAAGAGCGAAGGCCGCAAGGAAGCGTTCGACCGCGACAAGCTCGCCCGCTCCATCGGCATCGCCTGCCGCAAGCGCCCGATCGACCCCAGCCGCATCGAAAAGCTGATCTCCGGCATCCAGCGCCAGCTGGAAACGAGCGGCGACGCCGAAGTCCCCGCGCGCGCCATCGGCGAAATGGTGATGGACGGGCTGAAACGGCTCGACAGCGTCGCCTATATCCGCTTCGCCAGCGTCTATAAGGACTTCACCGACGCCAAGGATTTCGAGGATTTCGCCGGCACCGTGCAGGCGGTGGGGCGTGAGTGAGGGGCTATCGGCGCCATTGATTGGGGAAGCGTCTGCGCGATGCTTCTCGACAAGGCTCGAAGCGAGCGGCGGCAGGCCCATTCCTCCCATCCGTTCGGTTCGAGCCTGTCGAGAACCGTCCGCGCCAGGTCGTTCGACGGGGCTTGAAGGGATCGGAGGAGCGCGCATTCCCGTTGATCGCGCCCTTCGGCATATCGAGGCACCGCTCCGGCGACGCTTCTCGACAAGCTCGAAGCGAACGGAGCTGGGTCGATTCCCCTCACCCGCTCCATGCGCATTGGTCGAGAAATCATATGTGCAGCCTTTCTCGACCATGCATGATATGCCCAAGACCATGGCCACTCCCCTCACCCGTTCGGTTCGAGCTTGTCGAGAACCGCGCGCGGCATGAGCTTTTGGGTCTATATTCTGCGCTGCTCCGACGGCAGCTATTATTCCGGCCATACCGACGATCTTGAGCGGCGCATCGCTCAGCATCAGGCGGGGGAACTGCCCGGATACACGCACGATCGTCGACCGGTCGAACTGCTTTTCAGCGAAAGCTTCACCGACCGGATCGACGCGCTGGAACGCGAACGACAGATCAAGGATTGGTCGCGCCAGAAAAAGGAGGCGCTGATCCGGGGCGACTGGGACGCGGTGTCGCAGGCAGCCCGTTCTCGACAGCGGGCCTCGGCTTCGCTCGACCCGCGCTCGAACCGAACGGATAGCAGTGTCAGCGACCCTGACGAACGGAACACAAAGAAACAGATGACCAACACCCCCGCCCCCGTGATCGTCCTCGTCCGCCCGCAGCTGGGTGAGAATATTGGCAAGGCGGCGCGCGCCATGTTGAATTTCGGGCTGACCGAGATGCGGCTGGTCAGTCCGCGCGACGGCTGGCCCAATCCCGATGCCGGTCCCTCCGCCGCCGGGGCAGACTTCATCCTCGACAGGGCGGAGCTGTTCGAGACGCTGGCCGATGCCGTGTCCGACTGCGCCCATGTCTATGCCACCACGGTGCGCAAGCGCGGCGTGACCAAGCCGGTCGTCACGCCGGAGGAAGCCGCGCGCGAAATTCATGGCGCGCAGGGGCGCTGCGCCATCGTCTTCGGCCCCGAACGATCCGGGCTGGAGACGGAGGATGTGGCGCTCGCCCGCAAGATATTGACGGTGCCGATCAATCCCGAATTCGGGTCGCTCAACCTGGCGCAGGCGGTGATCCTGTGCGCCTATGAATGGTCGAAACAGGCCTCGCTCGAACAGCCGACCGTCACCGAACTGGGCGAGCCGGCGCCGCAGGCGGAGCTGGAGGGGATGATCGGCCAGTTCGAAACGCTGCTGGAAGGCGCGGGCTATTTCTTCCCGCCCGACCGCGCGCCGGCGACCAAGCGGACGCTGCGCAACCTGCTGACCAAGCCGGGCTGGAACCATCTGGAGGTGCGGACGCTGCGTGGCGTCTTGTCCGCGCTCGCCTCGCCGCGCCAGCGCTGAACGCTTGCCCCGGCCGCTCAGCCGCGCAGCCGGTCGAACACATCCATTTCATAGGCTATCGACGCTTCGACCAGATCGTCCCATAGTCGCGCGATGATGTCGGCCGGCGCGCCCAGCCGCTCCGCCTCGGCGCGGGCCTGGGCGATGACCTGGGCCTTGCGGTCCTCGTCCCGCACGGCGCCGCGATCCGGCTTGATCCGCGCGGCCGCGCGCATATGGGCAAAACGCAGGGCCAGCAGCGCGACCAGCTGGCGATCGACCTCGTCAACCCCCGCGCGCACTTCCGCCATGCTCATATAGCTGTCTGGATTCATGCCCGGTGGACTAGGGCGCGGGCGCGTCCCTGTCGAGGCTTGACATGCCGGCCCCTTGCCGCCATAGGCCCGCCTTCGCGATTGGCTCCGCATCCCGGTGAAGCGGCGGCCCTGCCCCTGAAATATGGTCAGCAGGCGATACCGGGAACAACGTTAGACGCAATTGATAAGGAAAGATCATGACGAAGCGCACCAGCGCCAAGTATAAACTCGACCGTCGGATGGGCGAGAATATCTGGGGTCGTCCCAAGAGCCCGGTCAACAAGCGTGAATATGGCCCCGGCCAGCATGGTCAGCGCCGCAAGGGCAAGATGTCCGACTATGGCATTCAGCTGCGCGCCAAGCAGAAGCTGAAGGGCTATTATGGCGACGTGACCGAAAAGCAGTTCAAGAAGGCCTATATCGAAGCCGCCCGTATGAAGGGTGACACCGGTCAGAACCTGATCGGCTTGCTCGAGCGCCGCCTGGACGCGCTGGTCTACCGCGCCAAGTTCGCGCCGACCATCTGGTCCGCGCGTCAGCTGGTCAGCCACGGCCACGTTTATGTGAACGGCGTAAAGTGCAACATCGCCTCGCGTCTGGTGAAGCCGGGCGACGAAATCACGCTGGGCAAGAAGGCGCAGGAAATGGCGCTGGTGCTCGAAGCGCAGAGCCTGCCCGAGCGTGACATCCCCGACTATGTGTCGCCCGATGGCGCGACCAAGGTCACCTATGTCCGCGTTCCGACGCTGGACGAGGTTCCCTATCCGGTGAAGATGGAACCGAACCTGGTCGTCGAATTCTATTCGCGCTGATCGGTCCTTTCGACCACAGAGACAAAAAAGGGCGGCCCCGCAAGGAGCCGCCCTTTTTCGTTGGATCACTTGCCGGCAGCGAGCAGGAAGTCGGCGCTTTGCTGGAGCATGTCGGCCCGCGCGTCGCTGTCGTTCAGGCTGTGCGTCAGTCCGTCATAGACGACGAGCCGGCTGCGCTTGCCCGCGCCCTCCAGTTTGCTCTGCATGATCTTTGCCTGGCTGATATCGACATTGGCGTCGTCAGTACCATGGAACATCAGCACCGGCGCCTTGAACGCCGCCGCGTGGCTGGAGGGAGAGGCTTCCTGGGCTTCCGATCCAGTTCCCATCCTCTGCTGCTGCACCAGATAGTCACTGGAATATTGGCTCCTGCGCAGTCGGTCGCCAAAGTCCGTCACCGGAGCGACGGCGACGATAGCCTTGAACAGATCGGGCGCGAGAGCCTGCGCCTGAAGCGCCGCATAACCGCCATAGGACCAACCCGCTATCGTGAGACGCGCGGGGTCTGCAATGCCTTCAGACACGAGCCAGCGACCGGCGTCCACTACGTCGCCGATGGCCTTCCGCCAGGATCGGTAGCCATTGTTCAGGAACCACTCGTCTCCGAACCCCGCCGATCCTCTGAACTGCGGCTGGATAACGGCGAAGCCTCGCGCGGCGTAATACTGCGCCCACCAGTCGAACCCCCATTCGTCACGGGATTCCGGACCGCCATGCGGCATCACGATGGCCGGAATGTTCTTTGCGTCTGTCTTGCCGGGCGGCAGCGTCAGATAGGCGGGGATATCGGTGCCGTCGGCCGCCTTGTAGGTGATCCAGTTCATCACAGCCAGGGACCGTCCCCCAAGTTCAGGCCGGTCAGGCATGACAGGCGACAGGGACTGAGCGCGGCGATCATAAAGATAATATTGGCCAGGATCGGTATCGCTGCCCGCCCACGCCAATATTCGTTGGCCGTCTTGGCTCATGTCGCCGATATAGACCGATTTACCGCCAAGCGCCTTGCCCAGTGCACTGGTCAGTTCCCCGACCGATTTATCGAAAAATTCGACCTGGCCATGTCGTTCAGAATATCCCACCCCAACGACGCGGCGATCGCGGCCAACCCGGACCAACCATCCGACATCGACGCGCGGATGCGCGAACAGGATCTTCTTTTCCAGCCCCGGACTGAGCGCCACGCTGACCAGCGCCACGCGCCCATCCACCCGCTCGAAACCATAGGCGATGTTCTTTTCCGCATCTACTGCCAACGGGTGGAAGCCGGCGTTGTTACGCGTATCGAAGACGCTCAAATCGCGCCAGTTCCGCTCGCCCTGCGCGCGGTAGAAGTAACTGATCGTGCCTTCTACATAGCCCGAGCTACGCTTGTCCTGCATCGCCATGATGCGGATGATGCCTCGGCCGTCGGATATAAAGTCGACAGCATTGGATTCGGGCTGCTCCACACGCTTGCTATCGCCCGTCCGCGTGTCGATCCGATCAACACCCAACCCGTCCTGTCGCTTGGTAACGAGGCTGCCGATTTTTGCCTCTGGAACATAGGTGCGCGTCATGAGAACAGCGCCATCCTCCTCGGGCAGCAAATCCACTATGCTGCCTCCGCGCAGATCATAGCCAAGCGCATTCTGCCCGTGGCGACGACCTAATAAGCGGAGATTACCCCCCGCAGCATCAACGGCAAACAGGCTGGAAAAACCGTAAACATCATCCCCTAGACGACTTGCGCCGCCGATCCGGCAGGCAAGCCGATCGTTCGAGACCCAGTCGCAGCTATAGAGATATTCAGGCTTTCCGGTGCCGGTCGCGACCATCTTCGGTTCGGCGCCCTCTTTGGCTTCCAGCGTATAGACCCGCGTTGACCGCCCCGTGCCTGCCGCCACCAGCGCGATCTTCTGCCCATCGGGCGAAAGGCTGGCCGAAATGACGGTTTCGCGCGCTCCAAAAGCTTTGGCAAGTTCGTCCGGCTGCGCAAGCGCAGACGATCCCAAGCCGCCCGACAGCAGGGCGACCAGTATTTTGTTACGCATTAAGATCATTTCCCTCTTATTCTTGAACTCAGGCTAAACCAGCGCCCGTTGCACGGCAACGCTCTTCCTTGCCCTTGCTCCTGGCCGGTGGCATCCTGGGCCCATCATAAGAGCAAAAGGGACCGACCATCATGCGTGCCTCCATTGCGGCGATTGCCGCTGTTCTCGCTATTTCCGCAGCGCCGGTTGTGCAGGCGCAGGCCGGGCCGGCCGCCACAGCCGCCGCGCCCGCTCCCTCGATCGACACGATGAAGCGGCTGGTCGAGCAACTGTCGTCCGATGCTTTCGAAGGGCGGGCGCCCGGGACCGCGGGCGAGGAGAAGACGCTGGCGCTGCTGGCGGCAGAGTTTGAGAAGCTGGGCCTCAAGCCCGGCAACAAGGGCAGCTGGTTCCAGGATGTGCCGCTGGTGGAGATCACCGCCAAAAACGTCTCGGCCCTGCAATTTACGGGCGGCAAGAGCGATGTGAGCGCGGCCTATGGCCCGGACATGGTGATCGGCACCTATCGCACCGCGCAGCCGCATATCGCGGTCAAGGACAGCCCGGTCGTCTTCGTCGGCTATGGCATCCATGCGCCCGAAAAAGGCTGGAACGACTATGCCGGCCTGGACGTGAAGGGGAAGACCGTCCTCATCCTCGTCAACGATCCCGATTATGAGAGTAGCGCGCTCAGCGGCCCCTTCAACGGCCGGGCGATGACCTATTATGGCCGCTGGACCTACAAGTTCGAGGAAGCCGCGCGGCAGGGTGCGGCTGCCGCGATCATCGTCCATGACACGGTGCCCGCCGCCTATGGCTGGAATGTCGTACAGTCGAGCTGGACCGGGGCGCAGCATGTCGCCGACAGCGCCGATGGCAATGCCGGGCAGAGCGAGGCGATTGGCTGGATCACCAAGGACAAGGCCGCCGCGCTGATGGCCAGCGCCGGGCTGGACCTCGACAGGCAGATGGCGGCCGCCAAACGCAAGGGGTTCCGCCCGGTGCCGCTTTATGGCGTGAAGGCGAGCGTCTCTTTCGACAATGGGCTGCGCAAACATAGTTCGAAAAATGTCGTCGCGCTGCTGCCGGGTCAGAGCCGGCCCGATGAATATGTGCTCTATAGCGCGCATTGGGATCATCTGGGCCGGTGTCAGGCGGCGCCCGACGGCGACGATATCTGCAACGGGGCGGTCGACAATGCGACCGGCACGGCGGCGCTGGTGGCGCTGGCGGAGGCCAATGTGAAGGCCGGCCCGACCGACCGCAGCCAGGTCTTTCTGGCGGTGACGGCGGAGGAATCGGGGCTGCTGGGATCGGATTATTATGGGCGCAATCCGGTTTTCCCCTTCGCCAAGACGGTCGGCGGGGTGAATATGGATGCGCTCAGCATGTCCGGCCTGGCGAACAATGTCGTGGTGATCGGCAAGGGCAAGTCGCAGCTCGACGCCTATCTCGACCGGGCGCTGGCGGCACAGGGGCGCGTCGCCACGCTCGAACCGACACCGGAGAAGGGCTATTATTACCGCTCCGACCATTTCAGCTTCGCCAAGCAGGGCCTGCCCATGCTCTATTTCGAAGGCGGCGAGGATCTGGTGAAGGGCGGCAAGGCGGCCGGGCTCGCGGCGGCCGAGGATTATACCCAGAACCGCTATCATGGTCCCAAGGATGAATATGATCCCAACTGGGACTGGACCGGGGTGCAGGCCGACCTGAAGCTCTATTATGATGTTGGCCGGGCGCTGGCGACGACGACCGACTGGCCCAACTGGGTCGAGGGCGACGAATTCCGCGCCATCCGCGACAAGAGCCGCACGGGCCAATAAGGCCCGGCGCTTGCCGGCGAGGGGCGCGCTGCTGTAGGATCAGCGGCGCGCCCGTCCTGCCCTCTCGCTCCCGGGCGGCGCTGCGGAGTATGTGCCATGCGTCTCCTCCCTGTTCCTATCCTCGCGCTGCTGTGGCTGGCGCCGGTCGCCGCGCAAGCGCGGATCGCGCCCGAAGATCCCGAAGGCGTCAGCCGCTATCCCGGTCCCGCCGAGTTGCAGGACCGCCGCATGCGCGCGTCGCTGCATCGCGACCTGCGGGCGACGCGGGAGCGGATCGAGGACGATGTCGACAGCGGCGCCATCAGCCGGAAGCAGGGCCGCGCGCTGAAGCGGGAGGCAAGGCGGATCGGCAGCCTCGTCCAGCGCTTCGGCCGCGATGGACTGAGCGACAGCGAACAGCGCGACCTGGATATGCAGGTCCGTGGGCTGGACAGTCTGACCATGGGCGAACGGACGCGCGCGCAGAGCGGCAAGCCCTAACCGAGCGGCGGTCCGCCGCCGTAAGGAAAGTGCCTGACCTTCATCTGCATTAACGGCAAAGCCCCATTTCCCGCTGGACCGACCGGCGCGATCCTGTAGGGGGGCGACGATCATCCCGCCTGCACAGGAGCCACGCCATGACCTTCAGAATGCCAGCCGAATGGGCGCCGCATGACTGGACCTGGATCGGCTTTCCCACCAATCCCGCCGAATGGCCCGGCGCGTTCGAGGATGCGCGGCGGCAGATCGCCGATTTCGCCAGTGCGCTCCATGCCGACGGACGGGGCGAGGACGTGCGGCTGGTCGTCGCGAATGAAGAGGATGCGCAGGCCGCGCGGGCGCTGGTGGCGCCGGGCGTGTCGGTCATCGTCCACAGGCTGGGCGATGTATGGCTGCGCGACACCGCCCCCATCGCCGTGACCGACGGCCGCAGCCGCGCCCTCGTCGATTTCGGCTTCAATGGCTGGGGCGGCAAATATCAGATGCCGGGCGACGAGGATATCGGCGCGCGGCTCGCGGCGACTACCGGCCTGCCGACCTCCACCCAGCCGTGGATCTTCGAAGGCGGCGCGGTCGATACCGATGGCGCGGGCCTGTTCGTCACGACCGAACAATGTCTGCTCAACCCCAATCGCAACCCGGACCTCGACCGCGGCAAGATCGAGACGCTGCTGGCCGGCAGCCTTGGCCTGTCGGACATGCTGTGGCTGGGCGACGGGCTGCTCAACGACCATACCGATGGGCATGTGGACAATCTCGCCCGTTTCGTGGCGCCGGGCCTGCTCGCCCTGCCCGAAGCGACCGACGCCGACGATCCCAACGCCGCCATCTACGCCGATGCCCGCGCCCGCGCCAAGGCGCATGGACTGGAGGTAGCGTCCATCCCCTCCCCCGGCCGCGTTCTGGTCGACGGCGAAGCGATCCCGGCCAGCTACATGAATTTCTATGTCGGCAACGCCGCCGTCATCGTGCCCGTCTATGGCCGGCCCAATGATCAGGCGGCACTGGACGCGCTGCGCCCCTTCTTTCCCGGCCGGGACATTGTAGGATTGCGCAGCGACGCCATATTGTCGGGCGGCGGCAGCTTTCACTGTTGCAGCCAGCAGATGCCCAGCCTGTAACAGAGGACAACCCTGCGCCGGCGGCGCGGGCGAGGAAAGACGAAGAGATGACCAAGCTAACCGTTGCCGCGCTCCAGCTCGCTTTCTCCGACGACATGGCGGAGAATATCGCGGCGGTCGCCGATCATGTGACCAAGGCGGCGGCGCGCGGGGCGAAGATCATCCTGCCGTCCGAACTGTTCGAAGGCCCCTATTTCTGCCGTGAGGAGGATGAGGCGCTGTTCGCGCTGGCGCAGCCGGTGGACGTGCATCCGGCGGTGCAGGAGATGCGCAAGCTGGCCAAGGATCTGGGCGTCTATATCCCGGCAAGCTTCTTCGAGCGGGACGGCCATCATCATTATAATTCGCTCGCGATGATCGACGATCAGGGCGAGATTATGGGCGTCTATCGCAAGAGCCATATTCCCGACGGGCCGGGCTATGAGGAGAAATATTATTTCCGCCCCGGCAATAGCGGCTTCAAGGTGTGGAAGACCCGCTATGGCACCATCGGCATCGGCATCTGCTGGGACCAATGGTATCCCGAAGCCGCGCGGGTGATGGCGCTGATGGGCGCGGAAATGCTCTTCTACCCCACCGCCATCGGATCGGAGCCTTATGATGCGGAGCTGGACACCAGCCGCATGTGGCGCCGCGCGATGATCGGCCATGCGGTCAGCAATTGCATGCCGGTGATCGCCGCCAACCGGATCGGCGAGGAATGCGGCCAGAAATTCTACGGCCACAGCTTCATCACCGACGAATGGGGCGATTTTGTTGCGGAGGCCGATGCCCGCGACAGCGGCGCGCTGGTGGCGACGCTCGACCTGGAGCGGGCGCGCAAGCACCGCGCCGGCATGGGCTTCTTCCGCGACCGGCGGCCGGAGCTGTATGCGCGGATTGCTCAGGATATTTGAGCGGCGCGCCTTCGCCTTTCATAAGCCCGGTTCAGGCTGAGCTGAGTCAAAAGGCCGTTCCCCTTGAGGGAAAGGCAAGGCTTCGACAGGCTCAGCCCGAACGGGTCTGATTTCAGCCTTGATGCTCTAGCGCTGCGAGTTGCCCTTTTTGCGTCCGGTCAGCACCGGGCGGGCATCAGCGTCGATCGGCTAACCGTCAACTTTGCTCGCCCACCGGCATCTGCTCTAGCGGGCGGGCGCGAGATGTCGCGTCCTGCCGCGCCATCTGACGCGATCCTCGGCCGATCACGAGGATGCCGCCGCCCCCCTCTCCGCCCAAAGAAAAAGGGCCTCTCCCGCAGGAGAAGCCCTCTGTCTTTTTCAGTCGCGGAGGCGATCAGGCGGCGAGCTTGCGCAGCACATATTGGAGGATGCCGCCGTTCAGGAAATATTCCAGCTCGTTGACGGTATCGATGCGGCAGAGCGCGGTGAAGGTGAAGCTGGTGCCGTCGGCACGCTTGACCTGCACTTCGACATCCTGACGCGGCTTGAGGCTGGAGACACCGGTGATGGTGAAGCTCTCATCGCCCGTCAGCGCCAGCGACTCGCGGGTGTCGCCATTTTTGAACTGCAGGGGCAGCACGCCCATGCCGACCAGGTTCGAGCGGTGGATACGCTCGAAGCTCTCGACGATCACGGCGCGGACGCCCAGCAGGTTGGTGCCCTTCGCCGCCCAGTCGCGCGACGAGCCGGTGCCATATTCCTTGCCGCCGATGACGACCAGCGGCGTGCCGTCGGCCCGGTGCATCATCGCCGCGTCATAGATCGGCATCACGTCGCCATTATAGCGGGTCATGCCGCCTTCGACGCCGTCCAGCATCAGATTCTTGATGCGGATGTTGGCGAAGGTGCCGCGCATCATCACTTCATGATGGCCGCGACGCGAGCCATAGCTGTTGAAGTCGGCCTGCGCGACCTGATGCTCGCTCAGCCAGCGGCCGGCGGGGCTGGACGCCTTGATCGAACCGGCCGGCGAGATGTGGTCGGTAGTGATCGAGTCGCCAAAGACGGCGAGCGGCTTGGCTTCGACAATGTCGGTGACCGGGGCCGGCGTCATTTCCATGCCCTCGAAATAGGGCGGGTTGGCGACATAGGTCGACCCGGCGCGCCACTGATAGGTGGCCGAACCGGTGACGTCGATCGCCTGCCAGCGGTCATCGCCGGTGAAGACGGTCGAATAGCGGCTCTCGAACATTTCGCGGCTGATGGCGCCGTCCATGACCGAGCGGACTTCCTCATTGGTCGGCCAGATGTCCTTGAGATAGACATCTTCGCCATCGCTGCCCTGCCCGATCGGGGTGCTGACGAAATCCTCCGTCACCGTGCCCTTGAGCGCATAAGCCACGACCAGCGGCGGCGAGGCGAGGAAGTTGGCGCGCACGTCAGGCGACACGCGGCCTTCGAAGTTGCGGTTGCCCGACAGCACCGACGCGGCGACGATGTCGTTGCCGTTGATCGCCTTGCTGATCGGCTCGGCGAGCGGGCCGCTATTGCCGATGCAGGTGGTGCAGCCATAGCCCACCAGGTTGAAGCCGATCTGGTCGAGATAGGACTGAAGCCCCGCCTTCTCCAGATAGTCGGTGACGACCTGGCTGCCCGGGGCGAGCGAGGTCTTGACCCAGGGCTTGGGCTTCAGACCCTTTTCGGCGGCCTTTTTTGCGACGAGACCGGCCGCGACCAGCACGCCCGGGTTGGAGGTGTTGGTGCAGCTGGTGATCGCGGCGATGACGACGTCGCCGTCGCCAATGTCATGATCCTTGCCCTCGACAGCGACGCGGGCCGGGCCGCTCTTCTTGTAGAGCTTTTCGAGGTCGGCGTTGAACACATCGTCGACATTGGTCAGCGCGACCTTGTCCTGCGGACGCTTGGGGCCGGCGAGCGACGGTTCGACCGTCGACATGTCCAGCTCCAGAATGTCGGTGAAGACCGGCTCCACCGTCGGGTCGACCCAGAAGCCCTGCTCCTTGGCATAGGCTTCGACCAGCGCGATATTCTCTTCGCTGCGGCCGGTGAGGCGCATATAGTCGAGCGTCTTGTCGTCGATGCCGAAGAAGCCGCAGGTCGCGCCATATTCGGGCGCCATATTGGCCAGCGTCGCACGGTCGGCAAGGCTGAGCGAGGACAGGCCGGGGCCGAAATATTCGACAAAGCGGCCGACCACGCCCTTGGCGCGCAGCATCTGGGTACAGGTCAGCACCAGATCGGTGGCGGTAATGCCTTCGTTGAGCGAGCCGGTCAGCTTGAAACCCACGACTTCCGGGATCAGCATGGATACGGGCTGGCCCAGCATCGCGGCCTCGGCCTCGATACCGCCAACGCCCCAGCCCAGCACGCCCAAGCCGTTGACCATGGTGGTGTGGCTGTCGGTGCCGACGCAGGTGTCGGGATAGGCGACCATTTCGCCCTTTTCATCAACCGACGACCAGACCGCCTGCGCGATATTTTCCAGATTGACCTGGTGGCAGATGCCGGTGCCGGGCGGCACGACCTTGAAATTGTCGAGCGACTTGGAGCCCCATTTCAGGAAGTCATAGCGCTCCATATTGCGCTGATATTCCAGCTCCACATTGTCCTCGAACGCCTTGGGCGTGCCGAATTCGTCGACCATGACCGAATGGTCGATGACCAGATGGACGGGAACCTGCGGGTTGATCTTCGCTGCGTCGGCGCCGAGCGCATTCATCGCGTCGCGCATCGCGGCCAGATCGACCACGCAGGGCACACCGGTGAAATCCTGCATCAGCACGCGCGCGGGGCGATACTGGATCTCGCGCTCGGACCGGCGATCCTTCTGCCAGTCGACGATCGCCTGGATATCCTCGACGGTGACGGTCGCGCCGTCCTCGAAGCGGAGCAGATTTTCCAGCAAGACCTTCATCGAGAAAGGCAGGCGCGATACGTCTCCGAGTTTCGCGGCGGCTTTCTTGAGGGAATAATAGGCAATATTCTTGCCGCCGACATTGAGCGTGTCGCGGGTGCCCAGGGTATCCTGTCCAATGGCGGTCATAAGTGATGCGTCTCCTCGCAAATGCCCGATCACACGGCGGTAAGGAAGACGGCATTCCACCAGAAGCTCGCCGGACGGCGATTAGCTTCCGAACGGCAAGGTGGAGGGATGCGCCCCAACCGGTGGTCGAAGCGGGTATGTCCCGATGATGCAGCGCCATACAGGCTGGGACGGGCAAGTCAAATGGACAAAGCGGCCGCGTCCCCCGCTTTCCCGCCTTCAAAGGCTTAGTGGATGGCAGGGATATTTTCGGCAGCTTGTTTGTTCCTCCTCCAACATGAGGGGAATTTCTATCATGCCGTCACCTGTTCCGAGCGACGCTCGACCATGCCTTACCGCTCCGACCGCCTATCGGCCGGGCCGACCCTCCCCCTGTCCCTGCTGCGGCGGGCGGCAATGGCTGGTCGGCCGGATCGTCGCCGAATGCGCTGGCTGCGACATGGTGCTGCCGCTGGACCTGTCCTATGGCAGCTGGGCCACGCCCCCAGCCCCGCGCATCCCGCGCCGCGGCCGGCCGGTGCCTCAGCCTCGCATGTGACGCCCCCGAGGCTGATCCTCTTGAAAGGGGGCAAGGCTGCGACGCAGCTCAGCCCGAACGGTTCTAATTCAGGCTCGATGCTCTACTCGTCATGGACGCTGGTCTCGTCTGTTGAACGCCACCAGCAGGCAATGGCTGGCATAAGTGCCGCAGCGACCTGCTGCCAATATGCCGAACTTCCGAGAAGTCGCTTTTCTCCCGCGACATAGGTGATGACGATTATGGCAAGACCGCTGCACAGGATGCCAGCGGCTCTGGACACCGGCTTTTGCCATAAAAGATGAACGGCTACGACGATCAGCAGCAAAAAATAGATGAGCGCCAGCAACAAAAGTGCACCTGCATCATCGTAGGCACCGCCAAATGGCGCGAATAGCCCGGCGATAAGGAAGAGAATGCTGAACGCGAATGGCACAAGAAGCCCAACTGTTTCGACCAACGTGCGCATAGCCCTCCCCCGAAAACAGCCATCATCTTACGGCAAGATGGCTCGATCGGGTAGCACAGGAACAGCGGTTCATCTTTGTCATGCCGGGGCGACGCCATCTGCCTCGACGACGCCATGGCCGGCATAGAAGCCGCGCACCCGCACCCGCTTTTCGACATGGTCGACCGGCACGCGCAGCAGTTCCAGGCGATAGACGCCGCCGGCATCGCGCTGGAGCAGGAAGCCGGCTTCGTCGCGCAGCAAGCGCCCCGTCTCGTCCACTCCAGCGCCAATGTCGGTCATGGGCGTCAGTCTATCGCGTCCTTCACCTTCTTGCCAGCCACCAGGCCGAGCACGAGGAAGACGAGGAACAGGATGATGGCGACCGCGAAGAGGAATTTGGCGATGCCGACGAACGTGCCCGCCGCGCCGCCAAAGCCCAGCACGGCGAGAATGGCGGCGATAACAAGCGCGATGATCGCAAGACGTATCATGATGATCCTTCCCTTTTGGCGTTGCATGACCAACAAGCGGCCCTCCGGCTTGTTCCGACAGCGGCGGGATCGGCGGCCGGTTTAGGCTAATGCCCGCTTAACGACGATTGCATGAACCTTCCCCCGATCCTGACGGTTTCCTGCCTGTTCACAATGACAGGAGACGGCGATGTCGACCAATCATGTCCTCAGCAAACTGGACGACCTCATCACCACGCTGATCGACAGCGTGAAGGGTTATGAGCATTCGGCGGAGAAGGCGGAAGCGCCGCGTTTCCAGCAGCTGTTCCGCGATCTGGCCGCCGAACGTCGCGAAGCCGTGGCGATGCTCCAGGCGCGCAGTCAGGCGCTGGGCGGCAAGCCCAATGATTTCGGATCGGCGGCCGCGACCCTGCACCGACGCGTCGAAGACCTGCGCCTGGCTTTCGGCGGCGGCGACAAGGCGATCATCGCCGAAGTCGAACGGGGCGAGGATTATCTGAAGGAAGAATTTGATCGCGTCATCAAGGATGAGGCGATGGACGCTGAAAGTCAGGCGGTGGTGCGCCGCGCCCATGAGTCGGTGCTGAACGGCCATGCCGTCATCAGCGCGCTCAAGCACCAGCTGGTCGACTGACCGCCGCCGGGCGTCAGACCCAGCCTTCCAGAACCTGATTGGGCGGCCGGTGGCCGTCCACCCAGCTGCGGATATTGGCGATCACCCGCGCGCCGGTGGCGTCGCGCCCCTCGAAGCTCGCCGATCCCATATGGGGCAGCAGCACGACATTGGCGAGCGCCATCAGCCGCGGGTCCACCGCCGGCTCATGGGCGTAGACATCCAGCCCTGCCCCGGCGATCCGCCCTTCCTCCAGCGCCGCGATCAGCGCCGGCTCATCGGCGATTTCCGCGCGCGAGGTGTTGATGAAATAGGCGTCCGGCCGCATCAGCCCGATCCGCCGCGCGTCGATCAGGCAGCGGCTGTCGGCATTGAGCGGGCAATGGATGGAGATGATGTCGCTTTCGCGCAGCAGCTGGTCGAGATCGGGCTGCCAGCTTGCCTCCAGATCCTGCTCCACCTCGAACGGCAGGCGGTGGCGGTTATGGTAGCTGATCGACAGGCCGAAGGGGCGCGCACGCGCCGCGACCGCGCGGCCGATCCGTCCCATGCCGATGATGCCCAGCCGCTTGCCGCCAATCCGGTGACCCAGCATGCCCGACGGGCTCCAGCCACGCCACTGGCCGGAGCGCACCAGCTTCTCCCCCTCCGCCAGCCGACGCGGGACGCTGAGGATCAATGCCATCGTCATATCGGCCGTGTCTTCGGTCAGGACGCCGGGAGTGTTGGTGACGATGATCCCCTTTTTCCGCGCCGCCGTCAGGTCGATATGATCGACGCCGCTGCCGAAACTGGCGATCAGTTGCAGCCGCTCCGGCGCGGCGGCGATCAGCGCCGCGTCGATCTGATCGCTGATGCAGGGCACCAGCACATCGCATTGCGCCATCGCGCGGGCGAGGCCGGTGCGGTCCATCGGCACGTCGCCGACGTTGAAACTCGTATCGAACAGCTGGGCCATGCGCGCCTCCACATTGGGGGGCAGGCGGCGCGTAACGATGACGCTCGGCTTTGCGGGACGCATTTTCTGAGCCATGCTTGGCCGCTATTCCTGCCTCCGCCCCCGGTCAAGCAGATTAGCGCCGCATCCGCCCTGCACCCCATGCGCAACGGTAGCCAAGGGACGGGGATTCCTATATTGCAGCATCATCTGTGCAGGGAACGGGTTTGATGAAAGCGTATATGGGCGCGGCGATCGTCGCGCTGGCGGGGGCAAGCGGAGCCATGGCGGCGCCCAAGCCCGTGCCCTATTGGGCCTCCATCTCCCAGGATGAAGCGCGCATGCGGGTCGGCCCCAGCCTCGATTATCCGTCCAACTGGGTTTATCGCCGGCGCGACCTGCCGGTGAAGGTGGTGCAGGTGCTGGGCCTGTGGCGCAAGGTCGAGGATTCGGCCGGCGCGCAAGGCTGGATGCATGTCCGCCTGCTGAGCGACACGCCCACCGCCATCGTCACCGCGCAGATCGCGCCGATGCGCACCACGCCCCATGACAGCGCCCGCGCCCTGTTCCGCGCCGAAAAGGGCGTCGTCGGCCGCCTGTCCGACTGTTCGGGCGGATGGTGCAGTTTCGACGTCAAAGGACAGAAGGGCTTCGTCAAAATAAGCGACATTTGGGGCGGCGTCGAATAAGGGCGGATGATAGCGAATCGACGCGTTTCGCCGGCGGATCAAGCCGGACCGGACGCCCCGATGCCGCTATTTATCGGCGTGCCCGGCGCGGGCCTTGGGATGATGACGATGCTGATTGAACTGATCGGTTGGGGCGGCTCTTTCGCGATCCTGCTGGCCTATGCGCTGCTGTCGGCGGGGCGGATCACCGCCGGATCCTTATCCTATCAGCTGATGAATATCGGCGGCGCGGCCGGGATGGCGATCAATGGCTGGGCGCATGGCGCGCTGCCGTCGGTCTTCAACAATCTGGTATGGCTGCTGATCGGCGTTGCGGCGCTGGGCCGGCTCAGCATGCGCTTTCGCCAGCAGACACCCTGACCGGCGGCACCCTGACCGGCGGCGCTCTGGCCCGCTCAGGCGGACAGCGCCTCCACCAGTGCCTTCACCTTTTTCTGCCGCCATTGCGGCAGCGGCGCGATCAGCCAATAGGCTTTGGTCGAAGGCTGCGGATCGCCAAGCTGGCGAACGCGGCCGGCGGCGATGTCCGCCTGCGCCAGCAGCAGCGGCACGGTCGCGCGGCCAAAGCCATTGGCCGCCGCCTCGATCGCCAAGCCGCCATCGGCGACGCGGATGGTCGCGCTTTCGTCTCCGCCGGGACAGCCGGGCCAGTCGATCCGCTGCGCCGGGCCACCCGCCGCCGCTTCGATCGTGACCAGATGCCCTTCGCCCAGCTGCACGCCCTCATGCTCGCCCGGCCCTTCGGCCAGACGCAGGGCGAGGTCGAGATTGGCCTCGGTAAAGTCGAGCGCATCGTCGGCGGCGACCAGCGAGAAACTCAGCGCCCGCTGGCCGGCGGCATAAGCGGCGAGGCGCGGTTGCAGCCATTTGGCGGTGATGTCGCGCGGCGCGGCGATGGTCAGCGCATTGCTCGACTGGCCCGCCTGCATGGCGCGCACCGCTTCCTCAAATTCCAGAAAGCCGGCGCGCAGCGCTTCCAACCCCGCTTCGGTTTCCGGGGTCAGTTCCAGCCCCTTGGGCGTGCGGCGGAACAGCACCACGCCCAGCATATCCTCCAGCGCACGGATCTGCTGCCCGACGGCAGCCGGCGTCACCGCCAGTTCGTCGGCGGCGCGGGTGAAGGACAGATGACGGGCCGCCGCATCCAGCACCCGCAACCCGTTGAGCGGCAAATGGGTACGCTTCATTCGGCCACCGCCGATGCCACCAGCGCGAAATGCGGTATCGCGACATCGAACATGTCGCCGCTCAGCCCGATCATCTTGTAACTGCCCTTCATCGATCCGGTAGGCGTGCCCAGCGGACAGCCCGAAACATAATCATAGCTGCGGCCCGGCTGCACCACCGGCTGTTCGCCGACCACGCCATCGCCATCCACCCGCTGTATATTGCCCCGGCCATCAGTGATGACCCAATGCCGCGTCAGCAGCTGCACCGGATCCTCGCCCTGATTTTCGATGCGGATATGATAGGCCCAGAACCACCGCCCGCGATCAGGCTCCGACTGTTCGGGCAGGAAGCTGACGGCCACATGGACGATGATGTCGCGCGTGGTCGCGTGGAAGGGGAAGAGCGCATTCACAGTTGCGGAAATGCGCCCTAAATCCCGCTCCCGTCAACGCCCTATCGTGCGCAGAGCCTGATCCAGGTCAGCGATGATATCGTCCACATCCTCCAGCCCGACATTGATGCGCAGCATATCTTCGGTGATGCCCACCTCCAGCCGCGCCTCTTCGGCCATGCCGAAATGGGTCGTCGAGGACGGATGCGTCATCAGCGAGCGCGAGTCGCCGATATTGTTGCTGATGTCGATGAGTTGCAGGCCGTTGAGCAGGCCATGCGCCTCCGCCCGGCCACCGCCGACATAGAGGGAGAAGATCGGCCCGGCCATCGCCATCTGGCTCATCGCCAGCGCATGTTGCGGATGGCTTTCGAGCCCCGGATAGACCAGCTTCTCGACCCGCTCCTCCAGGAAGCGCGCGACCTTGAGCGCATTTTCGCTCTGGCGGCGGATACGCAGGTCGAGCGTTTCCAGCCCCTTGAGCACGACCCAGGCGTTGAAGGCGCTGATCGTGGGGCCGGTGTTGCGGTGGAAGGGCAGCAGCGTGTTGAGCACCCATTCCTCGCTGCCGCAGACCGCGCCGGCAAGCACCCGGCCCTGCCCGTCCATCATCTTGGTGGCGCTATAGGCGACGACATCGGCGCCGAAATCCATCGGCCGCTGCAAGGCGGGCGTGGCGAAGGCATTGTCGACGACGCTGGTGATGCCATGCGCCTTTGCGAGCGCGCACACGCCGCGCAGATCTACGACGTCCATTGTCGGATTGGCCGGCGTTTCGAAGAAGAAGACCTTGGTATTCGGGCGGATCGCCTCTTCCCAGGCGTTGAGATCGCGGGCGTCGACGGTGGTCGCCTCGATCCCGAATTTGGGCAGCAGCGTATCGGTCAGCCAGCGGCAGGAGCCGAACAGCGCCTTGCCCGCGACCACATGGTCGCCAGCGGACAGCTGGCACAGCAGCGCGGCAGTCATGGCGGCCATGCCGCTCGCGGTCGCGCGGCAGGCTTCGGCGCCTTCCAGCAGGGCGATGCGCTGTTCCAGCATCTCCACCGTCGGATTTTGCAGGCGGCTATAGGTCATGCCCTGCTGTTCGCCGGCGAAGCGCGCGGCGGCATCTTCGGCCCGGTCATAGCAATAGCCGCTGGTCAGGAAGAGCGCCTCCGACGTCTCGCCATATTCCGAACGGGCCGTGCCGCCGCGTATCGCCAGCGTCGCCGGCTTCCAATTCTGGGTGATCTGGGGGTCCTGCCCGCTCTTCCGCTTCATATCGCCTTCCGCATCTTCATCATGCCGGACGCGGTGGCGCGCCCGAAATCCTCAGCCATCTGGCTGATGCCGCCATAAAGGCAGGGCGGATATGCGCAACCATCTTGTGGCAGGCGGGCGGTGTCGATGGGGGGCAAGGGTGGACAGTCAGGTCCGGGACGGAGGGGAAGGGCCTCCATCCCGGATGCTGTCAGGCGGCCATGGCTCCGGCTCGCTTGAGCAGGGGATGAAGGACATCCTCTTCCCAGCTGAGTCGATCATGGGCCAATTGCTGAAGCGCGATGACGGCGGCGCGATATCCCGCCCAGTCGAGCTTGATCCTGTCGGGCGTCCAGACGCGGGTATGATCGCTGTAACGCAGGAACAGGTCCCGCGTGGCTTCGTCATGCGCCTTCAATATGGCGACGGCGTCATGGGGAAATCCACACTGCCGAAGCCGCGCGACCGCCTTGTTCTTCCGTTCCATATGACTTTGGAAAATCTGGAAAATTGAAATCCGCTGCCGCGTTACCCGCAACATGTCCGGTGCTTCATGATCTCCCAGATCCTTCGCAAAAGCGTCCATCAGTCCACGCAGACTTTCATGGTCTGCGGCCAACTCTCCCCTCATAATATCCACTCCCTCCTGTGGTGGATGGATACTATAAAGTAACAAGGATTAATTTTACGTAATTACCCTTTTTGCTTCACAATGCAGCGAGAACGGCGTCGCCCATTTCCACCGTGTTCATCGCACCGCCCAGATCCGGGGAGCGGGCGCCGTCGGCCAGCGCCTTCGCCACCGCGCTTTCGATGCGGTCCGCCTGTTCGGGCAGGTCGAGCGAATAGCGCAGCATCATCGCCGCCGACAGGATCGTGGCGAGCGGATTGGCCTTGCCCTGGCCGGCGATGTCGGGGGCGGAGCCGTGGATCGGCTCATAAAGCCCCTGCCCGCCGCCGTTCAGCGTCGCCGACGCCAGCATGCCGATGGAGCCGACGCACATGCTCGCCTGATCCGACAATATGTCGCCGAACATATTGCCGGTGACCATCACGTCGAACTGGCCGGGATTGCGCACCAGCTGCATCGCGGCATTGTCGACATACATATGGGTCAGCGCGACGTCGGGATAGTCGGCCGACACCTCGATCACCACGTCGCGCCAGAGCTGGCTGGTTTCCAGCACATTGGCCTTGTCGACCGAGCAGAGCTTCCCGCGCCGGGCGCGTGCTGCCTGGAAACCGGCATGGGCGATGCGGCGCACCTCCGCCTCATTATAGGACATGATGTCATAGCCTTCGCGCAGGCCGTCGGCGGTGGTGCGAAAGCCTTTTTCGCCGAAATAGACGTCGCCATTGGTTTCCCGCACGATCAGCAGGTCGATCTCCCCCGCGACTTCGGGCTTGAGCGCGGATTCATGCGCCAGTTCGGGGAAGACCTTCGCCGGGCGCAGGTTGGAGAAAAGGCCCAATTCCTTGCGCAGGCCAAGGATCGCCTGTTCCGGGCGCAGATGCCGTTCCAGCGAGTCGCAGTGGGGATCGCCGACCGCGCCGAACAGGATGGCGTCGGCGCGCCGCGCAATGTCGAGCGTTTCGGGCGGCAGCGGGTGGCCGACCGCCTTATAGGCCGCGCCGCCGACCAGCCCATCCTCATAGGTCAGGCCATCGATCGCCAGTGCGTCGAGCACCCGCTTCGCCTGCGCCACGATTTCGGGGCCGATACCGTCTCCGGGAAACAGGGCGATCAACATGGCGACTACTCCTTCAAAACTGCTCGTCGCCCTCTATGAAGCAGGGAAGGGTTAGGCAACCGCCCTTTTGAGCCGATCCACCAGCCGCTCCCGCGCCGCCAGCACATCGGCGCGCCGTTCCGTCAGCACCGACCGTTCGAGAAAGAAGCCGGTCAGGCGCAGGCCGTCGAAAATGGCGGGCCAGTCGCCCGTGCCGCCCTGAAGGAGGAAGGCGGGCAACGGCAGCAGGCGGCTCTCGAAGCCCTGCGCCCCGGCCCGGCTGACGGCGGCGGCGCTGCGGGGGCTGACAAAGGCAAGCTCCTCCGCCTCGCCGGTCGCGGCGCAACGGCTGAGGTCGAGGCCAAAGCCCAGTTCCGCCAGCAGCAGCAACTCATAACGGACCAGCGCCACCGCCCAGCCCCGCGCGGCGGGCGCAGCATCGACCGCGCCCAACAAGCCTTCGAGCGCCTGGTGCAGCATGGGAAAGGGCGTCCCCTCAGGCAACGCGGCAGCGGTGAGCGCGCAGGCCCAGTCGATGGCGGCGGCG
>DAMDPH010000033.1:0-25179 GCA_032082785.1 Sphingobium sp. | reverse complement strand
GGCTTCCGCCTTGGCGGCGGGGGCGGCAGCGGCAGGAGCCGGCGACGCGGCAGCGGCCGCACCTTCGTTCACATAAGCGAGCAGCGCGCCGACCTCGACCGTGTCGCCTTCCTTGGCGACGATGTCGCCGAGCGTGCCAGCGGCGGGCGCGGGCACATCGACGGCGACCTTGTCGGTCTCCAGGCTGACGATCGGCTCGTCCGCCTTGACGGCGTCACCGGGCTTTTTGAGCCACTGGCCAACGGTTGCTTCGGTAACGGATTCGCCCAGAGTGGGTACTTTGACTTCGGTTGCCATGAGCTGTCTCAGCCTTTCTTCTGGCGACGGATTTCTTCACGAACGCTGTGACCCAGCGCATCGGCTACAAGCGCACCCTGCTCCGACACATGGCGCGAGGCAAGGCCGGTGGCCGGCGATGCCGAAGCCTTGCGGCCGGCATAGCGGGCGCGCATCGGCGCCTTGCCAGCCTGGCTCAGCGCTTCCTCGACATAGGGTTCCACGAAGAACCAGGCGCCGTTGTTGCGCGGTTCTTCCTGACACCAGACCACTTCCTCAAGGTTGGTCATGCGCTTGATGCGCGTGGCCAGCGCGTCGGTGGCGAAGGGATAGATTTGTTCGATGCGCACGATCTGCACATCCTTGTCCCCTGCCGCGTCGCGCGCTTCCATCAGGTCGTAGAAGACCTTGCCGGAGCACAGGACCAGACGACGCGTTTCGGCATCGGCCGACCCGTTGGGATCGGACAGGATGCGCTTGAAATGCGTTTCGCCTAAGAAATCCTCTGTCTTGCTGACCGCCATTTTGTGACGCAGCAGCGACTTGGGCGCCATGATGATGAGCGGCTTGCGGAAGGGCCGCAGCATCTGGCGACGCAGGACATGGAAATAATTGGCCGGCGTCGTGATGTTGGCGACCTGGATATTGCCTTCGGCGCAGAGTTGCAGGAAGCGTTCCAGACGCGCGGAGCTATGCTCCGGCCCCTGCCCTTCATAGCCGTGCGGCAGCAGGCAGACGAGGCCGTTGGAGCGCAGCCATTTGGTCTCCGACGACGCGATATACTGGTCGAAGATGATCTGCGCGCCATTGGCGAAGTCGCCGAACTGGGCTTCCCAGATAACGAGGCTCTTGGGATCGGCCAGCGCGAAGCCATATTCGAAGCCGAGGACGCCATATTCCGACAGCGGGCTGTCCAGCACTTCGAACCGGCCATGCGGCACGGTTGACAGCGGGACATATTTATTCTCGCTATCCTGATCGACCCAGACGGCGTGACGCTGGCTGAAGGTGCCGCGCCCCGAATCCTGGCCCGACAGACGCACGCCATAGCCTTCCGACAGGAGCGAACCGAAGGCCAGAGCCTCACCGGTCGCCCAGTCGAAATTCTCGCCGGACTTGAACATCTCCGCCTTGGCGTCGAGTACGCGCTTCAGCGTCTTATGGACATTATGCCCTTCGGGAATGGTGGTCAGCGTCTTGCCGAGGCCATCGAACAGCTTGCGGCTGATCCCGCTCTCCACATTCTGGCGCGCGGTTTCGGCGTCGGCAGGCTTGTGCAGGCCCGACCAGCGACCGGTGAACCAGTCGGCCTTGTTGGGCTTGTAGCTCTTGGCCGCCTCGAACTCTTCCTCCAGATGGCTGACGAATTCATTGCCGGCCTGATCGATGAAGCCGTCATCCACGACACCTTCCGCCTTCAGCCGCTCCGAATAGACGGTGCTGACGCTGGGGTGCTGGCGGATCTTCGCGTACATTTGCGGCTGGGTGAAGCTCGGCTCGTCGCCTTCATTATGACCGAAGCGGCGATAGCACCACATGTCGATCACGATATCGCGATGGAAGGTCTGGCGGAAATCGATCGCCAGCTTGCTGGCGAAGGTGACGGCTTCGGGATCGTCGCCATTGACGTGCAGGATCGGCGCCTGAACCCCCTTGGCCACGTCGCTCGGATAGGGCGAGCCCCGCGAGAATTGCGGCGAGGTGGTGAAGCCGATCTGGTTGTTGACGATGAAATGGATGCAGCCGCCGGTATTATAGCCGCTGACGCCCGAGAAGCCGAGGCATTCCCAGACGATGCCCTGCCCCGCAAAGGCCGCGTCGCCATGGATCAGCACAGGCAGCACCTGCTCATGCCGGGTCAGGTCGTCGCGGAACGTCTGCTGCGCGCGCACCTTGCCCAGCACGACCGGATCGACGGTTTCGAGGTGCGAAGGGTTGGGGACGAGCGACATGTGAACCTTGACGCCGTCGAAATCGCGGTCGGTCGAGGTGCCCAGATGATATTTCACGTCACCCGATCCGCCGACATCCTCGGGATTGGCGGTGCCGCCCGAAAATTCGTGGAAGATGACGCGGAAGCCCTTGGCCATCACATTGGCAAGGACGTTGAGGCGGCCGCGATGGGCCATGCCGAACACGATCTCGCGCACGCCCGAAGCGCCGCCATATTTGATCACCGCTTCGAGCGCGGGGATCATGGACTCGCCGCCATCGAGGCCGAAGCGCTTGGTGCCGACATATTTGCGGCCCAGGAACTTCTCATATTGTTCGGCCTGGATGACCTTGGACAGGATCGCCTTCTTGCCTTCGGGCGTGAACTGGATCTCCTTGTCCTTGCCCTCCAGCCGGTCCTGCAGGAAGCGACGCTCCTCCACATCGGCGATGTGCATATATTCAAGGCCGACATTGCCGCAGTAATTTTTGCGCAGGATCGCGACGATCTCACGCACCGTGGCGAATTGCAGGCCGAGATTGCCGCCGAGGAAGACCTTTTTATCAAGGTCGGTCAGCCCGTGATATTCGGGCGTCAGGTCGGCGGGAAGGTCGCGCTGGGTCAGGCCGAGCGGATCGAGATTGGCCGCGAGATGGCCGCGCACCCGATAGGTGCGGATCAGCATCTGCGCGCGGATCGCATCTTCGGCCGCCTGGGCGATGTCGGCGTCCGACGCGGGCTTGCCCGCCGCCTTGGCCGCCGCCTTCACCGCAACCTGCATCTGCGTGGGGTCGAGCGCCCCGGTCAGGTCGTCGGTATCGTTCAACGGCCAATTGGAGCGTGCCCAGCTGGGCCCCTGCTCAATCTCGAAATCCTGCTCTTCGTAACCCATGTCCATCTGTCCCATCCCAGCCGCGTGCAGTCGCGGAGCGGGGTAGAAAGCGGCCGGGTGCAGCCGGCCGCCCTTCATGCTTTTTAGCCCTTGAGGACTTCGACCAGCGTCGAGCCGAGCTCGGACGGGCTTGCCGCGACCTTGATGCCGGCCGCTTCCATCGCCGCGATCTTGCTTTCCGCGTCGCCCTTGCCGCCCGACACGATCGCGCCGGCATGGCCCATGCGGCGGCCCGGAGGCGCCGTGCGACCGGCGATGAAGCCGGCCATCGGCTTCTTGCGGCCACGCTTGGCCTCGTCGATCAGGAACTGCGCCGCCTGCTCTTCCGCGTCGCCGCCGATCTCGCCGATCATGATGATCGATTCGGTCGCGTCGTCGGCCAGGAACAGCTCCAGCACGTCGATGAAGTTGGTGCCGTTGACCGGATCGCCACCGATGCCGACGGCCGTGGTCTGGCCAAGGCCCGCATTGGAGGTCTGGAACACCGCCTCATAGGTCAGGGTGCCCGAACGCGACACGACGCCGACGCTGCCCTTCTTGAAAATGCTGCCCGGCATGATGCCGATCTTGCATTCGTCGGGCGTCAGGACGCCGGGGCAGTTGGGGCCGATGAGGCGCGACTTGCTGCCCGAAAGCGCCCGCTTCACGCGCACCATGTCGAGCACCGGAATGCCTTCGGTGATGCAGACGATCAGCGGGATTTCCGCGTCGATCGCTTCGAGGATCGAGTCGGCCGCGAACGGCGGCGGCACATAGATGACCGAAGCGTCGGCGCCGGTCTTCGACTTGGCTTCGGCGACGGTGTCGAACATGGGCAGGCCGATATGGGTCGTGCCGCCCTTGCCCGGCGTCACGCCGGCAACCATCTGCGTGCCATAGGCCAGCGCCTGTTCGGTATGGAAGGTGCCGGTGGCACCGGTCATACCCTGAGTGATGACCTTGGTGTTCTTGTTGACGAGGATGGACATAAATTTCCGGTCCTTTGCGTTCCCCGACAATCGGCCGGGGTCCAGTTCCTAAATCAGCGACGGATATAGATCATTCCACTCGGGATTGAGCGCCTCGATTTCCCGAAGCTTCCATGCCCGTCGCCACTCCTTCATCTGCAACTCGCGACGCCTTGCTTCTTCAAGATCGTCGAAGGCCTGATACCAGGCGAGATATTTGCATTTGTATCTTCTGGTGAAACCCTCAATCAGCCCATTGCGGTGCTGATAGACCCGTTTCACCAAATCGCTGGTCACGCCGATATACAAGGTGCCGTTCCGCCGGCTTGCCATGATATAGACATAACCCCGCTTCGCCATTCTGTTCCCCCGTTCCCCGGAGAAGGCCGGGGTCCAGGATCAACGGCGAAGCTGGACCCCGGCCTGCGCCGGGGAACAGCTTAGACCCTTATGCCAGGCTGGAGTCGATGCCCTTGCAGGCTTCCAGCAGTTCCTTCACCGCGTCGACCGACACCTTGAGATTGGCCTGGGCTTCCTCGTCCAGTTCGATCTCGACGATCTGCTCCACGCCATCCTTGCCGATGATGACCGGCACGCCGACATAAAGATTGTCGACGCCATATTGGCCGGTCAGGTTCGCGGCGCAGGGCAGCAGGCGCTTCTTGTCGCCTAGATAGGCTTCGGCCATCGAGATGGCGCTGGTCGCCGGCGCATAGAAGGCCGAGCCGGTCTTAAGCAGGCCGACGATCTCGCCGCCGCCGGAACGGGTGCGCTGCACGATGGCGTCGATCCGCTCCTTGGTCGAGCGGCCCTGCTTGATAAGGTCGGGCACGGGGATGCCGGCGACGGTCGAATATTGCACGACCGGCACCATGGTGTCGCCATGGCCGCCCAGCACGAAGCTGGTGACGTCCTTCACCGACACCTGGAATTCCTCGGCCAGGAAATGGCTGAAGCGCGAGGAGTCGAGTACGCCGGCCATGCCGACGACCTTGTTGTGCGGCAGGCCGGAAAATTCGCGCAGCGCCCATACCATCGCATCGAGCGGGTTGGTGATGCAGATGACGAAAGCGTCGGGGGCGTTGGCCTTGATGCCCTCGCCCACGGCCTTCATGACCTTGAGGTTGATGCCCAGCAGGTCGTCGCGGCTCATGCCGGGCTTGCGCGCCACGCCGGCGGTCACGATGATGACGTCGGCGCCGGCGATGTCGGCATAATCATTGGAACCGGTGATCTTGGCGTCGAAGCCTTCGACCGGGGCGCATTGCGACAGGTCAAGCGCCTTGCCCTGGGGAACGCCTTCCACCACGTCGAACAGGACGATGTCGCCCAGTCCCTTGAGCGCGGCCAGATGCGCAAGCGTGCCGCCGATATTGCCAGCGCCGATGAGCGCGATCTTCTTACGGGCCATGAGCAATCATCCTCCAAGTCTTGTCTACTGGAATTGCAGGATCGCCTACGCCCATCCGCAGGGGGTTTCAACCGCCGAGAACATTGGATTCAAAAATATCTTTGCAATTCATTCGCAGTTGCATTAGAGCGTCAGGCACGCCCTGTTGCTCCAGGCTCCTACCCTGGCCTGCGGGCCTTCCCTGCAGAGGCACCCTGCCGGATGCTTCCCGAGTGGAAGCATCCGGCCTGTTTCCGGCAAGATAATTGCGCTGCGATGATGGACCGATCGGCTCGGCCGAACCTTATTTGGGGCCGTGGCCCTGCGCGAGATAGTCGTCCGACTGCATTTCCATCAGCCGCGACACGGTGCGCTCGAACTCGAAGGCGCCGTCCCCTTCCGGGTAGAGCCGCGCAGGTTCGGCATCGGCCGACGCGAGCAGCTTGACCTTATATTCGTAGAGCGCGTCGATCAGCGTTACGAAGCGGGCGGCCTCATTGCGCTTCTCCGGCCCCAGCACGGGGATGCCGACGATGATGACGCTATGATATTTGCGCGCAATCGCCAGATAGTCGGGCGCGCCCCGCGCCTCGGTGCAGAGCCGCTTGAAGGAAAAGACGGCGACGCCCTTCACGCTCTTGGGCACATGCAGCGTCCGGCCGCCCTGCACCTTGATGTCTTCCGACGGCACCTTCGCCCGATCCTCGACCGGATAGTCGGTCAGGCGGAAGAACGCGGCGGACAGCGCCTGCGTCGCCTCCGACCCGTTGGGGCAATGCCAGAGCCGCGAGTCGCCCAGCCGGTCGCGGCGATAGTCGGTCGGCCCGTTCAGCGACATGACGTCCAGCTTCACCTTGATCAGGTCGATGAAGGGCAGGAAGAGCTGACGGTTGAGGCCGTTCTTGTACAGCTCGTCGGGTTCGCGGTTGGAGGTGGTGAGGATCGTCACCCGCTTTTCCAGCAGGCCGGTGAACAGCCGCGACATGATCGCCGCGTCCGCCATATTGTTGACGACCATCTCGTCGAAGCAGAGCAGCCGCGCTTCTTCCGCCAGCGACTCGACCACCGGCGGGATGGGGTCGCCCGTCTCCGACTTGCGCGCCTCGGCCAGCCGGGCGTGAACGTCGAGCATAAATTCGTGGAAATGGACGCGCTTCTTACGCCGGACCTGCACCGTGTCGAAGAACAGGTCCATCAGCATGGATTTGCCGCGCCCGACCCCGCCCCACATATATAGGCCGCGCGGCGGCTCGGGTGGGCGGCGCAGCAGCTTCCACAGGGTCGATCCCCGCGCCGGCGCCGCTTCCAGTTCCGCCTGCAGGCGGTCGAGCCGTTCCGCCGCCGCGCGCTGGTCCGCATCCGCCCGCAATTCGCCGCCCGCCACGAGCGCGTCATATCGGGCGAGCACACTGCTCACCGCGCGGTTGGCGCCTTGCGGATGGTGGCGGTGGAGGCGGCCACCGGCGCGCCGTCCTGGCTGATGAGCATGCGCAGGAACATGAGCCGCCCAGTTTCCCGCAGCAACTCCACCTCGGCCAGCAGGTCGGGTCCAACCCGGCCGGCGCCCAGATATTGCATCGACAGGTCGACGGTCACGCCATGGATCTGCCCCTGATGGCCCATGGCCCACAGCCCGCCGAAAAAGGCATGGTCGGCAAAGGCGGCGAGGAAACCGCCATGCAGCGTATCCAGCCGGTTGCGGTGGCTGGACCGGGTTTCCAGCGCGACCTGCGCCTTATTCTCCGTGATGCCGCGCATATAGCCGCGGCCGATCGCTTGCAGGAATGTGTCGGGATGGGGGTCCGACCAGGCGGACCAGCCCTCCCATTTCCCTTCGGTCAGCGTGAAGCCGCCCGCTACGCCGTCACTTGCCAATTTACAGCTGCCGCTCGACCATCATCTTCTTGGTTTCGGCAATAGCCTTCGCCGGCGACAGCCCCTTGGGACAGACATTGGCGCAGTTCATGATGGTGTGGCAGCGATAGAGGCGGAACGGATCTTCCAGCTCGTCGAGCCGCTCGCCGGTAAATTCGTCGCGGCTGTCGGCGAGCCAGCGATAGGCCTGGAGAAGGATCGCCGGGCCGAGGAACTTGTCGCTGTTCCACCAATAGCTGGGGCAGCTGGTCGAGCAGCAGGCGCACAGGATGCACTCATAGAGGCCGTCCAGCTTCTCGCGGTCGGCGGGCGACTGGAGCCGCTCCTTGCCGCTGGGTGCGGGGCTGACGGTTTGCAACCAGGGCTTGATGCTGTTGTACTGCGCGTAGAAATGGGTGAAGTCCGGCACCAGATCCTTGATGACGTCCATATGCGGCAGCGGCGTGATCTGCACATTCTTGCCCGCGCATTCGTCGATGGCGGTGGTGCAGGCCAGGCCGTTCTTGCCGTTGATGTTCATCGAGCAGGAGCCGCAAATGCCCTCGCGGCAGGAACGGCGGAAGGTCAGCGTCGGATCATATTCATTCTTGATCTTCAGCAGCGCGTCCAGAACCATCGGGCCGCACTTGTCCAGATCGACCTCGAACACGTCATAGCGCGGATTGGCGCCGGAGTCGGGGTCGTAGCGATAGACCTTGAAGCTGCGGACGTTGGTGGCGCCATCGGGCGCCGGATGGGTCACGCCCTTGCCGCTGATCTTGCTGTTCTTGGGCAGAGAGAATTCGGCCATAGCTCTTGGAGCCTCTTTCCGTAAGTCAGTCAGTTGCCGGCCCGCATAACAAAAATATCGCAAAGGTCCAGCGCCGTGACCCGCCCGCCCCCATTTCGTTGAGGATCGCGCCGGCTGAGGCAGCGCCCAAATGGCATGAATTCGCCCGCCATGCTATGGTCGCATCGCCGCAGCGAGGGAATGGCGGAGGGGGACAAGGCAATGAGACGGAACATCTTCCGCAGCCGGAGGCGCTTGGCGGGGATCGCCCTGCTGACGGCGGCGCTGGCGCTCGGCGCTTGTGCGAGCAGCAATAGTTATATGGGTGTTCCGCTTGCCGCCAGCGCCGCCCATCCCGGCATACGACAGATTGCGCTGCGGGCGCAGGCCGGCGACAAGCGGGCGCAAATGCATTTGGGCATGGCCTATCAGCTTGGCCTCCATCTGCCGGTCGACTGGCAGAAGGCAAAACGCCTATACCGTCAGGCAGCGGCCAGCACGGGCGGGACCATGTGGGTCTATTCGCCGCCGGTCGGCAAAGGCACCAGCGGGCGCGTCATCCCGGTAAATCGTGGCCCGGTGCAGCGCGGCGATCCCGCCGCCGCCATGTTGCTGGAGCGGCTGGAGATGATGGAGAAGGCGGGGGCGGCCGAGCGAACGGCGCCGCCGCAGGAGGCGATCGCGCTGCCGGCCCCGCTGCTAGACCCGCTTCAGGATGAGGATGTCAGCGCGCCCCCGCCTCAGGCCGATCCGCCTCCCGCCCCGCCGCCGGCCATAGCGGGACTTGCTTCGTCACCGTCATGATCGCTAGGGCGGGCACAGCCCGGAGATTTGCCGCCCTTGCCGACCGATATCGCATTCCTCGCCATTGCCGAAGCGCAGCAGCTTTATCATTGGCTGCCGGCCGCGCTGGAGCTGGCGCGACGGGCGGATGTGCGGGTGAGCGTGCTGTCGCCGTCCGACGCGATCCTCGACCTTGTCGCCAGCTACGATCCCGAGGGGGCGCTTCGCCCGGTGCGGCTGCGCCGGCCGCCCGCTGGCCCCGACTCGCTGTTTCGCCAGCCCTCCCGCCTGGCGACGCTGCTGCTCAACCTGCCGACTATCGCCCGCTTTCCCTTTCTGGTGACGACGGAGATTTCGACCGCCTGGGCCCGGCGCCTGCCCGGCTTTTCCTCCCGCCTCATCCTCATCAAACATGGCGCCGGCGACCGGGAGGGCGGCTATAAGAAGCGGCATGCCGATTTCGACCTGACGCTGGTTGCTGGCGAGAAGGACCGGCGGCGGCTGATCGAGCGGGGCCTGTGCAGGGCCGATAGCGTGGCGGTCGGCGGCTATGCCAAGTTCGAATTGCGCGCAGAGCCGCGCAGCTTTTTCGCCGACGACAAGCCCGTGCTGCTCTACAACCCGCATTTCGATGCGCAGCTTTCCTCCTGGGTCCGGCACGGGCCGGCGGTTCTTGCCGCGCTGGAGGCGCTGGAGGGATGGAACGTCATCATCGCGCCGCATACGAAGCTGGCCGCAAAGGTGCCGCCGATCCGCAGCACGGCATCGCATGTTCGGGTGGACATGGGTAGCCGCCACTCCATCGACATGAGCTATACGATGAGCGCCGATATCTATCTTGGCGACGTGTCGAGCCAGGTCTATGAATTCCTGCTGCGCCCGCGCCCCTGCATCTTCCTCGACCTCGACCGGCAGGCCGAAGCGGGCGGCGACGCCTTTGCCCATATGCGGCTCGGGCAGCGGATCGAGACGCTCGACGCGCTGCCCCTCGCCCTCGCCCGCGCGGCGGACTTGCAACCGGGCTTCGTCGCGGCGCAGGAAGCGGCGATGCGCGACTCCATCGATCTTTCCCCCGTCCCCGCCTCCCGCCGGCAGGCCGACATCATCCTCGACTTCGCGAAAGCGCACGCATGAGCCAGACCATCAGCACTTCCATCGGCCCCGTCCGCCTGATCGGCGACAACGCCACGCCCATATGGGGCATGTCCATCGCAGAACGCTGTCGACGCATGGCGGAAAGCGCGGCGAAAAATGGCAGCCGGCTGGCGCCGGGGCATGAGCTGCTGTTCAACCTGCGTTTCGCCTTCGACCCGCTGCTGCTGCGGCTGGTGCTGGACAATCCGGGCACGCTCTTCGTCTGGGGCGATGCGCCGATCGTGGGTCAGGTTCCGGCGAGCAGCGATCCGGCCGCCGCACCCATCGTCACCGACCTGTCCGACGGGCGCACGCTCTACAATCGCCAGCTGCGCAAGCTGGAACAGCCGATGGTGCGCGAGCTGACGCCGGCGACCCGGCGGGAGATTGAGCGGCGCAGCTATTTCGGCGCCTATAAGGGCGTCACCGACCTGCTCACCAAATATCTGTGGCCGGAGCTGGCGCTGATCCTGACGCGCATCGCCGCCCAGTTGAAGATGACGCCGAACATGGTGTCGGTGATCGGCGTCACCCTGTGCCTGCTCGCCACCATCCTCTTTGCCAAGGGGCTGTTCTGGAGCGGGTTTCTGGCTGGGTTCATCTTCATGGTGCTGGACACGGTCGACGGAAAGCTTGCCCGCTGCACCATCACCTCGTCCAAATGGGGGAATGTGATCGACCATGGCGTCGATCTGGTCCACCCGCCTTTCTGGTGGTATTTCTGGGGCACCGGCCTTGCCTATTGGGGGCTGGCGCTACCCGGTGGCATCTTCCTTTTCATCATGACGGCGGTGATTGCCGGCTATATCGTGCAGCGGCTGATCGAGGGCATGTTCCTCAAGGATTTCAAGATGGACATCCATGTCTGGCGGCCGTTCGACAGCCAGTTCCGGCTCATCACCGCGCGCCGCAATCCCAATATGGTGATCCTGTTCGTCTCGCTGCTGCTTGGGCGGCCCGACATCGGGCTGATCGCGCTGGCCTGGTGGACGATCCTGTCGCTGATCGTCCATGCGGTGCGGCTGGCGCAGGCCTATGGCGTCAGCCGGTCGGGGCGGCCGATCGTCAGCTGGATGGACGAAGCCGCGGAGGCAGCAGCATGAACGGCACGATCGAGAAGTTCGGCTATCCCGCAACGCTGGTGGCGGCGTTCGACCATTGGCTGGTGCTGCTGCGCCCGGCCCAGCCGACGCTGGGCGCGCTGGTGCTGGCGGCGAAGAGCGATGCGACCGCTTTCGGCGATCTGCCCGCCGCCGCCCATGCCGAGCTGAAATCCGTCACCGCCGCCATCGAAGCCGCGCTCGGCAAGGCGATGGGCTATGAGAAGATCAACTATCTCATGCTGATGATGGTCGATCCCCATGTGCATTTCCACGTCCTGCCGCGCTATGCCGACAGCCGCAGCGGCGCGGGGCTGACGCTGACCGACGCCGGTTGGCCGGGCCAGCCCGACCTTGGCAGCGCGGTGAAGCTCGATCCGGCGCAGATCGCAACGATGGTGGACTGGCTGAAAGATCATTTTCCCACCTGATCCGCCCGCCCCCGCTCCGGCTTCAACAAGCTGGTAACCCCATCATGCTATGCGGGGCCGCGGAGGAGGATCCCACGCGTGCGAATGTCGATTGCCAGCAGGGTCACGGTCACCTGCACCGCTCTGCTGCTCCTGTCGCTGCTGCTGCTGTTCCAGGGTCTGCGCGTGGGCGAAGAGGTGCAGGCCGCCAATGAGCGGATCGGCCTGCTGACCCATTTGCTGCGCGCGCAGAATGAGGAAGACAGCGCCCTGCGCCGGCTACGGCTCGACCTGGGGGAAGCAACCCGCGACGCGGAACGGCGGCAGCCGGTATCGGATGCGCGCTGGGCGCGGCTGACCGAGGAACTGCGCGATTTCGAGACGCTGTCGACGCCCCCCGCCAGCGAGGCGAAGATCATGATAGCGGCCGATGTGCGGCAGGCGCTCGACGCCACCCGCAATGCGGCGCGCGCCTTCGTCCCGATCGGCCGCCAGCTGGTTTCCGTCGCGCGCCGCGATCCTGCGGGCATCAAGCAGGAGATGGAAGGTTTTCTGGACGCGCTGCGGCTGCTGGAGGTGGAGCGGACCCGCGCCCGCGAGGCGCTGAGCAAGGCCATCGAGCAGGCGGTCGCGGCAAACATCGAATATACCGAGGAAAATGCGGTGCGGCTGTTCATCGGCGAACTGTTCGCGGTGCTCATCCTCTTCATCACTGCCGCCTGGCTGCGGCTGCGGGTGATCGCCCCGATCATCGCCATCGCCAAACAATTGCGCGGCTTTAACCGGGATGAGCCGCACCCCGCCGCCGTACCCGGCCTGCACCGAACCGACGAGATAGGCGATCTGGCGCGCGGCCTGTCCGAATATCGGCAGGCGGTGGAGGAGCGGCGCGTCGCGCAGCGGCGGATCGACTTCCTCGCCCATCATGATGCGCTGACCGGCCTGCCCAACCGGCTGCTGTTCGAAAACCGGTTGGCGCATGAACTGGCGCGCAGCCGGCGGACCGGGGCGCAGCTCGCCGTCTTCGCCATCGATATGGACGGGTTCAAGGAAATCAACGAC
Source organism: Sphingobium sp. (assembly GCA_032082785.1). Lineage (GTDB taxonomy): Bacteria > Pseudomonadota > Alphaproteobacteria > Sphingomonadales > Sphingomonadaceae > Sphingobium. Next base: position 12,608 of record DAMDPH010000033.1, on the reverse strand, counting down.
CGCCACGGCCATGCCGGCGGCGACGGGGCGCTCAAGCGCGCGGGCGACCTGCTTGCCAGTTGCAGCCGTGCGGACGATCTGGTCGCGCGCATCGGCGGCGACGAATTCGCGATCATCCAGGCCGCGGGCCAGCAGCCAATGGCGGCCGAAGCGATGCTGAGCCGCCTGTCCGCCGCCATCGCCCGCACCATGGACGATCCGGTGCCGGTCCGCATGAGCATCGGCGTGGCCATCGCAGCCCCCGGCCAGGATGCCGACGACCTCTATAATAGCGCGGACGTGGCGCTGTATCGCGCCAAATCGGACGGCCGCAACAAGGCGCGCTTCTTCGACACCGGGTTGCAGGAGGAGATAAGGCTGCGGCGGCGGCTGGGCCGCGATCTGGAAAGCGCCATCGCCACCGGCGCCCTCTATATCCTCTACCAGCCCATCGCCACGCGGCGGCAGCTGGTGGTCGGCTATGAAGCGCTGCTGCGCTGGCGTCATCCAGACCTTGGGGAAATTTCGCCGTCGCAATTTATTCCCATCGCCGAAAGCACCGGGCAGATCGGGGAGATCGGCCTGTGGATGGCCGAGCGGGCGATGGCGACAGCCGCCGGCTGGCCCGACGACATCTGCCTTTCGCTGAATCTATCGCCGCTCCAGTTCCGCGAACCGGACCTTGGCCGCAAGCTGCTGGAGGCGGCCCGGCGCCACGGCATGGCGCCCGAGCGGCTGGAGTTCGAAGTCACCGAAAGCGCCACCCTGCTCGGCCATCATCGCGAGGCGGTGTTGCAGACGCTGCGGCTGTTGCAGGACGCCGGCGCGACCATTGCGATGGACGATTTCGGCACCGGCCATTCCTCGCTCAGCAATTTGAAGGACTTCCGGTTCAACAAGCTCAAGATCGACCGCAGCTTCATCGCCGCGATGCTGGTCGATCAGTCGTCGGCGTCGATCATCCGGGCGACGATCGGCCTGGGCCGCAGCCTGGGGGCGCTGGTCGTCGCCGAAGGGGTCGAGACGCAGGCGCAATTCGATCAGCTGTGCGGATGGGGTTGTGACCGGGTGCAAGGCTATTTCATCGGCCGCCCCGCCCCAACGATCCTCCCCCATGTCGCACCACCGAAAAAGCGGAGTCAGCGCCGCAAGGCGACGGCGGACGGGGCCGCGACGGGCGGGTGAGAGCGGTCGGTGTGTCTGGCGACGCCGGAGCGCCGACCAGAGGCTGAGCTACTGGACCTCGACCTTCCTAGGGGAACATTAAGTGCCTGCCGCAAGGTTGCCTCGACACGCCAGCCTCGCCCCCAACCCGTCATGCTGAACTTGTTTCAGCATCCAGTCGGCTTCGTGCATAAGGTGGCGAGAGGCGTGGGCCGGTGGCGCAACCTCTCCGCGTCTCCGCGATCTCCGCGCGAACCGATTGCGACGATGATGTTCGCGCGGAGGCGCAGAGACGCGGAGGGTGTGCGCCGCAACGCTGTGCCCCGCCGCCTGCTGGAGCCTAGGTCCTGCCGGATCAGCTGGCCCCCGCCCTGCGCCGGGGAAGAACGGGCTGTTGCGGACGGCTGACACCTATAGCGTTGCTTGGGGCACAGTCTTGTTGGGCACCGCCACCCTGTTCCTCATCCGCCAGCACCTCCCTACCGTCATGCTGAGCTTGTTTCAGCATCCAGTACGCTCTGCCCGAGCGGCGGCGGGAAGACAGTCGCACCGGCACCACCTCCTCCGCGCCTCTGCGATCTCTGCGCGAACCGATTGCGACGTCAGTGCGTGCGCGGAGGCGCAGTGACGCGCCGCAATGCAGTGTCCCGCGCGCAGACCCCTGGCTCCTGCCGGCGCTACTCCCCTCCGACCCGGCGCCTCAGCCGGTATAGCGTTGCTGTTCGGTCCAGCGGGCGGTGAGGGTTTGGGCGGCTTCGACGTCCTGGGGGAAGTCGACTTCCTGCCAGTCCAGTCCTTCGATGGAGACGGTGCCGACGCGGTTGCCCTTGGCGATGATGTCGATGGCGCGCAGATACCAGCGTTCGACGCCTTCGGGGGTGCGCATCATCTGGTCGACCTGGTTGCGGAAGATCGCCGGGCCTTCGCCGGTGAAGGCGAGCATGCCGATGGATTCGGCGTTGGTGTCGGGCGGCAGCAGGCGCTTGCCGATGGCGTGCAGGCGGCCGCTTTCGTCGCGGTTCACCTTCATGTCGTCATCGTCATAGTCGCCGGGCTTCACGTCGACGGTGACGGTGATGGCGTCCTGCGCTCCGCCGATCAGCCGCGCGACGATCTCGTCCGAGATGATGGTGTCGCCGTTCAGGATGATGAAATCGCGGTCCATTTCCTCGCGCGCGATCCAGCAGCTGCCGAGATTGTCGGCGACCTGGAAGAAGGGGTTGAACAGCGTGCGGATGCGCGCGCCGGTTTCGCGATAGAGTTGCAGCGCATGATCCTCGACCCGTTCGGTGCGGAAGCCGGTGACGACGACGATGTCGGTCACGCCATTGGCGGCCAGCGCGGCGACCTGCCAGCTGATGAGGCTGCGTCCGTTGAAGTCGATCAGGCATTTGGGCACGTCGCGCGTGAGCGGCAGCAGCCGCGATCCCTGGCCGGCGGACAGGATGATGGCTTTGGAGATGGTCATCGCGGCGATGTAGCGGTCAATTTGGCCGAAAAAAAGGCGGCGTTTGCACTCGCTTTCGCGCTCGCCTAAAGCGCGGCGGACAGATGCCGCCCGGCCGGGCCGCGCCTGTCGATAAGGATGGTATCGATACGATGGCGTCGATGCGATGGCGGAAAGGACCGGCGCTCCAGTGAAGTTCATGCGGGGATCGGCAGCGGGGGGCGACGGCTTTTCCCGCATCCTGGCCAATACCGGCTGGCTGTTGGGCGGCAAGGGCGTGGGCGCGCTGCTCAGCCTCGCCTATCTGGCGATCGTCACCCGCACCCTGGGGGTCGCCGATTTCGGCCGCTTCGCGCTGGTGCTGAGCGCGGCCAATGTCATCAAGACGCTGGTCAGTTTCGACAGCTGGCAGATCGTGGTCCGCTATGGTCAGCCGCACCTTGCCGCCGACAATGGCGATGCGCTCAATCGGGTGCTGCGGTTCTGCATCCTTATCGATCTGGCGTCGGCCCTGGCGGGCGGGCTGATCGCGGGGGTCATCATCCTCGCCTTTGGCGACATGCTGGAGCTGGGGCCGGACATGGCGGCGCAGGCCTGGCTGTTCTGCATGGTGATGATGATCACCATCCGATCTTCGCCGACCGGCATTTTGCGGCTGTTCGACCGGTTCGATTCGGCCGCCTTCGCCGAGACGATGATCCCGGTAGGGCGGATGATCGGGGCGGGCGTGGCGCTGGCGCTGATGCCTAGCATCACCGGCTTCCTCATCGCCTGGGCCTTTGCCGAATTGCTGTGCGCGATCAGCTATTGGGGGCTGGCGCTGAAGGTCGGCCGGGGACGGCTCGGCAGCTGGCGCGCGGGAGCCGCCATGGCGGCGCGGACGGAAAATCCGGGCATCATCGGCTTCCTCACCGCCACCAATTTGCAGACCAGCCTGTCGGCGGTGGGACAGCAGGTCGCGGTGCTGATCGTCGGCCTGTTCGTCGGTCCGGCGGGCGCGGGCTTCTATCGCCTCGCCAACCAGCTCGCCAATTCGCTGACCAAGATTTCCAGCCTGTTGTCGCGCAGCATCTTCGTCGAACTGTCGCGCACCCAGTCGAGTCATGGCGTCGACGCGTTGCGGCTGCTGTTTCGCCGCACCAACCGGCTGGCGCTGGTCGCGGGCGCGATCATCATTGCGCTGATCCTCACCATCGGCCGGCCGCTGCTGGGCCTGATCGCGGGGGCGGAGTTTCTGCCGGCCTATCCGCTGCTGCTGCTGCTGGGCGTGGCGGCCTGTATCGAGCTGGTGGGGGTGAGCTATCGGCCGCTGCTGATGGCGACCGATCGGGCGGGCCTGTCGCTGCGGATCACCTTTGTCGCGACGCTGCTGCTGCTGGGGATGCAGGCGGTGCTGCTGCCGCTTTACGGGACACAGGGGGCGGCGGCGGCCAATATCATCGCGGCGGTGGCGAGCTTTGCGATGATGGGTCTGGCGAGCCGTCGGGCGCTGTCGCGGGTGCCTTAACTGCTACAAGGGTGAGACACATAAACGCCTTTTTGCATTTTGTGTAAGTAGCTGAAAAGAAATGATAACTCTTCTGGGCGCGCGAACAGCCCCCGGCGCGGCTGTAGGATGCCGGCACCGGGTGCGGGACAGCGTGCGCCCCCTATTCCTCGGTCGCGACGAAGGCGCCCTTGGCGCGATCCTTCACCACCTGATCGGCGCGGAAGACGGAGCCGCTCATGGTGATATAGACGCCCGGCGAGGCGACCTGCGCGGTGGCGAAGGCCATGCCGAGGTTGAAGCTGGCGTCACTCTCATCGAACCGCGCGGGGGCCAGCGCGCCGACCAGCACGATCGTTTTGCCGGCGATATAGGCGAGCGCCTTGGCCGTCTTCGTCATCGTGTCGGTGCCATGGGTGATGACGATATGCGTTTCCGGCGCGGCGGCCGCGCGGGCGGCGATGCGCGCGCGGTCGGCATCGTCCAGTTCCAGACTGTCCTTGCGCGCGACTTCCTCGACCCGGAAGGGCCGCTTCACCCGCGCCACCTGCAACAGCTTGCCCACCATCGTTTCGCCGACCTGATAGTCGGACAGCGCATCGAAATAGACTTTGTCGATCGTGCCGCCGGTGGTCAGCAGCAATATGGGTGTGTCTGGGGACAGCATGGCGAAAACTCCTGGGATCGGGCTATGGCCGGCCCCTTAGCGCGATTTGCATCGCGCCGGAAGTTGCAGCCGTTTCAGACGGCGGTGGGGAAGCGGAATGTGCGGCGGCGCGCGCAACCGACGAAAGCTCAGCCCTCGCGCGCCATCGCTTCGCCCCGCGCGGCGGCGGCGGAGAGCGTATCGGTGAGCAGCCGCACCAGATGTGCGTCGGCGTCCAGCACATTCAGCCCTTCGCGCGTCATGCCGCCGGGGCTTGCGACCCGGTCGGCCAGCACCGCCGGGCTGTCGCTCGCGCGCGAGGCCATGGTCGCCGAGCCCTGCACGGTGGCGAGCGCCATGCGCGCCGCCTGATCGGACGGGATGCCGAGCGCCTCGCCCGCCTGCGCCAGCGCATCGATGAAGCGGAAGAGGAAGGCCGGCGCGCAGCCCGCCAGCGCAGTCATGCGGTTGAACAGGCTTTCATCCTCGACCCATTCGGCAAGGCCGAGCGGCGCGATCAGCGCGGACACCGCATCCCGGCCCTGCGTCGATAGCGAGGCATCGGCATGGAGCGAGGTAACGCCCTCCCCCAGCCCGACGGGCAGGTTGGGCATGGCGCGCACAATCTCGCCCGCCTGCGGCAGGGCCTGTCGCAGCGTGGCGAGCGGGGTGCCGGCGAGGATCGAGACGACGCGCGTTTCGGACGTGCAGAGCGGCGCCAGCCGGGCGGCGACATCAGCCATCTGATAGGGTTTCATTCCCAGCAGCACGGTAGCGCCGGCCGGCAGCGCGGCGGGATAGTCGGTGACGACCGCCACGCCGGGCGCGACCGCCCGGCCGCTCGGCCGCAGCACGGTGACGCGGGCCGGGTCCAGCCCGCTATCGAGCCAGCGGGTCAGCATCTGCCCCGCCATATTGCCGCAGCCGATGAGGAACAGATGATCGGGCCATTGCGTCGCCATGGTCAGGCCTCGCCGCGGGTTTCGATGAGGCTGGCGGAGATCGCCTCGCTCGGCGTCTTGCCGCCCCACAGGACGAACTGGAAAACGGGGTAGAAACGCTCGCACTCGTCAATGGCGGTTTCGACCAGCAGTTGCGCCTGATCCAGCGTCAGCGTGTCGCCCGCGCCCAGCAGCGCGCCATGGCGGAACAGGACGATGCCGCTCGACGACCATAGCTCGAAATGGCCGAGCCACAGCTGTTCGTTTATCAGGCCCAGCGTTTCATAAATGGTGGCGCGCTTTTCCTCCGCAACGCGGATGTCGGGCAGCGCCAGCAATTGCAGCACCTGATCCTCTTCGCGCCAGATGCCGCGCAATTCATATTGCGCCCAGCTTCCCTGGGTACTGGCGACGACCTCATCCTCGCCGACCTGGTCGAAGCTCCAGCCATGCGCCTCGAAATAGGCCGCCAGCATGTCGATCGGCGCGGCCTCCTGCCCGTCATCTTCGAACTCGTCGCTATCCATCATGGCCGCGCCTTAGCATCGCCGCCGCAATCAGGCGAGATCAATCCGCGTCGCTGCCGCCGGAACGGACGCTCTGCGTGACAGGCTCCGCCGACTTGCCTTCCAGCGCGTCGATCCGGGCCTTGAGCAGCTCGATTTCCTCGCGGGCGGCGGCGGCGAGCGCCTTGACCGCGTCGAACTCCTCGCGCGACACGAATTCCATGCCGCCGATCCATTCGCGCGCGCGCTCCCGCGCATTGGTTTCGAACTCGCGGGTCATGCCCGCGACCGTGCCGGCCGCGCCGTTCACCAGCTTGGCCAGGTCGTCGAAAATGCGGTTCTCGCTCTGCATGCTGCTGTTCCTTATGGCGGGCGCCCCGCCGGAGCGCCAAAAATCATATCTGGGTCTTGAGCGCCGGCGCGACAAGGGTGGCGGCGTCAGGATTGAGCCGGCCGATCTCATAGTTAAGGAAAGAGGCGAAGGCCAGCCACGCCAGATAGGGCAGCAACAACATGCCGGCAAAGGGCCGCACGCGCCAGAACAGCCGGATCGTCACCGCGACCAGCAGCGCCAGCAGCAGGATCAGCACCAGCGCCGGCGTCACCTGATGCAGGCGGAAGAAAAGCGGCGACCAGGCAAGGTTGAGGAGCAGCTGGACCAGGAAGAGGATGATGGCCGGTCCCCGGCCCCGCGCGCCGCGGGCGTGGAGGACGATGGCGAACGCCAGCGCCATCATCACATAGAGTATCGTCCAGGCAACGCCGAAGGCCCAGCCCGGCGGCATCAGCGCCGGCTTGTCCAGCGCATCGAACCAGCGATTGCCAAAGCCGCTATTGGCGACCCGACCCGACAGAAAACCCAAACCCACTATAACCGGCACGGTAATCAAGGCCCAACGCAGATAGGCCAGACGCAATTGCCACTGGGATGCAATCTCATTCATCGGCAGCAACACTCCCCCCTAAAGATGTTACTCGGCCGGTTCGGGTGAATCCTTCAGCGCCGAATCCAGCTTGCGGCTAACGGTTTGGGGAGAAACCGTGCGCTTAGCAACTCGCGAATAGAAGATCGGGATGAGGAAAAGGGTGATGAGCGTCGCCAGCGACACGCCGAACACCACCACCACGCCGATGCTTTGCCGTGCAGCCGCGCCCGCACCGCCGCGAATAACCAGCGGCAGCGCGCCGATCACGGTGGCGATGGAGGTCATCAGGATCGGCCGCAGCCGGCGGGTCGCGGCCTGCCGGATCGCCTGTGCGATCTCCAGCCCCTCGTCGCGCAGCTGGTTGGCGAATTCGACGATCAGGATGCCGTTCTTCGCCGCCAGTCCGACCAGCATGACGATGCCGATCTGGCTGTAGAGATTGATCGACCCGCCGCTCAGCGCCAGCCCCAGCACGCCGCCGCCGACCGCCAGCGGGACGGTGGCGATGATGACGCCGGGATGGATGAAGCTTTCAAACTGGGCCGCGAGCAGCAGAAAGACGATCAGGATGGTGAGGCCGAAGACAATCCAGATCGATCCGCCGGTTTCGCGCAGCGACTGGCTTTCGCCGCGATAGCCGATCGCCAGCACTTCGGGCGACTGGCGCGCCTGATCCTCAAGGAAGGCCAGGCCCTGCCCCAGCGAGGTGCCCGGTGCCAGCGCCGCCGTCAGGGTGATGGCGCGCAGCTTGTTATAGCGGTTGAGCTGGCGCGGCCCGGCCACTTCGCGCACCGTGACCAGCGAGGAGAGCGGCACCAGCACGCCGGTGGCGCTGCGCACCTGAATCCGCTCCAGATCGGCGAGCGTCTGGCGCCCTTCCTGCTCCGCCTGCACCAGCACGCGATATTCCTCGCCCCGGTCGACATAGGTGGTGACGCGGCGCGAACCGAGCAGGCTTTGCAGCGCCTGGCTCACATCATTCACCGAAACGCCCAGATCGCCCGCGCGCTTGAGATCGGTGTCGATCCGCATCTGCGGCTTGCTTTCCTTATAGTCGCTGTCGACATTGATGAGGCCGGGATAATTGGCCGCCGCCGCCATGATGCGGTCGCGCGCCGCCACCAGCCCTTCATAGGTGGAGCCGGCCAGCACGATATTGACGGGCAGGCCGCGCCCGCGGCCAAGACCCGAACGCGGGGCGGCATTGCCGCGCACGCCGGGCTGGTTGGCGATCACGCCGTTGATGATGTCGGCCACCTGCGAGGTGGTGATGGTGCGATCCTCCCACGGGCGGAGGAAGGCGATGATATTACCGCTGTTGAAATCGTCGGTCGCGCCGAAGCCGCCGGGGGTGCGGATGACCAGATTTTGAAGCGTTCCGTCCTTGCGCAGATAGGCGAGATCATCCTCGATCTTCTGCATATAGCTGCGCATCCGCTCGAAGCCGGTGCCTTCGGGCGCGCTGATCTGGCTTTCGACGACGCCGGTATCCTCCGCCGGGGCAAGCTCGCTCGGCAGGCGGGTGAAGACGAAGCCGCAGGCGCCCAGGAACAGCATCACCCCCAGCAGCGGCAGCAGCGGCTTGCGCAGCGTGCTATCAAGCCAGCGGGCATAGCCGCGCTCGAGCGACTGAAAGCGCCGGTCGACCCAGCGCGCCAGCCGGCCGCGCTCGGCATTGTTGAGCAGCTTGGAACAGAGCATCGGCGCGAGGCTGAGCGACACGAAGCCGGAAAAGGCGATGGCGGCGATCATCGCGACAGCCAGTTCGCGGAACAGCAGGCCGGTCTGGCCGGCGAGGAACATCACCGGCACGAACACCGCGCACACCACCAGCGTCGTGGAGATGATGGCAAAGCCCACCTGCCGGCTGCCGAGATAGGCGGCGACCAGCGGGTCGTCCCCCTGCTCCACCCGGTGATAGACATTTTCCAGCACGACGATGGCGTCATCGACGACCAGGCCGATGGCCAGCACGAAGGCGAGCAGGGTCAAGAGGTTGATCGACAGGCCCGCCAGCCACATCACGGCGCAGGTGGCGAGCAGGCAGATGGGCACGGTGATGGCGGGGATGAGCGTCGCGCGCACCGACCCCAGGAAGAGGAAGATGACGAGAATGACGAGCAGCGCCGCCTCGATCAGCGTGTCGTAGACATTTTCGATCGCCCGTTCGATGAACTGGCTTTCGTCGGTGCCGATGGCGACGCGCATGCCGGCGGGCAGGTTCGGCTCCAGCTCCTTGACCAGCGCCTTCGCCTTTTGCGCGACGTCGAGCGTGTTGGCGCCCGACTGGCGGACGATGCCGAGGCCGATGGCGGTGCCGAAATTGGAGCGGAAGCTGCTATAGGGGTTTTCCGGCCCCTCCTCGATCCGGGCGACATCGCCCAGCTTCACCTGATAGCCATTGTCGCCGCGCCCGACGACCAGCTGCGCAAACTCCTCCGGCGTGGCGTAGGGCCGTTCGACACGAAGCGTCTGGTTCTGATCCTTTGATTCGAAGCGGCCGGCGGGCAGCTCGACATTCTGCCGGCGCAGCGCGGCTTCGACATCGGCGGGCGTCAGGTTGAAGGCGGCGAGCTTTTCGGCGTTCAGCCACACACGGGTCGAAGGCCGCGCCTCCCCGCCGACATAGACCCGCGCCACGCCGTCGATGGCGGAGAAACGATCGACGATATTGCGGTCGAGATAGTCGCTGACCTGGATCGCGCTCCAGCCCGGCCGCGAGAAGGTGAGGAAGAGGATGGCGCGTGCGTCGGAATCCACCTTGCGGATTTCGGGCGCCAGCGCGTCCTCGGGCAGATCCTCGATCACCGATCCGACCCGGTCGCGCACGTCATTGGCGGCGCTGTCGATGTCGCGGGAGGCGTCGAATTCGATATTGATGTCCGACCGGCCATCCTGCGAGGTGGAGGTGATGGTCTGGATGCCCTGCACCCCCGCGACGCCATCCTCGATCAGCTGGGTGATGCGGGTTTCGATCACGGATGCGGCAGCGCCGGTATAGGTGGTCTCGACCGAGACGATGGGCGGATCGGTGTCGGGATATTCGCGCACCGACAGGCTGAGATAGCCGACCACGCCGACGATGCAGATCAGCACCGCGACGACGGCGGCGAAGACCGGGCGGCGGACGGAAAGGTCGGAAAGCTGCATCGCCCCGCCCTTAACCCGCGGCCTGCTTGGCGGCGGCGGGGGCGGGCTTGTCACCCGCCAGACGCACCGGCACGCCGTCGGTCAGCTTGACCACGCCTTCGGTCACGACCTTCTGCCCGGATTGGAGGCCGTCCAATATCTCCACCAGCCCCTTCTGCCGGATGCCGGTCTTGACCTTGGTGCGCTTGACCTTGCGATCCTGCAACAGGAAGACATAGCGTTCATCGCCATCGCCGACGATCGCCAGTTCGGGCACCGCGAGCGAGCGGCGCTGGCGCGTTTCGACACGGACGGTCAGCAACATGCCGGGCTTGAGCGCGCGGTCGGGATTGGGCAGGATGGCGCGCACGCGGACGGCGCGGGTGGCCGGGTCGATCACCGGGTCGATGGTGGCGATGGTGCCGTTGAACGGCCGGTCGGGCCAGGCGGCGGCGACGGCCTTGATCGGCTGCCCTTCGCGGATCATCGACAGGCGGGTTTCGGGGATGGTGAAGTCGAGCTTGATGCGCGACAGGTCGCTGACCGTGGCGATCGGCGTTCCGGCGCTGACGATCGCGCCCGGCGACACGGTGCGCAGGCTGACATAGCCGGCAAAGGGCGCCCGGATGATGCGGTCGCCGATGGAGGCGCGGGCCAGTTCGGCATTGGCCTTGGCCGCGTTGGCAAGCGCAACCTGCTGGTCGAGCGTGGCGCCGGTGGCGAAGCCGCGCTTCTGCAAGGACTGGATGCGCTGCAACTGCTGGGTCGCCTGAAGCGCGGTCGCCTGCGCCGCCTCCAGCTCGGCCTGTTCCTGACCGGCGGCGAGGCGGGCGATGACCTGCCCCTTGCCGACAAAGCCGCCATCGGCGAAGTTGAGCGCGACGATCCGTTCCGTCACCGGCGCGGACAGCACCACCTGTTCATTGGCGAGCGCGGTGCCGACCGCCTCCAGATCATCGGTAAAGGCGACCGGCGCGACCGCGGCCGCTTCCACCAGAGCCGGCGGGCGAGCTTTCTTTTCCGTCGGCTTGGCGCAGCCCGCAAGACAGAGAAGGACCAGGGTGACAGGCAAGATGGAACGCATGGCGTGTGGCTAACGAGCCTCTCCGCGCTGCACAATTGCGCATATGTAGCAAAATGTATCGAGCGGCGGAGAAACCAAGTCCGCGTCAGTTGCCGCCAAGTCTTGCGTAAAGAAGAAATTCGATATTGCCCTGTGGACCGGTGATCGGACTTTGCACGAGGCCCAGCACATCCCAGCCCTGCGCGCGTGCCCAGTCGGCCGCTTCGGCGCAGACCCGCTCATGCACGGTGGGGTCGCGAATGACGCCATTTTTGCCGACTTCCTCGCGCCGCGCCTCGAACTGCGGCTTGACCAGCGCCACCAGTTGCGCGCCGGGCCGGGCAAAGCTGATCGGCCGCTCCAATACTTTGGCAAGACTGATGAAACTGGCGTCGCACACGATGATGTCGACGCTTTCCGGGATGTGGATTTCAGTAAGAATACGGGCGCTGGTCTGTTCATGGACGATGACCCGGTCGTCCGAGCGCAGCTTCCACGCCAGCTGATTGGTGCCGCTGTCGACGGCATAGACTTTGGCCGCGCCGTTGCTGAGCAGCACGTCGGTAAAGCCCCCGGTCGAGGAGCCGACATCGATCGCCACCGCGTCGCGCACGTCGATGGCGAAGGCCTCCAGCGCATGGGCGAGCTTGATGCCGCCGCGCGAGACCCAGGGGTGATCGCGGCCGCGCACGTCCAGCGCGGCGTCCTCCGCCAGCTGCTGCCCGGCCTTGTCGACCTTGCGCTCGCCCACGAACACGAGCCCCGCGAGAATCAGCGCCTGCGCGCGGGCGCGGCTTTCGGCCAGGCCCCGGTCGACGAGCAGCTGGTCGGCGCGCAGCTTCGCCATCAGCGCACCAGCCCAGCGAGCATCGCCGGCGTCAGCAGTTGCGGCAGGATGCGCGGCTCCTGCCCGGGCGCATAATAGAGGTAGAGCGGCACGCCCGACCGGCCATGCGCCTCCAGAAAGCGGGTGATGGCGGGATCGGCGCTGGTCCAGTCGCCGACCATCATGGTGACGCCGCCACGCTCGAACGCCGCGCGCGTTTCCGCCCGGTCGATGGCGGCGGCTTCATTGGCCTGACAGGTGAGGCACCAGTCGGCGGTGAAATAGAGGAAGACCGGCTTGCCCTCCGCCCGCAGGCTGGCGAGCCGGGCTTCGTCGAAGGGAACGGCATGATCGGCCTGCGCGGCCTGCGCCGGCTTCTCGCGCGGCAGCAGGGCAACGCCCGCGCCCAGCAGCGCCAGCGCGCCGATCAGTGCGACGATGCCGCCCGACCGGCCATGATGCTGGCGCGACCCCAGCCACCAGAGCAGCAAGGCC
>DAMDPH010000032.1:0-27980 GCA_032082785.1 Sphingobium sp. | reverse complement strand
GGTCTGCGCCGCCGCCACCGCCATGCTCGCCGCCGACAGGTCGGTACGCGCCGCCCGCTCGGCAGCGCCCGCCGCCGCGTCCGACAGGCTGGCGGCGGTATCGACCAGGTTCGCGACCAGCAGCGCGATATCCTTTCGGAAACGCCCGCTTTCCCGGTCCAGCCAGTCCAGCCGCTCCGCCCGCGCCCGCGCCGCCCGGAGATCCCGATCCGCCGTCAGCCTGAGCAGCAGCGGCCCGCCCAGCATTGCGGCATAGCGGCCCTGCTCCGTCAGGATCACCCCCTCGCAGCCGGCACCCTGCGCAGCATAGAGGTCGATCAGCTGCTCGACGCTGGCGGAGCGCTCCGCGCTGGCGCAGGGGCGGACATGATCGTCCAGCCGCCCGCCGAAACTGGGATTGCGCAGCAGCGCATGGCCGAACGGGTTGAACAGGATCGCCCGCATGTCGCGTTCGTAGATGGCGCCCACCGGCTGCTCCCGCCGGTCCAGCACCGGCAGCAGCCGCAGCGCGGGATCATCCTGAAACCGATCCACCGCATCGCTGAGCGGCTGGCCGATGTGAACGGGACGGCACGGTTCTGCAAGCAGCGAGGGGCCGGCGGCGAGGGGAACGGATGGGGCGTACATTGGCTGCGTGATTATGCGCAGGAAGGTAAAAGCCAGGTTATCCAGACATGACAATCCCGTGACAAATGGCTGAATTCAGGGATTATTTCGCCTTCGGTTCGTAGCCGAAGGCCGCGCGCGCCATCGCCACGACTTCGGGGTCGGCCGCCGGGAAATCCATCGGCACCAGCGCCTCCAGCCGATCCGCGACATAGGTCAGCGCCGCGATCCGGCCGGCCTTGCGCACATTATTGTCGATGACATGCCAGGGCGCCTGCTTGCCGTCAGTCTTGCAGAACATGTCGTGCATCGCGTCGAGATAGGCCGCCCTCTGCGCCCGGTTGCGATAATCCTCCGCGCCCGTCTTCCAGCGTTTCCAGGGCGTATCGAGCCGCTGCGCCAGCTGCTCATCCTGCGTCTGCTGGGTGATGTGGACGAACAGCTTCACCATATTGGTGCCCGATTCGACCTGCTGCCGCTCGAATGCTTCGATTTCCTTATAGCCGCGCTTCCACTCGGCCTTGCTGCACAGCCCTTCGACCCGCTCCACCAGCACGCGGCCATACCAGCTGCGGTCGAACAGGGCGATGTTGCCGCTGGCCGGCAGGCGGGTCCAGAAGCGCCAGAGGAAGTGATGGTCGCGCTCCAGCCTGGTCGGCGCGGAGATGGGATGGACCTGATAATAGCGCGGATCCCAGTCGGCGGTCATCCGCTTGATGATACCGCCCTTGCCCGCCGCGTCCCATCCTTCCAGCAGGATGACGCTGCGCCGCCCGTGCAGGATATGGGCGACCTGTATCTTGGCCAGCCGCTTTTGCAGCGCGGCGAGGTCGGCATCATAGTCGCCCTTATATTTGGCGCCCTCTTCATAATCGGCAAGGTCGATGGTCATGCGCAACTCTCCTTCCGCTGGCGCAGAAGCAACGCCTCGGGTCGAGAAAAGTCAAATGAGGAGCGCAGAAATTCCGCCACCGCCATCAAGGCGGAGGCTGGGTCCAAGGCGGCACGGCGCCATCACCGTCATCCCAGCGAAAGCTGGGATCTCAGGCAGCACGTCGCGACCACCGTCATCCCGGCGGAAGCTGGGATCTCAGGGGATAAGGCACAATCTGGCCTCACGAGATCCCAGCTTTCGCCGGGAAGACGGACGGGGCTACGACCTCACCCCGCCGGGACGCCCCGACGCGCCCGGATCAGGGCTTCGCCTGCGGCTCCACCACCCGGATATGCAGTTCGCGCAGCTGCTTGAACTCGGCCGGGCTGGGCGCGCCCATCAGCAGGTCTTCGGCGCGCTGGTTCATCGGGAACAGCGTGATCTCGCGCAGATTCTGCGCGCCGCACAGCAGCATCACGATGCGGTCGACGCCGGCCGCCATGCCGCCATGGGGCGGCGCGCCATATTGGAAGGCGCGATAGAGGCCGCCGAAACGCTCCTCCACATCCTGCTGGCTCAGGCCGACCAGCTCGAACGCCTTGACCATCAGCTCGGGCGACTGGTTACGGATCGACCCCGACGCGATCTCATAGCCGTTGCAGACCATGTCATATTGATAGGCGTTGATCGTCAGCGGATCCTGATTGTTCAGCGCCTCCAGCCCGCCCTGCGGCATGGAGAAGGGATTGTGCGCGAAATCGACCGACTTGGTTTCCTCATCATATTCATAGAAGGGGAAATCCACGATCCAGCACAGGTCGAACCGGTCCTTGTCGATCAGGTCCAGCTGCTCGCCGATGCGGATGCGCGCCAGACCCGCCAGCTTGGCCGCCTGCGCTTCCTTGCCCGCGGCGAAGAAGACGCCGTCATTGGGACCGAGGCCCAGCGCCTCGATCAGCTTGGCGGTCGCTTCGGCACCGTGATTTTTCGCGATCGGGCCGCCGGGCACGCCATCCTTGATGTTGATATAGCCGAGGCCCGAATAGCCCTCGCCGCGCGCCCACACATTCATGTCGTCGAAAAATTTGCGGCTGCCCGCGCCCGCGCCGGGCGCCGGAATGGCGCGAATGACGCTGCCGCCCTCGACCAGCGAGGCGAAGATGCCGAAGCCCGAGCCGTGGAAATGCTCGGTCACGTCCTGGATCAGGATGGGGTTGCGCAGGTCGGGCTTGTCGCTGCCATATTTCAGCATCGCTTCGGCATGGGGGATGCGCGGGAAGCTGCCGGCCGGGGTCACCGGCTTGCCGTCGGCGAACGCCTCGAACACCTCGGCGATCACCGGCTCCATCGTGTTCCACACATCTTCCTGGGTGACGAAGCTCATTTCCAGGTCGAGCTGGTAGAATTCGCCCGGCAGGCGGTCGGCGCGCGGATCCTCATCGCGGAAACAGGGCGCGATCTGGAAATAGCGGTCGAACCCGGCCACCATCAGCAGCTGCTTATATTGCTGCGGCGCCTGCGGCAGGGCGTAGAATTTGCCGGCATGGATGCGGCTGGGCACCAGAAAGTCGCGCGCGCCTTCCGGGCTGCTCGCGGTCAGGATCGGCGTCGAATATTCGGTGAAGCCCGCCCCTTCCATGCGGCGGCGCATGTCGGAAATGATCTTGGTGCGCTTGACGATATTGGCGTGCAGCGTCTCGCGGCGCAGGTCGAGGAAGCGGTAGCGCAGGCGGATATCCTCGGGATAATCCTGTTCGCCCGCGACCGGCAGCGGCAGGTCGGCGGCGGCCGACAGCAGCACCGCATCCTCGGCGCGGATTTCGATCTCGCCGGTGGGCAGGTTCGGGTTCACCGCCTCGTCCGCGCGGGCCACCACCTTGCCGGTGACGGTCACGACGCTTTCGGCGCGAAGCGATTCGATGACCTTGAACACCGGGCCGTCTACCTCGGTGACGATCTGCACCATGCCATAATGATCGCGCAGGTCGATGAAGACCAGATCGCCATGATCGCGCTTGCGATGCACCCAGCCGGAAACGCGCACCTGATTGCCGACCTCAGCCTTGGTCAGGGCGCCGCAAGTATGAGTGCGATAGGCGTGCATGGCGTTTCGATCTTTCAGCTTCGTTTTACGGAAATGACAAAGTGCTGCAGTCCCGCTATGGGCGATCTGTCGAGCATCGACCAGCCCGCCGGGGCGCGGGCCTGCCCATAATAAGATCGAAGACCATATGCAAATCCATCCGCTGATTACCGACAGCCAGACCCTCCGTGAGTTCTGCGCCCGCATCGCGAAATCTCCCTATATCGCCGTCGATACCGAGTTCATGCGCGAGAATAGCTATTGGCCGGACCTGTGCCTGGTGCAGGTGGCCGACTCCCATGAAGCCGCCGCCATCGATCCCAAGGCGCCGGGGCTGGACATGCGCCCGCTGCTCGACCTGCTGGTCGACAATGAGGATGTGCTCAAGGTCTTCCATGCCGGCGGGCAGGATATCGAGATCGTCCATAATCTCACCGGCAAGACCCCGCACCCGATGTTCGACACCCAGATCGCCGCCATGGCGCTCGGCCTGGGCGAGCAGATCGGCTATGGCAATCTGGTCGATGCGTGGCTGGGCGTGCAGCTGGACAAGGGCGCCCGCTTCACCGACTGGGCGCGCCGGCCGCTGGACAAGCGGCAGATCGACTATGCGATCGGCGACGTCACCTATCTGATCGAGATTTTCCCCAAGATGCTGGAGGAGCTGCGCAAGACCGGCCGCGGCGACTGGCTCGACCAGGAAATGGAGCGGATCAGCAATTCCTCCAATTATGAAAATGATCCGGCCGACGCGTGGAAGCGCGTGCGCATCGCCAGCCGCAAGGCCGATGTGCTGGGCCGGCTGAAGGCGCTGGCCGCCTGGCGCGAGCTGGAGGCGCAGGACAAGAATCTGCCGCGTGGCCGTATCGTCAAGGATGAGACGCTGGCCGACATCGCCAGCCACCCGCCCCGCACGCAGGAGGATCTGGGCAAGGTGCGCGGCCTGTCCGCCACCTGGAAGGGCAATGATATCGGCGCGCGGCTGATGCAGGCGCTCGCCGCGCACAAGCCGCTGCCCAAGGAGGAAATGCCCGACCGCGATCCCAAGCGGCCGGGGCTGGGCAAGGATGGCGCGCTCGTCGCCGACCTGCTCAAGCTGCTGCTGAAGATCCGCTCGCGCGACATCAATGTCGCCGCCCGGCTGATCGCCCGCACCGACGATATCGATGCGCTGGCCGCCGGCGTGCGCGAGGATCTCGCGATCCTCGAAGGCTGGCGATATGAACAATTCGGGCGCGATGCGGTTGATCTGGTCGAGGGCCGGCTGGCCTTTGCGGTCAAGAATGGCCGGCTGAAGATGACGCGCACCGAATGAGGAGCATCACCATGGGCAAGGCAGGATCGGCCATGGCCGCCGGCGCGGCGCTGGCGCTGGCGGGATGTGCCAGCGCGGGTGGCGAGCCGCCGGCTAGGGCATCGGACGGGGCGGATGGCCCCTGCCGCGCGGACGGGCTGGACCGCTTCGTCGGGCAGAAGGCCAGCGCCGAGACCGGCGCAGCGCTGATGAAGGCGTCGGGCGCCCGCACGCTGCGCTGGGGCGCCCCCGACAGCGCCATGACCATGGATTTCCGCCCGGACCGGCTGACCGTCAGCTATGATGCCGACATGATCATCACGGCAGCGCGCTGCGGCTGACAAGCGGCGCGCGGCCACTCGGCGGCGTCATTTTTCCTGAAATTGGTCAGGCCAGTTGTTGGGCGGTCACGGCTGTCCTATTGCACTTTTTCAACAGGTTGCGAAAAAGCGATCAGGCCAGCAAGTGTAGCACCCCTGTTGCGTTTCCTATTTGTCACGCCATGACCGGCCTGACCAGATGCGGACGCGGCGGAGCGTCAAAGCTCCATCCCCACCAGCTGCCCGCTGGCGATCTTCCCCACATAGCGTTTGCCGTCGATCTGCAACCAGTCCGGCGTCACTTCCAGCTGCCGGCCGTTGATGGTGGTGCGCAGATGCTCGACCGCGATCCGGTTGCGCGCGACCACCCGCAGCACCGCCAGCCCGTCCCCCCGCACCGACGCCATCGAATAGCGATCGCCGCGCAGCAGGAACTGCCAGCTATTGTCCGCCGGCTTCCACTCATTGCCGTCGATCACTTGCTGCGCCCGCCCCTCCGCATCGCCAAGCCGCACGCTGATACGAATGGCGCCGCTGATCCGGCGCGGCGGCGCGAACATCAGGATCGGCTCCCCTTCCAGCGTCAGCGGAATGGGCGTATCGCGCAGCAGCCGCGTCCCGCCGATCACCAGCTGCGGCAGCTCGGCGGCGAAGGGCAGCCGGTCGCGCGCGAAATGGCGCTGCCGCACCACCGGGTTGCTGTGAAAACTATGAACCTGGCTGGGCGTCAGCCGCCCCTCTTCCACCAGAACATGACATGTCGGGCAGAGCAGCGTCGCCCCCGGCCCATCCGGCAGCCCCAGATAGCGATAGATTGTCACCCCGCAGCGCACACAGGCAAAGCCGCACGCCTGCCTTATATCCGCCCGGTCCTCTGCCGTAAGGTCCGCCAAAGACGGCATAACGCGCAAGCCCACCATGTAGAGACCCCTTGTATCGCCGTCCGCCCATTGCGCCGGCGCCCTTCACTCGGCGTCCTCCTGCATGGGCAGCTCTTCCGGTGCCTCTATGACCATATCGTTGAAATTAATCGCTCCAAGTCAAGGGGCTGTCGGCAATTACCATAATTATCTCTGCGGCAGCAGGTCGAGATTGCGCGCGGCGGCGATCGATCGGATGCGACCCGGGCGCGGCATGTCCTTGATCGCGATCTCGGCAATATCGCCGGCGCTGAACAGTTCGACATGCCCCACATCGAAAATGCGCTGCCCCAGCGACTGGGTGATGCGCACCGATCGGATCGAGCTGAGCGCGATCTCGGTCCGCTGCTTGGCCAGCAACCCCCGCTCCATCAGCACCTCCCGCTCCGACAGGGCAAGCCGCTCGCCCTTGCGCATGATCCACCAGATGCCGATGGCGACAATGCCGACCAGCGAGATCAGCAACAGCAGAAACAGCAGGGGATGCGCCCGGAACATCGCCGGATGCTCATCATACAGCCAAACTTCGCTCACGCCGCCTCCGCTTGAGGATAAGCCACAACTTCACCATGCCCTGCGCCCACCGTCAAGCGGCCGGACTGCCGGGATTTTTTCAGAAGCCGCTGCGCAACCCCTCAGCGATAGCCCGCCGCTGCCAGCAGGGCGATCAGGTTCATGCGCTTGACCTTCAGCGACTCCGCCGGGGCGACGTCGATCCATTCGTCGGTCGAATGGCCGCGGTCGCCGTCCGCTGCGCGTGGGATGGTGATGGCGGGGATGCCGAGGCTCATCGGCACATTGGCGTCGGTGGAGCTGGCGCCCAGCTTCACCGTCACGCCTTCGGCGGCATAAGCGGCGGCGGTCTGGCGCACCAGCGGTTGAGCGTCGGGCGTCTGGCCGGCGGGGCGGTCGCCCACCAGCGCATTGTCGACGCTGATCATGCCTTCCCTCGTCGAACGCGCGGCATTTTCCCCCGCGACGGCCCGATCGACGGCCGAGAGGAAAGCCTGTTCCAGCTTGCCCAGTTCGGCCGCGCTTTCCGACCGCATGTCGACCTGCAACCAGACCTCGCTCGGGATGGCATTGATGGAGGCGCCGCCGCCCACCACACTGGCGCTGAAGGTCGTCTTGGGCGAAGCGGGCACGGGGATCTTGTAGAGATCGACCACCGACTGGCTGAGCGCCGTCATCGGATTGACCAGGCCAAAGGCGCCGAAGCTGTGGCCGCCCGGCCCCTTGAACGTCAGGCGATAGCGTTTGGAGCCAACCCCGCCATTGACCAATCGCTCCGGCGCGGCGCCGTCTATGGAGAAGAAGGCGGCGATGCGATCCTTATATCTGCCCTTGTGGAACAGCTGCTTCATGCCGCGAAGGTCGCCCAGCCCTTCCTCGCCGACATCGCCGACGAACAAAATATCCATGGGCGCGCTGATCTTCGCCGCGATCAGCGCCTTGGCGAGGCTCAGCTGGGTGGCAAGGCCTGCCGTATCGTCGCCGACACCCGGCGCGTAGAGCCGCGTCCCTTCCCGTCGGACCTTCACCGGCGTGTCTTCGGGGAAGACTGTGTCGAGATGGGCCGATATCACGACCAGCTTGCCGCCCGGCGCGCCCGTGCCCCGCAGCAGGCCCAGCACATTGCCGGCCTCGTCAATCTCGACATCGCCCAAGCCGGCCGAGCGGAACAGTTCGGCATAGGCCTTGGCCCGCGCCGCCTCCTTGAAGGGGGGCGCCGGTATCTCGGTCAGGGCGACGATATTCTCGACCCACTGGTCATGCTCGCGCTCCAGCGCGGCGAAGGCGGCCTTGACCGCCGGCTTGCCGCGGATGGCCGAGACGAGCCTGGCTTCGGTGGCACCATGGACAGGCGCGGTCGGCGCGGCCGCATAAGCCATGGGCGCCGACAGCAGCGCCCCCATCAGGGCGGCGCCCCGTACCATCTGTCGCATCATAATCTGCCCCCAGTGAAAGCCGTGTCGATAAAACCGGCTTCCTGTCTAGGGCGCAGTTCGCCCGCTTGTCGAGGGGCAGGCCGCCATCGGCGGCCGATGCGTCAGCTTTCGTCACCCATGCGCAGCGCGGCGATGAAGGCTTCCTGCGGGATCTGGACGCTGCCATATTCGCGCATCCGCTTCTTGCCCTCTTTCTGCTTCTCCAGCAGCTTCTTCTTGCGGCTGATGTCGCCGCCATAGCATTTGGCGGTCACGTCCTTGCGCATCGCCGCGATCGTTTCGCGCGCAACCACCTTGCCGCCGATCGCCGCCTGGATCGGGATCTTGAAGAGATGGCGGGGAATCAGGTCCTTCAGCCGCTCGCACATGCCGCGCCCGCGCGATTCGGCGGTGCCGCGATGGACGATCATGCTGAGCGCATCGACTGGCTCGCTGTTGACGAGGATGCTCATCTTCACCAGATCGCCTTCGCGCGTGCCGATCTGATGATAGTCGAAACTGGCATAGCCGCGGCTGATCGACTTGAGCCGATCGTAAAAGTCGAACACCACTTCGTTGAGCGGCAGTTCATAGGTGACCTGCGCACGGCCGCCGACATAGGTGAGGTTCTTCTGGATACCGCGCCGGTCCTGACAGAGTTTCAGGATCGAGCCGAGATATTCGTCGGGGCAGTAGATCACCGCCTCGATCCACGGCTCCTCGATGAAATCGATATGGTTGGCGTCGGGCATGTCGGCGGGGTTGTGCAGATGGCGCACGCTGCCGTCATTCATATGGATGTCATAGACCACCGACGGCGCGGTGGTGATGAGGTCCAGATCATATTCGCGCGTCAACCGCTCCTGAATGATCTCCAGATGCAGCAGGCCGAGGAAACCGCAGCGGAAGCCGAAGCCCAGCGCCGCGCTGGTTTCCATCTCGAAAGAAAAGCTGGCGTCGTTGAGCCGCAGCTTGGAAATCGAATCCCGCAGCTTTTCAAAGTCGTTGGCGTCCACCGGGAACAGGCCGCAGAAGACCACCGGCTGCACCTCCTTGAAGCCCGGCAGCGGCGCCTTGGCCGGGTTCTTGACGGTGGTGATGGTGTCGCCGACGCGGGTTTGGCTGATATCCTTGATCTGCGCGGTGATGAAGCCGATCTCGCCGGGGCCGAGTTCGGCCAGCTGCTCGATCTTCGGGCGGAAGCAGCCGACGCGGTCGATCAGATGCTCGGTCTCGCCGATCATGAACTTGATCTGCTGGCCCTTCTTGATGACGCCGTTGATCACCCGCACCAGGATGACGACACCCAGATAGGGGTCGTACCAGCTGTCGACCAGCATCGCCTCCAGCGGGGCGTCCCGGTCGCCCTGCGGCGCGGGGATCTTGGCGACGATGGCTTCCAATATGTCATCGATGCCGATGCCGGCCTTGGCACTCGCCAGCACCGCATCGGACGCGTCGAGGCCGATCACTTCCTCAATCTCCGCCTTCACCTTTTCGGGTTCGGCGGCGGGCAGATCGATCTTGTTGATGACGGGCACGATTTCATGATCATGCTCGATCGACTGATAGACGTTGGCGAGCGTCTGCGCCTCCACGCCCTGCGCCGCATCGACCACCAGCAGCGCGCCTTCGCAGGCGGCGAGGCTGCGGGAGACTTCATAGGCGAAGTCGACATGGCCCGGCGTGTCCATGAGGTTCAGCTCATAGGTCTGGCCATTTTGCGCCACATAGTCGAGGCGCACGGTCTGCGCCTTGATGGTGATGCCCCGCTCCTTCTCGATCTCCATATTGTCGAGAACCTGCGCGCTCATTTCCCGGTCGGTCAGGCCGCCGGTGCGCTGGATCAGGCGATCGGCCAAGGTCGATTTGCCATGGTCGATATGGGCGATGATCGAAAAATTACGGATCTGCGAAAGCTCGGTCATTGCCGGCCCCTAGCAGCAGATTCGACCGCTGTCAGCAGGATCGAGCGGGCGACGCGGCCCGGAAAAAGCAAAAGCCGGCGGGACTCTCGCCCCGCCGGCTTTTGCTACGCTCAGCCAGCTGCCGATCAGCCGCGCGGGCTGTCCAGAATCGTCGCCACAGCGTCGCTCACGACCTTCATGTCGGCCATGCCATCGACATGGGAAACAATGCCCCGGCTTTCATAGATGGGCAGGATCGGCGCGGTCTTGGCCCGATATTCCGCCATCCGCGTGCGCACGGTTTCCTCATTGTCATCGGGGCGCCGCTTGAACTCACGCCCATGGCATTTGTCGCACTCACCAGCCTGCGCGGGCTGCTTGAAGCTGTCATGATAGCCTTCGCCGCAGGTCGCGCAGGTGAAGCGGCCGGTGATCCGCTCGACCAGCGCATCCTCATCCACATCCAGCTCGATGACATGGTCCAGCGTCCGCCCGCGATCCGCAAGGATGCCGTCGAGCGACCGGGCCTGCGCCTCGGTGCGCGGATAGCCGTCGAAGATCACGCCGGTTTCGGGGCTGAGCGCATCGAGCGCCTCGCCGATGATGCCGGACACCACTTCGTCCGGCACCAGCGCGCCGGCTTCCATCAGCGCCTTGGCCTGCAGGCCCACCGGCGTGCCGGCCTTCACCGCCGCGCGCAGCATGTCGCCCGTCGACAGCTGCACCATCCCGCGACTGTCGACCAGACGCGTCGCCTGCGTGCCCTTGCCTGCACCCGGAGGGCCGAGCAGAATGATATTCATGACGCGCATTCTCCCCTGTTCTTGCGCTCGCAACCCGCGCTTTAGCGCATGCGACCCTTGAGCTTCGCCTTCTTGATCAGGTCGCCATATTGGTGCGCCAGAAGATGGCTCTGGATCTGGGTCACGGTGTCGACCGTGACGTTGACGACGATCAGCAGGCTGGTTCCCCCGAGATAGAAGGGGATGCCCGCCCGTGCGATGGCATATTCCGGCACCAGGCAGATGAAGGCCAGATAGGCCGCGCCGATGACGGTGATGCGGGTCAGGACATAGTCGAGATAATTTTCGGTATTCTTGCCCGGACGGATGCCGGGGATGAAACCGCCATTGCGCTTCAGATTATCGGCCGTCTCTTCCGGGTTGAACACGACGGCCGTGTAGAAGAAGCAGAAGAAGACGATGCCGAGGCCGTAAAGCCCCATATAAACCGGGCTGCCGTGCGACAGATATTGGTTCAGCGTCAGCACGAAGTCGCCGAGGCGGCTTTCGCCCGCCACCGTGTTGCCCGCGAACTGCGAAATGGTGAGCGGCATCAGCAGCAGCGAGGAGGCGAAGATCGGCGGAATGACGCCGGCGGTGTTCACTTTCAGCGGCAGATGGCTGCGATCCGCCTGCATCAGGCCCTGACGGGTCTGGCGCTTGGGATATTGGATCAGCACCCGGCGCTGCGCCCGCTCCATGAAGCAGATCAGCAGGATGAGGCCGATGGCCATCACCAGCACCAGCATGATCAGCAGGCCGGAGATCGACCCTTCGCTGCCAGACTTGAAGAGGTTGCTGAGCGTCACCGGCAGCTGGGCGACGATGCCCGCCATGATGATGAGCGACACGCCATTGCCGATGCCGCGCGAGGTGATCTGTTCACCCAGCCACATCAGGAACATGGTGCCACCGACCAGCGAGACGACCGCGGTCAGGCGGAACAGCATGCCCGGATCCACCACCGCCTGAACGCCGGAATTGGCGCCGAAGCTTTCCAGCCCCACGGCGATGAAATAGCCCTGAATGGCGGTCAGGCCGACCGTGCCATAGCGGGTATATTGGTTGAGCTTCTTGCGACCGCTCTCGCCTTCCTTCTTGATCGCGGCGAGCTGCGGCGACAGGCTGGCGGCCAGCTGCACCACGATCGACGCCGTGATGTAGGGCATCACGCCGAGCGCGATCAGGCTCATGCGCGACAGCGACCCGCCCGAGAAGGTGTTGAAAATGTCGAGGATGCCGCCGTTCGTCTGGCTGTAGAGCTGCGACAGGGCGGTCGGATCGACGCCGGGCAGCGGCACGAAGCTCAGGAAGCGGAACACGATCAGCGCGCCGAGCGTAAACCACAGGCGCTTCTTGAGGTCGGTGGCCTGGCTGAACTTCGCCAGGCTGAGATTGGATGCGAGCTGGTCGGCTCTCGATGCCATGGTGGCTGCCCTTCAAATCACTCTGGCCGGACCCTTCGGGTTCCGGTGCGGAACGCTACCCCTTAGCGGGATGGGTATGCCGTGTCGAATGGGGAGTTGCCGCGCATGCGACAGTGGGACTCCCCCATATGCATGGCCCCGCCAACCCATATCGGGCAGCGGGGCCATTGTTGCAAGTCTTCCGAAAAGGGCTCAGCCCTTCTTGGCGGCCTTGGCAGTGCCCTTCTTGGCGGCGGCCTTTTCGGCGGCCGGCACAACATGGATCACCTCGACCTTGCCACCGGTCTTCTCGACCGCCTCGACCGCACCCTTCGATGCGCCGGCGACCAGGAAGCTGACCTTGGCGGTCAGTTCGCCCTTGCCCAGCAGGCGGACGCCGTCCTTGCCACCACGGGCGAGGCTGGCAGCCTTGAGCGCGGCATGGTCGATGGTGGCGCTGGCGTCCAGCTTGCCCTCGTCGATCGCCTTCTGCACGGCGCCCAGATTCACCTCGGCATAATCCTTGGCGAAGATATTGTTGAAGCCGCGCTTCGGCAAACGCATGTGGAGCGGCATCTGGCCGCCCTCAAAGCCGTTGATGCTGACGCCCGAGCGTGCCTTGGCACCCTTCTGGCCGCGACCGGCGGTCTTGCCCTTGCCCGAGCCGATACCACGGCCAACGCGCATGCGGCCCTTGCGGGCACCGGCATTATCACTGAGTTCGTTGAGCTTCATATTCCTGCACTCGCTTTCGCTATGTTCGCGCGAAGGCCCGATCCACCGGGATCGGGCCAACGCCCCGACATAGGCCGGGGCATGTTATGGCTGTGGGCGCATCTTCGTTGAAGAAGCGCCCAGCGGCCTGATATCCCGGCCTCAGCCGGGATAGCGGTCCTTAGTCGACGACCTGCACCATGTGCGGCAGCTTCTTGATGGCACCGCGCACTTCGGCCGTGTCCTCAAGCTCCACCACGCGATGCATCTTGCCCAGACCCAGGCCGATCAGAATCTTCTTCTGGTCGGCGGGACGGCGGATCGGCGAACCGATCTGCTTGATCTTGATCTTCGCCATCTGTCTTACTCCGCAATCGCTTCGGCGTCAGCCTGCGCGACTTCGGCCGAAGCACCGCCACGACGCAGAAGGTCGGCGACCTTCTTGCCACGACGCTGCGCCACCGACTTGGGGCTGGTCTGTTCGCCCAGCGCCTCGAAGGTCGCACGGATCATGTTATAGGGGTTGGAAGTGCCGACCGACTTGGTCACCACGTCCGCAACGCCCAGGCTCTCGAAGACGGCGCGCATCGGACCACCGGCGATGATGCCGGTACCCGCGGGCGCCGAACGCAGCGTCACCTTGCCGGCGCCGAAATGGCCCTTGCCGTCATGGTGCAGCGTGCGGCCTTCCTTCAGCGGAACGCGGACCATCGCCTTCTTGGCGGCGGCGGTCGCCTTGCTGATGGCTTCGGGCACTTCGCGTGCCTTGCCATGGCCGAAGCCCGCACGGCCCTTGCCGTCGCCAACGACCACAAGAGCCGCGAAGCCGAAGCGCTTACCGCCCTTGACGGTCTTCGAGACGCGGTTGATGTGAACCAGCTTCTCGATCAGCTCTTCGCCCTGGTCCTCGTCACGGTTGCCGCGACGATCGTCACGACGGCCACGACCGCCGCGCTCACCGCGATTGCGGTCGCCGCCACGGCCACGGCCACGACGGTTCTCGGTCGCTTCGCCACCTTCGACGGCGGCGGGCGCACCCGGCTGCGACTGGATTTCGTTTTCGTCTGCCATAATCAGAACTCCAGCCCGCCTTCGCGGGCGGCATCGGCCAGCGCCTTGACGCGGCCATGGAAGAGGAAGCCACCACGGTCGAACACGACCTTGGTCACGCCGGCAGCGGTCGCCGCGGCGGCGACGCGCTTGCCAACATCGGCAGCGGCTTCGGCGGTAGCACCGGTCGTGCCGCGCACATCCTTGTCCAGGGTCGACGCAGCGGCGACGGTCTTGCCGGCCGTGTCGTCGATGACCTGGGCATAGATATGCCGGCCCGAACGATGCACGCTGAGACGGGGCTTGTCACCCGAACGCGCTTTGAGCGTGGTGCGAACGCGGCGACGACGCCGCTCGAAGAGGGAAAGCTTCGCCATCTTACTTCTTCTTTCCTTCCTTGCGGAAGATAAACTCGCCGGCGTATTTGATGCCCTTGCCCTTATAAGGCTCGGGCTTGCGCCAACGGCGGATCTCGGCGGCGACCTGGCCAACCTGCTGCTTGTCGATGCCGCTGATCTCGACCGTGGTGTTATCCGGGGTCTTGATCTCGATGCCCTCGGGCACCGCGAAATCGACGTCGTGGCTGTAGCCGAGCTGCAGCTTCAGGGTCTTGCCCTGCGCGTTAGCACGGTAGCCGACACCGGTGATGAGGAGCTTCTTGGAGAAGCCCTCCGTCACGCCGGTGACGAGGTTCTGGACCAGGGTACGCTGCATGCCCCAGAAGGCACGAGCGCGCTTGCTGTCATTGGCGGGCTTCACCGCAATGACGCCGTCCTCGACGCTGTAGCTCACTTCGTCGGCCAGCGGGATGGCGAGGGTGCCCTTGGGCCCCTTCACCGACAGCTGACCGTCCGCGATCGACGCGGTCACGCCCGCAGGCACGGTGACCGGCTTCTTGCCAGTGCGGCTCATCAGAACACCTCCGCCAGCACTTCGCCGCCGACATTCTGCTCACGCGCTTCGGCGTCGGACAGAACGCCGCGAGGCGTCGAGACAATGGTGATGCCCAGGCCATTGCGCACAACCGGAAGTTCCTTCGAACCCGAATAGACGCGGCGGCCAGGCTTGGACACGCGGGCGACATGCTTGATCGCCGGCTGGCCCTCGAAATATTTCAGCTCGATGCGCAGGCCGGGATGCTTGCCCAGCTGTTCCTCGGAATAACCGCGGATATAGCCTTCGCGCTGCAGCACGTCGAGCACGCGGGCGCGCAGCTTGGAAGCGGGGGACAGAACGCTGTCCTTCTTCGCCTGCTGCCCGTTGCGGATGCGGGTGAGCATATCACCCAGGGGATCGGTCAATGCCATCTCAAATGATCCTTACCAGCTCGACTTGGTGACGCCGGGGATCAGGCCCTTGTTGGCCAGATCGCGCAGCTGCACACGGCAGAGACGGAACTTGCGGTAATAAGCGCGGGGGCGGCCCGTCAGCTCGCAACGGTTGCGCACCCGGGTCGGGTTGCCGTTGCGGGGGATCTCCGCCATCTTCAGACGGGCGATCAGACGATCGGTGTCGTCCGCGCTGGTGTCATTCGCGATCGCTTTGAGCTTCGCATAGCGGCCGGCATATTTCTTGACCAGCTTCTTGCGGCGCTCATTCTTGTTGATCGAACTCAGTTTCGCCATGACTTAAGTTCTCTTCCTTAGCTGTTGCATTGGGAGAGAAGCGGGGCCTGCAATCAGGCCGCCTGCTTCTCTTCAAGCGGGAAGGGGAAGCCGAAGAGACGCAGCAGCTCGCGCGCTTCTTCGTCCGTCTTCGCCGTGGTGGTCACGATGATGTCCATGCCGCGCACCTTGTCGACGCGGTCATAGCTGATCTCCGGGAAGATGATCTGCTCCTTGATGCCGAAGGCATAGTTGCCACGGCCGTCGAAGCTCTTCGGGTTCAGACCACGGAAGTCGCGCACGCGCGGCAGGGCGACGTTGATCAGGCGGTCGAGGAATTCATACATGCGCTCGCGGCGCAGCGTGACCTTCGCACCGATCGGCATGCCTTCACGCAGCTTGAACTGCGCGATCGACTTCTTCGCCTTGGTGATGACCGGCTTCTGACCGGCGATCAGCTCCATCTCCTCGGCGGCCGAGGTGACCTTCTTCTTGTCCTGGGTCGCTTCGCCCACGCCCATGTTGAGCGTGATCTTTTCGATCTTGGGGACTTCCATGACGTTCTTGTAACCGAACTTCTCGGTCATCGCCTTGGCAATCTCGGCGTCATAGAGCGCCTTGGAGCGCGGAATGTACTTGTCGGCCATTACAGCACCTCACCGGACTTGACGGCGACGCGGACCTTCTTGCCGTCGCGCTCCTCGAAGCGAACGCGGGTCGGCTTGCCGTCCTGGCCGGCGACCGCCACGTTCGAGATGTGCAGCGGCGCAGGCTTGCGCTCGATGCCACCCTGCGGGTTCGACTGGTCGGGCTTGCGATGCTTCGCATGCACGTTGATGCCCTCGACCAGGACCTTGTCGTCCTTCGGGAACATCTGCAGCACGGTGCCGGTACGGCCCTTGTCCTTGCCCGCCAGGATGACGACCTTGTCGCCCTTCTTGATCTTAGCAGCGCTCATCACAGCACCTCGGGAGCAAGCGAAATGATCTTCATGTGCTTCTTGGCGCGCAGTTCACGAACCACGGGGCCAAAGATACGGGTGCCGATCGGCTCCTCGTTCTTGTTGATCAGCACAGCGGCGTTACCGTCGAAACGGATGACCGAACCGTCGGCGCGGCGCACGTCCTTGGCGGTACGCACGATAACAGCGCGATGAACGTCGCCCTTCTTCACCTTGCCGCGGGGCTGGGCTTCCTTGACGGAGACGACGATGATGTCGCCCACGCTCGCGAAGCGCCGCTTCGATCCGCCCAGCACCTTGATGCACTGGACGCGCTTGGCGCCGCTATTGTCAGCGACGTCAAGATTGGATTGCATCTGGATCATGGATCCGGTTCCTTCTCATTTGGCCTACCGGGACAATCCCCGGCGGTTCCGAATTTCGTGCCTCGACTCTTACATGGTCCAAGCGAAGCGCGGGCCTGTAACCCTTTCCCGAGGAAAAGGCCAGCCCCGCGTCGCAATCAGACCCAAAAAGTCAGTGAGCCTGCCCTCAGGCCGCCGTCTCCGGCGACTTGTGAGTGTCCACGCGCTCGATGACCTTCCAGGTCTTGAGCTTGGAAATCGGGGCGGTTTCCTCGATGCGGACCGTCTCGCCTTCCTTGTAGACATTGCCCTCATCATGGGCGTGGTATTTTTTCGAAAGGCGGATGATCTTGCCGTAGAGCGCGTGCTTTACCTTACGCTCCACGCGAACGACCACCGTCTTGTCGGTCTTATCGGAAACCACCGTTCCCGTCAGCACGCGCTTGGGCATCGTGTGTTTCCTTCTCTTACTTCGCCACGCGGGCGCGTTCGCCCTGCAGCGTCTTGATCTGCGCGATGGTCCGACGGACTTCCCGCACCCGGCTGGGCTTTTCCAGCTGGTTGGTGGCCGCCTGGAAGCGCAGGTTGAACTGCTCGCGCTTCAGGTTGTTCAGCTCGGTCGACAGCTCGTCGTCCGTCTTGGTCTTGAGATCAGCAACGTTCGCCACGGCTTACGCTCCCAGATGCGAGGTGTCGCCGAGGCGGGCAACGACCTTCGTCTTGATCGGCAGCTTCATCGCGGCGCGCGAGAAGGCCTCTGCTGCGAGCGGACCAGGAACGCCATCCAGTTCGAACAGGATGCGACCCGGCTTGACGCGGGCGGCCCAATATTCGACCGAACCCTTGCCCTTGCCCTGGCGGACTTCGGCCGGCTTCTTCGAGACCGGCACGTCGGGGAACACGCGGATCCACAAACGGCCCTGACGGCGGATGTGGCGGGTGATCGCACGACGCGCGGCTTCGATCTGACGCGCGGTGACGCGCTCGGGCTCAAGAGCCTTGAGACCATAAGCGCCGAAGTTCAGGTCGCTGCCGCCCTTGGCATCGCCCTTGATCCGACCCTTGAAGGTCTTGCGGAACTTCATTTTCTTCGGTTGCAGCATGACGCTATTACCTTCTTATTCTCAGCGCGCCGGGCGCACGCCGGAGGTCTGAGCCTCCAGCATCAGCCGGTCGGTCGCGAACGGATCATGGCCGAGAATCTCGCCCTTGAAGATCCAGACCTTGATGCCGCAAACGCCATAGGCGGTGTGCGCCGTTGCGTCGGCATAATCGACATTCGCACGCAGCGTGTGCAGCGGAACGCGGCCTTCGCGATACCATTCGACGCGCGCGATCTCCGCGCCGCCCAGACGGCCGCCGCAGGTGATCTTGATGCCTTCGGCACCCAGACGCAGCGCCGACTGCACCGCACGCTTCATGGCGCGACGGAAGGCAACGCGGCGTTCCAGCTGGTCGGCAATACCCTGCGCGACGAGCTTGGCGTCGATCTCGGGCTTGCGGATCTCGACGATGTTCAGCGACACGTCCGAAGAGGTCAGCGTCGAGAGCTTCTTGCGCAGCTTCTCGATGTCGGCGCCCTTCTTGCCGATGATGACGCCCGGACGAGCGGCATAGATCGACACGCGGCACAGCTTGGCCGGACGCTCGATGACGACCTTGGAGATCGCCGCCTGGGGCAGGTTCTTCATGATATACTGGCGGATCTTCAGATCCTCCAGCAGCAGGCGACCATAGTCGGCGCCTTCGGCGAACCAGCGGCTGTCCCAGGTGCGGTTGATCTGGAGACGCAGACCGATCGGATTGCTCTTATGACCCATGTGCTTACGCCTCCGCTTCTTCGCCAGCTTCACGCACGACGATGCGCACGCGGCTGAAGGGCTTGAGGATCCGGGTCGACTTGCCGCGGCCGCGGGCGTGGAAGCGCTTCAGGGTGAAGCTCTTGCCCACCGAGGCTTCCGCGACGACCAGCGCATCGACGTCCAGATTGTGGTTGTTTTCCGCATTGGCGATGGCCGAAGCCAGCACCTTGCGAACGTCGACGGCCATCGCCTTCTTCGAGAAGGCGAGCACGTTCAGCGCGTCCTCGACCTTGCGGCCGCGGATCAGCGACGCCACCAGGTTCAGCTTCTGAGCCGAACCACGGATCTGCGTGCCGACGGCGAGCGCCTCATTCTCGGCTACGCGACGGGGAGCCTTTTGCTTGCTCATTAGCGCTTGCCCTTCTTGTCGGCGGCATGGCCGGGGAAGAAGCGGGTCGGGGCGAATTCGCCCAGCTTGTGACCCACCATATCCTCGTTCACGACGACGGGAACATGCTTGCGGCCATTATAGACGCTGAACGTCAGGCCAACGAACTGCGGCAGGATGGTGGAGCGGCGCGACCAGGTCTTGATCGGACCTGCGCGGCCACCGGCGTCCTGCGCGACTTCCGCCTTCTTCAGAAGGCTGAGGTCCACGAACGGACCTTTCCAGACGGAACGAGCCATCTCGCTTACCTCTTCTTCTTCGCGTGGCGGCTACGGATGATGAACTTGTCCGTCGCCTTGTTGTGGCGGGTGCGCGCACCCTTGGTGGGCTTGCCCCAGGGGGTGACCGGGTGACGGCCGCCCGAGGTCCGGCCTTCACCACCCCCATGGGGGTGGTCGACCGGGTTCTTCGCCACACCGCGCGTCAGAGGACGACGACCCAGCCAGCGGTTACGACCGGCCTTGGCGAGATTGGTGTTGGCGTTGTCGGGGTTCGACACGGCGCCGACGGTGCCCATGCAATCCGCACGGATGTAGCGCTGCTCGCCCGAGGACAGGCGGACCATCACCATGCCGCGATCACGGCCGACGAGCTGGGCATAGGTGCCCGCCGAACGGCAGAGCTGACCGCCCTTGCCCGGCTTCATCTCGATATTGTGGATGATCGTGCCGACCGGCATCTGACCCAGTTCCATCGCATTGCCCGGCTTCACGTCGGTCTTCTTGCCGGCGATGACCTTGTCACCCGGGGCAAGACGCTGCGGCGCCAGGATATAGGCCTGGGTGCCGTCGGGATAGTTGACCAGCGCGATGAAGGCGGTGCGGTTGGGGTCATATTCCAGACGCTCGACCGTGCCTTCAACGTCCCAGAGGCGACGCTTGAAGTCGATGATGCGATAGCGCTGCTTGTGACCGCCGGCGATGCCGCGCGAGGTCACATGACCCTTGTTGTTGCGACCACCGGTCTTGCGCTTGCCTTCGGTCAGCGCCTTGACAGGCTTGCCCTTGTGCAGGCTCGACTTGTCGACGAGGATCAGGCCGCGCTGGGCGGGGCTCGTCGGGTTATAGTGCTTGAGTGCCATTTATCTCGCCTCAAATACCGGTGGTGACGTCGATCGACTGACCTTCGGCCAGCGTCACAATCGCCTTCTTCACGTCGTTACGCTTGTAGGGCTTGCCCTTCCAGCGCTTGACCTTGCCCTTCTGCACCAGCGTGTTGACCGCCTTGACGGTCACGCCGAACAGCGCTTCGACAGCGGCCTTGATCTCCGGCTTGGACGCGTCGTTCGCGACCTTGAAGACAACGGCGTTGTTCTCGCTGAGAAGGGTCGACTTCTCGGTGATGACCGGAGCAACCACCACATCGAAGTGGCGGTTGTCGACGGTCGCGACTTGCTTCTTAGCCATTGAAACGGGCCTCCAGCTTTTCGACCGCAGCGCGCGTCAGCACCAGCGAGTCGGCTTTCAGGATGTCGTAGACATTGGCGCCGACGGCCGGCAGCAGGTCCACGCCGATGATGTTGGCCGATGCCTTCGCGAAGCTGACATTGACCGCGTCGCCGTCGATGAACAGCGCCTTGGTCAGGTTGAGCTTGGCGAGGTGCGCCACGAGCGCCTTGGTCTTGCCTTCGGCGACATCGAGATTGTCGATGACGATCAGCGAACCGTCCTTGGCCTTCGACGACAGCGCCATCTTCAGACCCAGCGCACGAACCTTCTTGTTGAGGTCGTGACCGAAATCGCGGGCGCGGGCACCATGGGCCTTACCACCGCCGATGAAGATGGGCGCCTTGCGATCGCCGTGACGCGCCGTACCGCCGCCCTTCTGGCGACCGAACTTCTTGCCGGTGCGGGCAACATCCGAACGCTCGCGGGTGGCGCGGGCGGGAGCGCGACGCTTTTCCAGCTGCCAGGTGACGACGCGGTGCAGAATGTCGGTGCGGGGCTCGATACCGAAGACGGCATCGTTGAGCTCCAGGTCACCGGCGGCCTGCGCGTCGAGGGTCTGTACATTGACCTTCATGGTTTAGCCCTCCTGGCCTTCGGTCGCTTCGGGAGCGGCCGCATCTTCAGCGGGCGTCTCGGCCGGAGCGTTGTTGCTGTTGGCGGCAGCCCGCAGGCTGGCCGGATAGGGAGCATCGGCAGGACGCTTGACCTTGACGGCATCGCAAACGGTCAGCCAGGTGCCCTTGGCGCCCGGAACGCTGCCCTTCACGAACAGCAGACCACGCTCCACGTCGGTGCGCACGATCTCCAGATTCTGCTGGGTCCGCTCACGATCACCCATATGGCCGGCCATCTTCTTGTTCTTGAAGACGCGACCCGGATCCTGACGGTTACCGGTCGAACCATGGGCACGGTGGCTGATCGACACGCCGTGCGTGGCGCGCATACCGCCGAAGCCCCAGCGCTTCATGGCACCGGCAAAACCCTTACCCTGGGTATGACCGGCAACGTCGACTAGCTGGCCGGCGATGAAATGGTCGGCCGCGATTTCGGCGCCGACATCGAGGAGCGCATCCTCGGCGACGCGGAATTCGACCAGACGCTGCTTGGGCTCCACTTCCGCCTTGGCGAAGTGGCCACGCTGCGGCTTGGCGACATTCTTGACCTTCGCGACACCCGCGCCGAGCTGAACGGCGACATAGCCGTCGCGATCGACTTCCTTGCGGGCCACAACCTGATTGCCCTCAAGGGCCAGAACCGTAACCGGAATGTGACGTCCGTCCTCTTGGAACAGGCGGGTCATCCCGACTTTCTTAGCGATCACGCCAGTGCGCATGATCCATACTCCCAATAGAGGCCCGCCTTAGCAGCGGGCGTATCCAACGAAAAAACCGCTCAGGATCACTCCCTTGCGGCCAACCCAATGTTTAGATCACCCCGTCCGGGTTGGATGCCACCCCCTGCTCGGGAACGGCGACGGGGGACCAGGACCGCAGATCATCCAGCTTAGCCGGGCGCTGCGCGGTATCCCTTGTGTCGTGTGAGCTTCCGATTTCCCGGAATACCCGATACCCTGCCGACCTGTTGGTCAGCAGGGACTTGCCGACTTATGCCAGCTTGATCTCGACGTTCACGCCGGCAGCCAGGTCCAGCTTCATCAGCGCGTCGACCGTCTGCGGCGTCGGCTGCACAATGTCAAGCATACGCTTGTAGGTGCGGACCTCGAACTGCTCGCGCGACTTCTTGTCGATGTGCGGCCCACGGTTCACCGTGAACTTTTCGATGCGCGTCGGAAGAGGAATGGGGCCGCGAATGAGGGCGCCGGTACGGCGGGCGGTCTCGGCGATGTCGCCGGTCGCCTGATCGAGCACGCGATGATCGAACGCCTTGAGGCGAATGCGGATGTTGCTGTCCATGTCCTATACCGATGCGAAAGAGCCAAAAACAAACCGCCTCGTCCCTTGCCCTTCTAGCTCGTCCGAGCGGGAGAAAGGCGATCCGAGGCGGTGAAAACTCCGAGCGGCGCGAATCAGACGATTCGCGCCGCTGCGGTGCCTATATTACTTCGAGATCGTGCCGACAACCCCTGCGCCGACGGTACGACCGCCTTCACGGATGGCGAAGCGCAGACCCGAGTCCATCGCGATCGGGGCGATGAGCTTGACGCCGAGCTTCACATTGTCGCCGGGCATGACCATCTCGGTGCCCTCGGGGAGGATCACTTCGCCGGTCACGTCGGTGGTGCGGAAATAGAACTGCGGACGATAGTTGGCGAAGAACGGCGTGTGACGGCCACCCTCTTCCTTCGACAGCACGTAGACTTCAGCGTCGAACTCAGTGTGCGGCGTAACCGAACCGGGCTTCGCCAGAACCTGGCCACGCTCCACGTCTTCACGGCCAACGCCACGAACCAGCGCGCCGATGTTGTCGCCGGCTTCACCCTGGTCGAGCAGCTTGCGGAACATCTCAACGCCGGTGACGGTGGTCTTGCGGGTGTCGCGGATGCCGACGATCTCGACTTCCTCGCCAACCTTGACGATACCGGTTTCGACACGGCCGGTGACGACGGTACCGCGACCCGAGATCGAGAACACGTCTTCGATCGGCATCAGGAAGGGCTTGTCGACCGGACGCTCCGGCTGCGGGATGAAGTCGTCGACGGCGGTCATCAGCTTCAGAACGGCTTCACGGCCGATCTCGTCGTTCGAACCGTCCAGAGCCTTCACAGCCGAGCCGGGGATGACGGGGATGTTGTCGCCGTCAAAGTCATACGACGACAGCAGCTCGCGGATTTCCAGCTCGACCAGCTCGAGGATCTCGGCGTCGTCGACCAGGTCAACCTTGTTCATGAACACGACCAGCTGGGGCACGCCGACCTGCTTGGCGAGCAGGATGTGCTCGCGGGTCTGCGGCATCGGGCCGTCGGTGGCCGAAACGACGAGGATCGCGCCGTCCATCTGGGCCGCACCGGTGATCATGTTCTTGACGTAGTCAGCGTGACCCGGGCAATCGACGTGCGCATAGTGGCGCTTCTCGGTCTCATACTCGACGTGCGCGGTCGAGATGGTGATGCCGCGCTCGCGCTCTTCGGGAGCCTTGTCGATGTTGGCATAGTCAACGAAGGTCGCGCCGCCGGTTTCGGCGAGGACCTTGGTGATGGCGGCGGTCAGCGAGGTCTTACCATGGTCGACGTGACCGATCGTACCGATATTGCAGTGCGGCTTGTTCCGCTCAAACTTAGCCTTAGCCATTTTTTCCTACCTTCTAATCAAATCCGATGGGGTTTGACCGCTCGGCCGCGCCTTGCGAAGGCGCGTCCATAGCAGCAAATTTGGATATTACCAGCCCTAACCGACCCGGCACGCCGGGCCGGTCAGGAGAATCGTCAGGCCATCTTCGCCTTGACCTCGTCCGCCACATTCTGCGGAACTTCGTCATAGTGCGAGAAGATCATCGAATAGTTCGCACGCCCCTGGGTGAAGGAACGCAGCTGGTTCACATAGCCGAACATGTTGGCCAGCGGGACCATCGCCTCGACAACCTGCGCGTTACCGCGGCTGTCGGTGCCCTGGATCTGACCACGACGGCTGTTCATGTCGCCGATGACGTCGCCCAGATATTCCTCGGGGGTGACGACTTCGACCTTCATGATCGGCTCGAGCAGCTTGATGCCCGACTTGGCGGCTGCCTCGCGCATCGCGCCACGGGCGCAGATTTCGAAGGCCAGGGCCGACGAGTCGACGTCATGGTAGGCGCCGTCCGTCAGGTGGACTTCGAAATCGATGATCGGGAAGCCGATCAGATGACCGCTTTCGGCGGTTTCACGGAAACCCTTTTCCACCGACGGGATATATTCGCGCGGAATGTTACCGCCCTTGATCTCGTCGAAGAACTGATAGCCCGTGCCACGCTCGCCGGGGACCACCGTTACCTTGACGCGGCCGAACTGGCCCGAGCCGCCCGACTGCTTCTTGTGGGTATAGTCGATGTCGACCTTCTTCGCGAGATATTCGCGATAGGCGACCTGCGGCGCGCCGACATTGGCCTCGACCTTGAACTCGCGCTTCATGCGGTCGACGAGGATTTCGAGGTGAAGTTCACCCATGCCCTTGATGATGGTCTGGCCCGACTCATGGTCGGTGGAGACGCGGAAGGACGGATCCTCGGCAGCCAGGCGGTTGAGGGCGATGCCCATCTTTTCCTGGTCGGCCTTGGTCTTGGGTTCGACCGACAGCTCGATCACCGGCTCGGGGAATTCCATCCGCTCCAGGATGATCGGCTGCTTTTCGGCGCAGAGCGTATCACCGGTGGTGGTTTCCTTCATGCCGGCCAGCGCGACGATGTCACCGGCATAAGCGGTATCGACATCTTCACGGCTGTTGGCATGCATGAGCAGCATGCGGCCGATCTTTTCCTTCTTGTCCTTGACCGAGTTCAGATAGGTGCCCTTGGTCAGGGTGCCCGAATAAACGCGCAGGAAGGTGAGCGAGCCGACGAACGGATCGTTCATGATCTTGAACGCCAGACCCGAGAAGGGCGCATCGTCAGCGGTCTTGCGGCTGTCGGCGGCTTCGGTGTCGGGGTTGATGCCCTGCACGTCGGGAATGTCCAGCGGCGAAGGCAGATAATCGACCACCGCGTCCAGCAGCGGCTGCACGCCCTTGTTCTTGAACGCCGAACCGCACAGCACCGGCACGAACGCCTGCTCCAGCGTACCCTTGCGGATCAGCGCCTTGAGCGTCGCCAAGTCGGGCAGATTGCCTTCGAGATAGGCTTCCATCGCGGCATCGTCCTGCTCGACGGCCAGCTCGATCAGCTTCTCGCGATACTCGGCGGCCTTGTCGGCCATGTCGGCGGGAATCTCTTCATAGGCGAACTCGGCGCCCAGATTCTCGT
Organism: Sphingobium sp.; assembly: GCA_032082785.1. Classification (GTDB taxonomy): domain Bacteria; phylum Pseudomonadota; class Alphaproteobacteria; order Sphingomonadales; family Sphingomonadaceae; genus Sphingobium. The sequence goes on along the minus strand of DAMDPH010000032.1, from coordinate 2,596 downwards.
CCTTCCAGATGATCGCGCGATTCTCGACCAGGTCGACCAGGCCCTTGAAGTCCGACTCAGCGCCGATGGGCAAATAGAGGACAGCCGGGGTGGCGCCCAGACGGTCGATGATCGTCTGCACGCAATAATAGAAATTGGCACCGGTGCGGTCGAGCTTGTTGATGAAGCACATCCGCGGAACCTTATACTTGTCCGCCTGGCGCCACACGGTTTCCGACTGCGGCTCGACACCGGCAACGCCGTCGAACGCGGCGACCGCGCCGTCCAGCACGCGCAGCGAACGCTCGACTTCGATGGTGAAGTCGACGTGGCCGGGCGTGTCGATGATGTTCAGCCGGTGGTCGTTCCAGAAGCAGGTCGTGGCCGCAGAGGTGATGGTGATCCCACGCTCCTGCTCCTGCTCCATCCAGTCCATGGTGGCGGCGCCGTCATGGACTTCGCCGATCTTGTAGGACTTGCCGGTATAATAAAGGATACGCTCGGTCGTGGTGGTCTTGCCGGCGTCGATATGCGCCATGATACCGAAATTGCGATAGCGTTCGAGCGGATGGCTGCGGGCCATGATGCTTCTCCGTTGCCGGCACGCCGGCGGTTGGGGATTCGAGTCTTGGGCGGCCCCTAAACCAATCCGTCCGCCATGGGTAGTGACCCCTGACGAACGGACCAGATTTTGAAACCGATTGGCGAAGCGGGCACCATGGCGCCCGCTCCTCCTTTACCAGCGATAGTGCGAGAAGGCGCGGTTCGCTTCCGCCATGCGGTGCGTATCTTCGCGCTTCTTGACCGCATTGCCGCGGTTGTTGGCGGCATCCATCAGCTCACCCGACAGGCGCGCGGCCATCGTCGTTTCGCTGCGGTTGCGCGCGGCGGTGATGAGCCAGCGGATGGCCAGCGCCTGGGCGCGTTCCGGACGGACTTCGACCGGAACCTGGTAGGTCGCACCACCGACGCGGCGGCTGCGGACCTCGATACCCGGCTTCACATTGTTCAGCGCATCGTGGAACATGCCGATCGGGTCCTTCTTGGCGCGAGCCTCGACGGTTTCCAGAGCGCCATAGACGATGGCTTCAGCAACGGCTTTCTTGCCGTCCTGCATGATGCTGTTCATGAACTTCGACAGCACGATATCACCGAATTTGGGATCCGGCAGGATAACGCGCTTTTCGGGGCGACGACGACGTGACATATTTCTGGTCTCCCCTTCTTACTTAGGACGCTTCGCGCCGTACTTCGAACGGCTCTGCTTACGATCCTTGACGCCCTGGGTATCCAGAACGCCGCGCAGCACATGGTAACGCACACCGGGAAGGTCGCGTACGCGGCCGCCACGGATCAGCACGACGCTGTGCTCCTGAAGGTTGTGACCTTCACCCGGAATGTAGGTGATGACTTCGCGCTGATTGACCAGACGCACCTTCGCCACCTTACGGAGAGCCGAGTTCGGCTTCTTCGGGGTCGTCGTATAGACGCGGGTGCAAACGCCACGCTTTTGCGGGTTCGCATCCATTGCAGGGACCTTCGACTTGGCCTTCTGCGGTTCGCGGCCCTTGCGGACCAGCTGGTTGATTGTTGGCATGAAGCCCTTCACCTTTTCAGTTACTTTACCGCGTGCATTCCCGTGTTCCGCGCCATATGCGGGCAATCACCTGCAAACAGCAAAGGCCCCGACGGCGATATGCCGCCTGGAGCCGCAAAAGCACTCGGCAATGTTCAGCTCTATTCACCCTTGAGATACGGCGGTGGGGACGAGTCCCCGATGAACCGCAGGCCGCTGGGCAGCGGGCGCTATAGCGATGGCGTCGCGACAGGTCAAGCGAACCGCCTGGAACGCGGGCATGACTGCGCTCAATCCGCATCCCGCCTTCCGAATAGGGTAGACGCAGGCACCCTGCCCTCACGCTCTCAGGATTATTTTCGAGCGGCAGGAACCATATTTCAAGGAAATCATTTCATCCTGTTCTACCCTCGACTCGTCACGAGTCCGCTCTGACGGATTCGCGCGTTCGCGCGGCATTTGCTAGCGCCCCGACTCGTAAGAGCGAGGGGGTTCTACGTGTCTAAGCAGAGCAAGAGGGGGCTGTCCGCCTTCCGGGACCGGCTTGATGCCTTGTGTCCGGAGCGGGAGATCTTCCTGCGATCTGGCTGCCAAGTGCGCTTCGTCCGCATATCGCGCCGGCTACAGCTTCTCAGCCTGAGCGCGGCGTCGCTGGTCCTGCTTGGCTGGGGCGGCGCTACTATCGCGATGCTTATCGACGGCGCATCGGTCGCGCAGGAACGGGCCGCCCTCTCGGTCGAGAGCAAGGCAGTCGCGCGCAGCGCCAATAAGGTGGAAACCTATCGCGACTCGGTTCAGGCGCTGGCCCAGGATCTGGAAGCGCGCCAGGATTTCATGGATGAGCTGTATCGGACTCATTTCGGCAATGAGGCTTCGGCCGGCAACGGTCCGGCGGTCGCCGAAAAGGATGGCGAGGCCGCTGCGCACCCCGCCGAGATCAGCCAGGCACCAGGGGCCGCGCCGCTCGTCCAGCTGGCGGACCGTCAGAAGCAGTTCGCCCTCGCCCTGACCGCCGCCGTCGAGCAGCGCGCCGACAAGGCC
>DAMDPH010000031.1:0-28480 GCA_032082785.1 Sphingobium sp. | reverse complement strand
CTCGGGCGCAGGCTTGCGCGGCGCGGCTGCGGCCTTTTTCGGCGCATCGTTCGCCTTGACCGGCGACGGGCGGGACTGGAGGCCCAGGCGATGCGCCTTGCCGATCACCGCGTTACGGCTGACGCCGCCCAGTTCATCGGCAATCTGGCTCGCGGTCAGGCCGCGTTCCCACATCGTCTTGAGCTGGTCGATACGTTCGTCGGTCCAGGACAATGAAAAACTCCTCACTTTCGTAGATGGCGCCCTATATGGGGTCAGCCAGGCGCGGGTTCAAATCCGCGCAGAAGTGCTTGCGGCACTCTTCTCCAGCCGATAGTCGATCCCGCCATGAACGACCAGTCCAAAATTGCAGCCCCGCACAGCCCCGCGCCCTTCCATGAGCCGGGGGTGATGGTGATCCGGAACGTCAACTGGGCGGGCACCCGCGCGCTGTACCGCAAGGAAGTGCGACGCTTCCTCAAGGTGCAGCTCCAGACCATCTGGGCGCCGGCGGTGACGACCCTGATGTTCTTGGTGATCTTCACCATCGCGCTGGGCGGCGCCAACCGGCAGGTGCTGGGCGTGCCCTTCGCCGATTTCATCGCGCCTGGCCTGATGATCATGGGGATGATGAACAATGCCTTCGCCAATAGCAGCTTTTCGCTGCTGTCGGGCAAGATGCAGGGGACGCTGATCGATTATCTGATGCCGCCGCTCTCCAATGGCGAGCTGCTGCTGGCGCTGGTCGGCGCGGCGGTGACGCGGGCCTTTTGCGTGGGCGGCGCGCTGTGGATCGCGATGGCATTGTGGCCCGGTGTGCATGTGACGCCGGCGCATCCCTGGGCGATTTTCTGGTTTGGCCTGATGGGCGCGATGCTCACCGCCTTCATCGGCGTCATGACGTCCATCTGGGCCGAAAAGTTCGACCATGCCGCCGCCATCACCAATTTCGTGATCGGGCCGATGACGCTGCTGTCGGGTACTTTCTATTCGATCGACCGGCTGTCGCCGCTGTTCCAGACGATCAGCCACGCCAATCCCTTTTTCTACGCCATTTCCGGCTTCCGATATGGCTTCGTCGCCGCCGCGGATGGCGATGTGCTGGCGGGCAGCATCGTGCTGCTGCTGCTCAACATGGCGCTGGGCGTCGCCTGTTACACGCTGCTGAAGCGCGGCTGGAAGCTCAAGGCCTGAGCGGTCAGATGAAGGCGGCGAACAGGGGGACGATCAAGGTCGTCGCCAGCAGGATGAGCGCCGCCGTCAGCCAATGACCCAGGCGCGGGAGCGCGTCGTCGGGACGCGCCTCCGCCTCGGGCCGCCGCATCAGGCGGTGCTGCCCTTGCCGCCGACGCGGGTGACGGCAAAGCCCGCCGCCTCCGCCTCGTTCACCGGATAGATGTTGCGCAGGTCGACCAGCACCGGCGTCTTCATCGCCGAGCAGAGCCGCTTGAGGTCGAGTGCGCGGAAAATATCCCATTCCGTCACCAGCACCAGCGCATCGGCATCCTTGGCCGCCGCATAGGCGTCGCCCGCCATGGTCACGCCCGGCATCATCGGCGCGGCCAGCGCCATGCCTTCGGGATCATAAGCGACCACATTGGCGCCGGCATCCTCCAGCGCCTGCACGATGGCGAGGCTGGGCGCGTCGCGCATATCGTCGGTATTGGGCTTGAAGGTCAGGCCGAGCAGCGCCACCGTCTTGCCGCGCGCGTCGCCGCCCAGCGCCTTGACGATCTTGCGCCCCATCGCCCGCTTGCGCAGGTCGTTGACCTGCACCACCGTCTCGACGATGCGGATCGGCGCGTCATAATCCTGCCCGGTCTTCACCAGCGCCAGCGTGTCCTTGGGGAAGCAGGAGCCGCCATAGCCGGGACCGGCATGAAGGAATTTGGAGCCGATGCGGTTGTCGAGGCCGATGCCGCGGGACACATCCTGCACTTCCGCGCCGACCGCCTCGCACAGATCGGCCATTTCGTTGATGAAGGTGATCTTGGTCGCCAGAAAGGCGTTGGCGGCATATTTGATCAGTTCGGCGGTGCGGCGGCCGGTGAACATGACCGGCGCCTGATTGAGGTTCAGCGGGCGATAGATCTGGCTCATCACCGCAATCGCGCCCTCGTCGCCCGTGGTGCCGACGACGACGCGGTCGGGCCGCTTGAAATCGCCGATGGCCGCGCCCTCGCGCAGGAATTCGGGGTTGGAGACGACCTGAATGTCGAGGTCCGGCCGCAGTTCGCGCGCGATCCGCTCCACTTCATCGCCGGTGCCGACGGGCACGGTGGATTTGGTGACGATGACGGTCGGGCCATCGAGCGCCGCGACGATCTCGCGCGCAGCGGCATAGACGTAGGAAAGATCGGCATGGCCATCGCCCCGGCGGGAGGGCGTGCCGACGGCGATGAAGATGGCGTCGGCGCCCTTGACCCCGGCGGTAAGATCGGTGGTGAAGGTCAGCCGGCCGGCCGTCGCATTGGTGCCGACCAGATGGTCGAGGCCCGGTTCGAAGATCGGCATCCGCCCCGCTTCGATCGCGGCGATCTTGCCAGCATCCTTGTCGACGCACACCACGTCATGGCCGAAATCGGCGAAGCAGGCGCCGGAGACGAGGCCGACATAGCCGGTGCCAATCATCGTGATCTTCATCTATTCACTCTCGCCTTGGATGTTGGGACGAGCGTCTAGCATAGCGGGCCGCTTTTACAATTGGCGGACGTTTTTTGACTGGCGCACTGTGGCCTGTCGCGTGCCTGTCGTTTAGGCGCTGTAGAGATTTTGCTGCCAGATCAGTGGCGGGCGGGGCGACAGAGCGCGGAGACTGACAAAGACATGAAGATTGCCCTGGTATTCGGCACGAGGCCCGAAGCGATCAAGATGTTTCCGGTCGTCCACCGGCTGCGGGAGCGCGCTGGCGTCGATGCGCGGGTGATCGTCACCGCGCAGCATCGCGGGCTGCTCGATCAGGTGCTCGACATGGCGGGCATCGTGCCGGACCTCGACCTCGACATCATGATGCCGGACCAGACGCTCGACGGGCTGACGGCGCGGCTGATCGTCGCGCTGGGCGAGGCTTTCGATGCGGAGCGGCCCGACCGGGTGGTGGTGCATGGCGATACGCTGACGACGATGGTGGCGAGCCTTGCGGCTTATTATCGCAAGATTCCGGTGGCCCATGTGGAAGCGGGGCTGCGCAGCGGCGACATCCATCATCCCTGGCCAGAGGAGGTGAACCGGCGCGTCGTCGCCTGCATCGCCGACATGAATTTCGCCCCGACCAAGGCCGCTGCCGAGGCGCTGCTGCGTGAAGGCCGCGCGCCGTCCAGCATCCATGTCACCGGCAATACGGTCATCGACGCCCTGCTTGCCACCCGCGCGCGCATTGCCGAGCGCCCGGCGCTGGCGTCCGGGCTGGACGCGCTCGCGGCGCGCTTTGCGGGCAGGCGCATCATCGCCGTCACCAGCCATCGGCGGGAGAATTTCGGCGGCGGGATGGAAAATATTGCGGGCGCGGTCGCCGACATCGCGGCGCGGCCGGATGTGGCGGTGATCTTCCCCGTCCATCCCAATCCGAATGTCCGCTCGGTCATGGATGCGGCGCTCGCAGGCCTGGCCAATGTCGCGATGATCGACCCGCTCGACTATCCCCATTTTGTCCGGCTGCTCGACATGAGCCATCTGGTACTGACCGACAGCGGCGGCGTGCAGGAGGAAGCGCCCTCGCTCGGCAAGCCGGTGCTGGTGATGCGCGAGACGACCGAGCGGCCCGAAGGCGTTGCGGCCGGCACGGCGCGGCTGGTGGGCACCGATCGCACCCGCATCGTCGTTGAAGCGGGCCGGCTGCTCGACGATGAGGCCGCCTATCAGGCGATGGCCCGCGCCCATAATCCATTTGGCGACGGCATGGCGGCGGAGCGGATCGCCGACATCATCGCCGGCCGCTGAAGCCGCTCGCCTTGCGGGGCGGGAGCGGTTACCGAAATATTCAACAATCTCAGCCACTATCCGGCTCTTACCGACCGTTTCTCCAGGATCATCACATGCCCGTCGACAGCAAGCAGAAGGTTTCCGTCATTGGCCTGGGCTATATCGGCCTGCCAACCGCTGCGCTGATCGCGCGGGGGGGCTGTCAGGTCGTGGGTGTGGATGTGTCGCCCCATGTGGTGGAGACCGTCAATTCCGGCCGTGTCCATATCGAGGAAGTCGATCTCGACGGGCTGGTGCAGGGCGTGGTCGCGCGTGGGCATTTGCGCGCCAGCCTCGCGGTGGAGGAGAGCGATGTCTTCATCATCGCCGTGCCGACCCCGGTGGCGGAGGATCGCGCGCCCGACATTTCCTATGTGCTGGACGCGGCGCGGACGGTGGCGCCAGTACTGAAGACCGGGGATACGGTGATCCTCGAATCCACCTCGCCGGTGGGCACGACCGAGGCGATGCGCGACGTGATCGGCCGCCTGCGGCCCGATCTCAAGATGCCGGGGCTGGGCGGGCAGGGGGATATCGCCATCGCTTATTGCCCGGAGCGGGTGCTGCCCGGCCGCATCCTCGTCGAGCTGATCGACAATGACCGCTGCATCGGCGGCATTACTCCGCGTTGCGCGCGCAAGGCGCTGGGCTTCTACCGCCAGTTCGTGCGTGGCGCCTGCATCACCACCACCGCGCGCGCGGCCGAGATGGTGAAGCTGGTCGAGAACAGCTTTCGCGACGTCAACATCGCTTTCGCCAATGAGCTGTCGGTCATCGCCGACGGCATGGACATCGATGTCTGGGAAGTGATCCGCCTCGCCAACCGGCATCCGCGCGTCAACATCCTTCAGCCCGGCCCGGGCGTCGGCGGTCATTGCATCGCCGTCGACCCCTGGTTCATCGTCCATGGCGATCCCGCCAATGCCCGCATCATCCGCACCGCGCGGGAGGTGAATGACGGCAAGACCGACTATGTCGTCGCCAAGGCGTCCGACCTGATCGATGAGGAAGCCGGCGGCGACGTCGCCTGCCTCGGCCTCGCCTTCAAGGCCAATATCGACGATTTCCGCGAAAGCCCGGCGGTGAAGGTCGCCGCCCGGCTCGCCCGCCGCTATGGCCGGCGGATCAAGCTGGTGGAGCCCTATGCCCGCGAACTGCCGGCCGAATTTGTCGGCACCGGCGCGGAATTGATGGATCTCGATACGGCCCTGGAACAATGTGGCCTCTTCATCATTCTAGTTGATCATGACATGTTCAAATCCGTCCCGGTCGACGAGCGCGCCGACAAGCGCGTCTATGATACGCGGGGCATATGGCCCGACCAGCCGCGCCGCCCGGTCGATACGCATCCGGCGCGAATCGCGGTCTGATCGTCGGCAGCGGCCGGCATCCGGGCATGCCCGCGGTTGCCATGATGTTGCAGCGCCGTTAACCCCCGGCGCTGACGGTGCCTTGCTGCGCCATTTCTATCGATGAAAGGGGTGGCGTTGCGCTTGGGGCTTAGCAGGAACAGGCTTTGGCGACGCGGCATCGCGGCGATGCCGGTCTTGGCGCTCGCCGCCTGCGCGACGACGCAGGACGCGCCGCGCGACGCCGCCGCCTATGCGGCGATCCCGCCGGCGCCCGCTATCGCCATGGATTATCGCATCGGTTTCGACGATGTGCTGCGGATCACGGTCTATCACGAGCCGGACCTGTCGCTGGAGGATGCGCAGGTGAGCGGCGCGGGCATGGTGCGGATGCCCCTGATCGGCGACGTGCCGGTCGCGGGCCTCACCGCCGGGGAAGCTGCCGATGTGATCGCCGGAAAGCTGGGCGCCCGCTATCTCGTCTCGCCGCAGGTCACGCTGTTCGTGAAAAATGCGGCGAGCCGCCGCATCATGATCGACGGCGAAGTGCGCGAGCCGGGGCTGTTCCCCATCGAGGGGCGCATCGGCCTCAGCCAGGCGGTGGCCATGGCCAAGGGCGCGACCCGGCTGGCCGATGATGGCAGCATATTGGTGATCCGCCAGATGGAGGGAGAGCGTCGCGTGGCCCTGTTCGACCTGCGCGCCATCCGTCGCGGCGAAGCGCCCGACCCGGAGATTTTGCCCGGTGATCAGATCATTGTCGGCCTGTCGCGCGTGAAGGCGATTGTCGGCGGAACGCTCGTCGCGCTGCCGGCGGTGGCGGCGGGCTTTATCGCACTGGACAAGCTGCAATGAGGGGGGAAGATGATCGCGTGATCGCGCTGGACGAAGCGGAGCCGCGCGGAGACGGGCGCCGCGCACGCTTCGTTGCCGCCATTCGCGGCGGCTGGGACGTGCTGCGGCGGCATCGGATCATCCTGTTCGTCACGCTGGCGCTGTGCCTGCTGGCGGGCATCCTCACCATCATGATGTCGACCCCGCAATATCGGGCGACCGCCTCGGTCGAGGTGCAGGATGTGCCCGCCGGTGCGGCCGGCGCTGCGGCCGGCACGCGCGATACGTCGGCGGGCGACATAGAGACGCTGATGCAGACGCAGCTGGAAGTGCTGCGCAGCCGCGCCTTGGCGGAGGAGGTCGCGCGCAGCCTGTCGCTGGTCGGCACGCCCACTTTCTTCCAGGGCATGGCCGAGCGCCGCCCGCGCGAGGGCAGCGGCGGACTGAGCCAGCGTCAGGTCGAGCAGGAAGCCGTGATCGGCCTGCTCCGCGATCATCTCGACGTCAGCTTGCCGAGCCGTTCGCGGGTGATCCGCATCAGCTTCGACAGCGCCGATCCGGCTTTGGCGGCACGGGTTGCCAACAGCTATGCCGACAGCCTGATCCGCGCGGACCTGAAGCGCGGGTTCGAATCGGGTGTGCAGGCGCGGCGGTTCCTGCTGGGCGAGCTGGATGCGGCGCGCAAGGATCTGGCGCGGGCGGAGCGCGACATGGCGGTCTATGCCGCTCGGTCGGGCGGCACGACGCCGGCGAGCGACGAGTCTGGCGACGCACCGACTCCGCCACAGCCCGCGCTGCCCGATGGATCGGTCGAGGCGCGGCTGGCGCAACTCAACAGCTTCCGCGCGCAGGCGGTGGCGGAGCGGATCGCCGCGCAGAAACGCTGGGAAGGCGCGCAGCAGGTCAGCGCCGAAACGCTGCCCGATGTGCTCGGCAATGGCGCGATGCAGCAGCTTCTCGCCGAACGGGCGCAGGCGCGGGCCGAAATCGCCCGCGAACGGCAGTTCCGCAAGGATGCCCATCCCGAAATGCGCGAGGCGCGGGCGAAGCTTGCCGCGCTCGACGATCAGGTCGAAAGCATGGCCCGGACGATCCGCCTGTCGCTGCGCGAGCAATATGATGTCGCTCGCCATGGCGAGCAGCAGATCGGCCGCGAGATCGCCGCGCTGGAAAAGGACGCGCAGCTTGAGCGCGGGCGCGACGTGCAGCTGGGCATCATGGGCCGGTCGGTCGAGACGTACCGGATGCTGCATGACAGCCTGTTGCAGCGTTATCGCGACATGGCCTCGCAGGCCGGCTTCCAGGCCGGGCGCATCCAGCCGCTGGACCGCGCCGCGGTCCCGTCGCGGCCTTATTCCCCCCGGATCGGCAATATCCTGCTGATCGCGGCGCTGGGCGGCATTTTGCTCGGGCTGCTGCTGGTGGCGGCGCGCCATATTTTCGACGATGCGGTGACCTCGGCCGATACGCTGGCGGAGCGGGTCGGCCTGCCGCTGCTGGGTGCGATCCCGGTGACGGGCGAGGGGCCGCCGCAACCGGATGTCTTCGCGCCTATCGCTTCCTCGCTGCTGCTGGGATCGGTGGCGGGGCTGCCCCGCTCCATTCTCATGACCAGCGCGCAGGAGGGGGAGGGCAAGTCGCTGACGCTCCATGCCCTTGCCGCCGCACTGGCGCAGCGGGACAAGCGGGTGCTGGTGATCGATGCCGATATGCGCCGCCCGGTGCAGCATCGGCTGTTCGGCATCACCCCGGCCTGCGGCGTGAGCGAAGTGCTGACGGGTCAGGCGACCGCCGAGCAGGCGATTGTCGACAGCAGCATCGCCGGCGTCGCCCTGCTGCCCTGCGGCGCGGTGCCGCCCAATCCGGCCGAGCTTCTCTCCGCGCCGGCGTTCAACCTGCTGCTGGCGGGCGTGCAGGAGCGTTATGACACGGTGCTGATCGACGGGCCGCCCATCCTTGGCCTGACCGATGCGCCTTTGCTGGCGGTGCGGGCGCAGGCGGTGCTGATGGTGGTGGAATCGGGGCGCAACCATCATGGCGGGCTGCGCGCTTCGGTCGAGCGGCTGCGCCGGGCGGGCGCGACGATCATCGGCGCGATCCTGACCAAGCAGCAGGGCCGCATCCATGATTATGACTATCACCGGGCCGGCTGAGGCGCCGGTCAAGAGCGCTTAACTGCTACAGGGGTGAGACAGGTGTAAGCCTTTTTTTCCGGTCGTAGCCGGGGAGGCTTTTCCTGTTATTTCAACGAGTTGATGTAAAGAAGCGCGCGAACGCCCTGTCGGGTCGTTCGCGCGCTCCTATCGCTGTATCGCTAAGGGGTCAGGCGCGGGCGAGCAGCCCTTCGACCAGGCCGTCGAACAGGCGCTTGCCGTCCGTGCCGCCCTGTGCCGGCTCGATCACCCGCTCCGGATGCGGCATCATGCCCAGCACATTGCCGGCTTCGTTGAGGATACCGGCAATGTCGCGGGCCGATCCGTTGACGCCCGAGGCATAGCGGAGCGCCACGCGCCCTTCGCCTTCCAGCCGGTCGAGCGTCTGCGCATCGGCGAAATAATTGCCGTCATGATGAGCGACGGGGAAGTGGATCGTCTCGCCCGCGTCGAAGCGGCTGGTGAAGGCGGTCTGCGCATTCTCCACCGTCAGCGCCACGTCGCGGCAGACGAAATGGCCGCCGGCATTGCGCAGCAGCGCGCCGGGCAGCAGGCCGCTTTCGGTCAGCACCTGAAAACCGTTGCACACGCCCAGCACATAGGTGCCGCGCTCGGCAGCCTTGGCGACCGCCTGCATCACCGGCGAGCGGGCCGCCATCGCGCCGGAGCGCAGATAGTCGCCATAGGAAAAGCCGCCGGGCACGCCGATCAGGTCGAGATCATCGGGCAGTTCGGTGTCCCGGTGCCAGATCATCGCGGGTTTGGAGCCGGTGGTTTTTTCGAACGCCACCGCCAGGTCGCGGTCGCAATTGCTGCCCGGAAAGACGATGACGGCGCTCTTCATGGCTCAGGCCACCTTTTCGATACGGTAATTTTCGATGACGGTGTTGGCCAGCAGCTTGCGGCACATGGCGTCGAGATCGGCGTCGCTGGTGTCGTCGGCGACGTCCAGCTCGATCAGCTTGCCCGCGCGCACATCATTGACGCCGCCAAAGCCCAGGCCCTCCAGAGCATGATGGATCGCCTTGCCCTGCGGATCGAGGACACCGCCCTTGAGGGTGACGAAGATGCGGGCTTTCATGGGGTGATACTCCTTGGCACCTGATCGCGCGGCCCTCCCGCACGGAAGGCCCTGCCTTTGCCGCTCCCCTAGGCGCGGCGGCGCGGCGAGGCAAGCCTATATGCTCGCAAAGAGGGGGCGGCGGCGCCTTGCACGGGTCGCGGTGGGCGCGGGGAGGGCATCCGCCTGAGGCGGCGCGCTTTTCTGTCGTCGGCAGATACCGCGCGCCGGGAAAATAGATTAGGCGGCCGGCATGGACGCCGATCTTCTCTATTATGCCTGCGCCATTGTGGCGGTCATCCTCTCCGGCATGGCCAAGGGCGGCTTTGCCGGCGTGGGGGCGCTGGCGATGCCGGTGATGGCGCTGGGCGTCGATCCGCTGCGCGGCGCGGCGATCCTGCTGCCGATCCTCATCCTTCAGGATTCGCTCGGCATCTGGGCGTTTCGCAAGAGCTGGGACGGGCATATCCTGCGGGTGATGCTGCCCGGCATGGCGGTGGGCGTGATGCTGGGCTATCTCCTGGCGAGCATCGTGTCGGAAACGGCGGTGCTGGGCGTGCTGGGGCTGATCGCCACCTTGTTCGGGGTGCAGCGGCTCTGGGCGGAGCGCAGCGGCGCGGCCGTGCTGCCGTCCAACTCGCCCGACTGGGTGGGAATGATCTTCGGCGTGGCGAGCGGCTTTACCAGCCAGATCGCCCATGCCGGATCGCCGCCCTTTCAGATGTGGGTGCTGCCCAAGCGCCTGTCGCGCGATCGGCTGGTGGGCACGACCGCGATCGCCTTTGCCGTCATGAACTGGATGAAAGTGCCCGCCTATGCCGCGCTGGGCCAGTTCAGCCGCCCCAACCTGACCGCGACGGCGATGCTGGTGCCGGTGGCCATCGTGGCGACCTTTGCCGGGGTGGCGCTGGTCCGCCGGGTCGACGCCGCGCGCTTCTACCGGCTCATTTATATCATGATGGTGCTGCTGGGCATCAAGCTGATGGTCGATGCGCTGATGGGGTGAGGGCGCTTCTCGCCTGCTTGCAGCCTTGTCGCGTAAGATGCTGTAAATAAAGGTTTTTACGGCGTCTTGGAAGGTGCCAGGCAGGCTTCTCGACTGCGCTCGAAGCGAACGGAGTGGAAGATCAGTAGGGCTTTGAAAGGCTCAGCCAGAACGGTTCGGGCGGCGCGTTCGAAGCCACGAAGGTCGTGCCCGGCGCATCGCCAGGCACGACCGTCTCGCGTCAGTCCTTGCTGCGCTTCTTGCGGTGGGTGTCGAGGTCGAGGACGGTGGTGTCCAGCCCCTCGGGCAGAAGACCCAGGCGGCGGGCCACTTCCTGATAGGCTTCGACTTCGCCGCCCAGATCGCGGCGGAACCGGTCCTTGTCCAGCTTTTCGCCGGTCGCCATGTCCCACAGGCGGCAGCCGTCGGGGCTGATCTCGTCAGCGAGGATGATGCGGCTGAACTCGCCGTCCCAGAGGCGGCCGAATTCCAGCTTGAAGTCAATCAGGCGGATGCCGATGCCGGCGAACAGGCCGCACATGAAATCGTTGATGCGGATCGCCATGTCGGCAATGTCGTGCATCTCTTCCTGATTGGCCCAGCCGAAGCAGGCGATATGCTCTTCGGACACGAGCGGGTCGCCCAGCGCGTCGTCCTTGTAGCAATATTCGATCAGGGTGCGGGGCAGCTGCGTGCCTTCCTCGATCCCCAGCTTCTTGCTGAGCGATCCGGCGGCGACGTTGCGCACCACCACCTCGATCGGCACGATCTCCACCTGCCGAACCAGCTGTTCGCGCATGTTGAGACGGCGGATGAAGTGGGTAGGCACGCCGATCTGGCCGAGCAGCGTGAAAATATGCTCGGAAATACGGTTGTTGAGCACGCCCTTGCCAGAAATCGTGCCCTTTTTCTGGGCGTTGAACGCGGTTGCGTCATCCTTGAAATATTGGATGATCGTGCCGGGCTCTGGGCCTTCGTAAAGGATCTTTGCCTTGCCTTCGTAGATCTGGCGGCGACGGGCCATGCGCGTTCCTGTCTTCCCGAGAAAGAATGCGCCCCGGCAAACGCGATTCGAAAAGGATCAACGGGTGCCGGGGCTGTTCGGGCAGGCCCATAAAGCAATCCGTGCGAAGGTGCAATTAGCTGGGACGAGGGGCCGAAAAGCCGTTGCGGTTACAGCACGTCGCCGAACATGAACCAGAGCAGGGCGAGCCAGCCGATCAGGCCCAGCACGCCCACCACCACGCCGGACCGGGCGCGGATCGCCGCCCATAGGCCGCGCGGTTCATGATCGTCATCCTGCTGCATGCGCCCCGCCTAAAGGAGGCGGAAGGCAGGCTCAAGGCGAAAGCGGTTCTAGCTTTCTGCCTCGGCCGGTTCGGGCAGGGCCGCGGGCGCGTCGCGGCTGGCCATCAGCCGGTCGGTAAAGCTTTTGCGCCACCAGCTGATATCCTGCTGCTCGACACTGTCCATCATTGCGCGCCAGCGGCGCTGGCGCTCTTCGAGCGGCATGGCGAGCGCGCGCTTGATCGCGTCGGACATTTCCTCGGGGCTGTAGGGGTTTATGAGCAGCGCCTCCCGCAATTGCAGCGCGGCGCCCGCAAAGCGGGAGAGGATCAGCACGCCCGGATCGTCGGGATCCTGCGCCGCCACATATTCCTTGGCGACAAGGTTCATGCCGTCGCGCAGCGGCGTCACCAGCCCGATCCGGGCGCTGCGGTAGATGCCGGCCAGCTGGTCGCGCGGATAGCCCTGATTCACGTAGCGGATCGGGGTCCAGTCGACATCGCTATAGGCGCCGTTGATCCGGCCGGCGAGCGAATCGAGCGTCGCGCGGATCTGCTGATAGCTTTCCACCTCCCCGCGCGAGGGCGGCGCCACCTGCGTCAGCACCACCTTGCGGTGAAATTCGGGATGGTCGCGCAGGAAACGGGCATAGCCGTTGAACCGCTCTTCCAGCCCCTTGCTATAATCGAGCCGGTCGACGCCGACGATCATCGCCCGGTCCTGCAGGGAGCGGCGGATCTGGGTATACATCTCCTTGGCCGGCTCGCTGCGCGCGGCTTCGGCAAATTGCTGCCCATTGATGCCGATGGGGCAGGCGATCGCCTGAATGGTGCGGTCGCCTACGGTCACGAAATCGCCGTCGACGCGCCCGCCCATCTCCTTTTCCACATAATGGCGGAAGGATTCGAGCCATTCCTCGGTATGGAAACCCACCACATCATAGGCGAAGAGCGTGCTGACCAGCTTGCTGTGATGCGGCAGCGAGACGAGCAGGCGGGTCGGCGGCCAGGGGATGTGGAGGAAGAAGCCCATGCGGTTCTTCAGCCCCTTGTCGCGCAACATCTGGCCCAGCGGGATCATGTGATAGTCATGAACCCAGATCACATCCTCTGGCTCGATCAGCGGGCTGGCGGTGTCGGCGAAACGGCTGTTGACGCGATTATAGCCGCCCTCGAAATCGCGGGCATATTCGGCAAGGTCGATGCGGAAGTGGAAGAGCGGCCACAGCGTCTTGTTGGCATAGCCATTATAATATTCGTCGACATCCTGCTCTTCCAGATCGATCGTCGCGGTCTTGACGCCATCATCCTCGGAAAAGCCGATATGGCCGGTGAAGGCGTCGGTCGTTTCCCCCGACCAGCCGACCCAGATGCCCCGGCTTTCCCGCAGCGCCTGCGCCAGCGCAACCGCCAGTCCGCCCTGATTGCCGGACTTGGTCGGGCGACTGACCCGGTTGGAAATGACGATCAGTCGGCTCATCGCATCACGCTCCACGGTTTGCTCAGCAAGACGGCGCAGTTGATGATGCCGACCAATGAGTAGGTTTGGGGATAATTGCCCCATAATTCCCCGCTCACGGGGTCAATATCCTCCGACAACAGGCCGGCGCCGGTGCGGCGGCTCAGCATTTCCTCGAACAGGGTCCGCGCTTCTTCGGTGCGGCCGGTGCGGTGCAGCGCCTCGATCAGCCAGAAGGTGCAGACATTGAAGGCGGTGACCGGCTCGCCGAAATCGTCCGGCGCGCTGTAGCGCAACATGTCGTTGCCGCGCCGCAAATCCTTTTCCAGCGCCTTGAGCGTGCCGATGAATTTGGGATCGTCGGCCGACAGGAAGCGCAGGTCGAGCAGTTGCAGCAGCGACGCGTCGCGGGCGTCATCCTCGAAATTGGCGGAGATGGCGTCGCTTTCGTCGCGCCATGCCATGTCCAGAATGCGCGTCCGCATCGTGTCGGCGCGGTTCTGCCAATGGCTGGCGCGCAGCGGCAGGTCGAGCGCGGTCGCCGCATGGGCAAGCCGGTCGCAGGCCGCCCAGCACATCACCGCGCTATAGCTGTGGACATGGGCGCGGGTGCGCAATTCCCACAGCCCGGCGTCGGGCTTGTCATAAACCTGCCAGGCGCGCTCGCCGACGGCCTCCAGCGCCTCGAAATCGGCATGGCCCGCCATCCGCAGCAGCCGCAGGTCGATAAAGCCCTGCACCGACGACAGGACGATCTGCCCATAGGCGTCATGCTGGACCTGACTGAAGGCGGCATTGCCCACGCGCACCGGTCCCATGCCGCGATAGCCGGGCAGATGGTCCGCCTCCCACTCTTCCAGCGTCGCGTTGCCGCGCACGTCGTAGAGCGGCTGGATATGGCCGCCCTTGGCGCCATCGACGATATTGCGCAGATAGACGAGATAGGATTCCAGCACGTCCAGCGCGCCCAGCCGGTTCAGCGCCTCGACCGTATAATAGGCATCGCGGATCCAGCAGTAGCGATAGTCCCAGTTGCGCCCGGAATCGGCATGTTCGGGAATGCTGGTGGTAAGCGCCGCGACGATGGCGCCGGTTTCCTCATGCTGGCACAGCTTGAGCGTGATGGCGGAGCGGATGACCGCTTCCTGCCATTCGGGCGGGATGGCGAGGCCGCGCACCCACATCTGCCACTCGTTGATCGTATCGTCGAGCATCCGCTCGATCGCGGGGCGCAACGCGTCGGAAAAGCCTTCGTCCGGCCCCATGAAGAAATGCATGTCATGTTCGAGCCGGAACCAGCTTTCCTGGTTGATCAGGCCGATGGGGGCGTTGGTCGACACCCGCATCGCCATATAGGAGAGGACGATGCGAATATGGTTGGAGCCGTAGCTGACCGGCACTTTCTCCGCATTCCAGGAGGTGGTCGGCCGCAGCCGCACGCGCACGCGCGGCGATCCCGCCACCGGCCGCACGATGCGGATGAAGGCGACGGGCCGGTACATGCGGCCCTTGTGCCGGTGACGCGGGCAGAAATCATAGGTTTCGATCGCATTGCCCTGCGCATCGCGCTGGCGCGTGACCAGAATGGGCGTGTTGCGGATATAATGCTGCTCGACCGCGACACAATTTTCCAGCTCGATGGCCCAGAAGCCGCGCGCATCCGGCGACTCCCAATCTTTGTCGTCGAGCAGGGCGGAAAAGACCGGGTCGCCGTCCACGCGCGGGACGCAGGCCCAGATCATCCGTCCGGCGGTGTCGACCAGCGCCGATGCCTGGCAATTGCCGATGGGCCAAAGGTCGAGCGAACGCCCGTTACCGGCCGATTGTGTCTCGCGATGTTCGTGGATTGGTCGATCCCCCTGAAGTTGCGCACGGGCAGGGGCCTCCGCCCCGGTCAGCCGGGCCGGACTATCCCCTGGGCGAGATAATGCCTGACGGCCGCAACCTGTTCCAGAAAGAATTCCGCGGCTGTTTCCCGCACGGTGCCGACGAGGATGCCGGCGCCACCCAGAGCGACGGCGGCGGCGAAGCCTTCCTCATCGGTCACATCGTCGCCGATGAACAGCGGCGTGCCGCCCTGCATCGGCGGCTGCGTCATCAGCCGCTGCACCGCGCTGCCCTTGTCCGCGCCGCCGGGGCGCAGTTCGTAGAGCATCTTGCCATGCTGAAGGGCGATGTCGTGATCGCGGGCGAGTTGCTCGGCAAGGTGACGCGCCTCCGCGCCCCATTGCGGCGCGCCGCGGAAATGCAGGCCGACGCTGATCGTCTTGCGCTCGACCAGCAGGCCCGGCTTGTCGTCGGCGAAGGCCTGAAAGGCGGCTTCGGCGGCGTCGATGGCGGGCAGGCGCGCGGGCGCGTCGGGCGCCTTGCCGGGGCTGGCAAATTCCAGCCCATGGGTGCCGGCCAGCAGGAAATCGGCAAAGCCCAGATCCCGCAGCGTCGCCACCGATCGGCCGCTGACGATGGCGAGCCGGCCGCCAAGCCGTTCCCGCAGGGCCAGCAGCATGGAGACGAGATCATCGTCCACCACCACCCCGTCGGGCGTATCGGCGATCGGCGCCAGCGTTCCGTCGAAATCGAGGAACAGGGCCGCGCCGTGCAGCAGCGTCTCGGGCGGAGGGGGAAGGATGGGCGAAGCGGGTTGGGCAGAATCGAGCACGGGCGCAAAGTGGCGGCTGCGCCGGATTGTTCAACCCCTAATCTCCCTCACCGGCGCGCCGTCGTCCCCTTTGCGCGCGCGGGACGGCTGGGCTATCATCGCGGGGTCGGCGGAAGGAGCAAGCGGCGATGACCAGACAGGAACCGGGCGGCATCAAGGCGCGCGGCGCGATCAGCCTCTCTCTGGAAGAGGCGCTGGTCGAGGATGCACGCGCGCTCGGCATCGATCTCGACAGCGCCTGCGAGGCCGGGCTGCGCCGCGAAGTCGCCGCCGAACGCGCGCGCCGCTGGAAAGCCGACAATGCGGAGGCGATTGCAGCCTGGAACGCCTATGTCGAGGAACATGGATTGCCGTTGGAACAATATCGGCAATTCTGATGGCGCGCTTCCATGTTCATGCGCTGCGCGCCAGGCCGGCGCTCGTGCTGGATTGTCAGGCGGACCTGCTCGATTATCTGGAAACGCGGCTGGTCGTGCCCCTGCTGCCGCCTGCTCAGGTTCCCGCACCCGTCGCCCGGCTTCACCCATTGTTGGAGGTGGACGGCAGGCCATTGCTGATGGCGACGCATCTCGCCGCATCCGTGCCGACGCGGGCGCTGGGCGATATGGTCGCGGATCTTACATCTCAGGAAGATGCCATTGCCGCCGCGCTGGACATGCTGCTGATCGGCTATTGATCGTCAAAGCCGTTTCCGTTTCGTGCTCCTGCTGCTATCCCGCAGGGGATGACGGACTTTCGCGACCCATTCGACGCTATCAAAGACCATCCATTCGACGACGCGCTGTCGCAGCGTTATCTCGTCTATGCGCTCTCGACGATCACGGCGCGGTCGCTGCCCGATCTGCGCGACGGGCTGAAGCCCGTGCATCGGCGCTTGCTCTGGGCGATGCGGCTGCTGCGGATGGAGCCGGGCGGGGCCAGTCCCGACGTGCTGGTCGCCAATCCCGCGCGCAACACCACCAGTTACAAGAAATGCGCGCGCGTCGTCGGCGACGTGATCGGCAAATATCACCCCCATGGCGATTCCTCCGTCTATGACGCGATGGTGCGGCTGGCGCAGGATTTTTCGCTACGCACGCCGCTGGTCGACGGGCAGGGCAATTTCGGCAATATCGACGGCGATAATGCGGCGGCGATGCGCTATACCGAGGCGCGGCTGACGCAGGCGGCGGCCGATCTGATGGCGGGTCTGGACGAGGGTACGGTCGATTTCCGCCCCACCTATAATGGCGAGGATGAGGAGCCGGAGGTATTCCCCGGCCTCTTCCCCAATCTGCTCGCCAATGGCGCGAGCGGTATCGCGGTCGGCATGGCGACCAGCATCCCGCCGCACAATGTCGCCGAGCTGATCGACGCGGCCGGATTGCTGATCGACGATCCCGACGCCACGCATGAAGAGCTGATGCAGGTGGTGAGCGGGCCGGATTTTCCCACTGGCGGCGTGCTGGTCGACAGCCCGGCGATCATCTCCGAAGCTTATGTCACCGGGCGCGGCGCCTTTCGCATGCGGGCACGCTGGCACAAGGAGGATGGCGGGCGCGGCAGCTGGGTCGCGGTCGTCACCGAAATCCCCTATCAGGTGCAGAAGTCCAAGCTGATCGAGCAGATCGCCGCGCTCATCAACGACAAGAAGCTGCCGATCCTGGCCGATGTGCGGGATGAGAGCGACGCGGAAATCCGCATCGTCATCGAACCGCGCGCGCGCACCGTCGATCCGGACATGCTGATGGACAGCCTGTTCCGGCTCACCGATCTGGAAAGCCGCTTTCCGCTCAACCTCAACGTGCTGGACGGCAGCCATACGCCGCGCGTGCTGGGGCTGCGGCCGCTGCTGATCGAATGGCTGAAGCATCAGATCGACGTGCTGGTCCGCCGGGCGCAGCATCGGCTGGACAAGATCGCGACGCGGCTGGAACTGCTCGACGGCTATATCATCGCCTATCTCAACCTCGACCGGGTGATCGAGATCATCCGCACCGAGGATGAGCCCAAACAGGTGATGATGGACGAGTTCCAGCTGACCGACCGTCAGACCGAAGCCATCCTCAACATGCGCCTGCGTTCGCTGCGCAAGCTGGAGGAGATGGAGCTGCGGCGCGAACATGCCGAACTGCTCAAGGAAAAGGACGAGCTGGAGAAGCTGGTCGAAAGCCCCTCGCGCCAGCGGACGCGGCTGAAGCGGGATCTGGCGGCGCTGCGCAAACGCTATGGACCGGAGACGCCGCTGGGTCGCCGCCGCACCTTGGTGGAGGAAGCCGGCCCGGCGCGCGAGATCCCGCTGGAAGCGATGATCGAGCGCGAGCCGATCACCGTCATTCTTTCCGAACGCGGCTGGATACGGGCGATGAGCGGCCATCGTGATCTGGCGGCGGCGGACACGCTCAAGTTCAAGGAAGGCGACGGCCCGCAATTCGCTTTCCACGCGCAGACCACCGACAAGCTGCTGCTCGCCACCTCGACCGGGCGCATCTTCACGCTGGGCGCGGACAAGCTGCCGGGCGGGCGCGGCTTTGGCGATCCGGTGCGGTCGCTGGTCGATATGGATAATGAGGGCGCCATCGTCGCGCTGCTGCCGGCGGGGAGCGCGAAGGAATTGCTGCTCGCCTCGTCCGACGGGCGTGGCTTCGTCGCCACCGTGGCGGACATTCTGGCCGAAACGCGCAAGGGCAAGCAGGTGGTCAACATCCGCGACGGCGCCCGGCTGAGCGTCGTGCATCCGATCGCGGCAGAGGCGGACAGCGTCGCCGTCATCGGCGAGAATCGCAAGCTGCTGGTCTTCGCGCTTAACGAAATGCCGCGCATGACGCGGGGGCAGGGCGTGCAGCTGCAACGCTATCGCGATGGCGGGCTGAGCGACGCCATCGCTTTCCAGATGGCGGACGGGCTGAGCTGGACGATGGGCGGCGACAGTGGCCGCACGCGCACGGAAAGCGATATGACGCCGTGGAAGGTCGCGCGGGGTGCGGCCGGCCGCATGCCGCCCACCGGATTTCCGCGCGACAACCGCTTCTGATAAAAACAAAACTGATTTTTGTTAGTCTGCGTGTCGTTTCTGAAATATTTACCGCTTTGGGCTAGGGGTTAGCACATGGATTCCATGTCGGTTCGCCACTGGCCGGTCGAAGAGCCGGATGATGACCCTGCGAGCGCGGGGCATTTTGCGCATGATGCGCCGGTGAGCGCCGTGACGCAGCTGCTGGCCGCTTTTCCGCAGGCCGCGGCGATTCTCTCCTGCAAAGACGGCCGCATCGCCATTGTCGAAGGCAATGCCGCTTTTCACCGTGCCTTTGGGCAGGAGCTTGCGGCCTTTGGTCCCGATCCCAGTGGCACGCTGGAATGGGGCGAGCGCATCTGCGCGTTCATGCGATCCGATGGACAGCTCGACAGTTTCGAGATTCGACGCGAGGGGCGTCTGGGCCTTGAATATTTCCTCTGCACGCTCGGCCGGCTGCATTCCGATGCGCCGGCCGTGCGTCATTATCTGTTCACCGCCATCGATCGCACCAGCGAGCGTAAGATGGAAAAGAACCTGCGGCGCGAGCTGCTGTCGGACGGACTGACGGCGCTGCCCAACCGCACCGGTTTCGGCGAGGAGATTGTTGAGCGGCTGGCCAATATGGTCTGGCCGGAAGGAACGCGGTTCGGCATCCTCGCCATCGATCTCAGCCGTTTCAGCCGGGTGAATGAATCGCTGGGGCCGATGGCCGGCGACGAATTGCTCATCACCGTGGCGAAGCGGCTGAAGGGCAGCCTGCGCCAGGGCGACGTGCTCGCCCGGATCGGCGGCAATGATTTCGCCGTGTTCGCCCGGCTCAACAATGGCCTGTCGGATGCGCTGCACATCGTCGATCGCATCCGGGGCGCGCTCAACGTCCCGATCCGGTTGAGCGACCTGCAGATCCGCGTCGATTGCGCCATTGGCTGCGCCCTGTCGACCGGACCGGACGACGATCCCGACGATGTGGTGCGCAAGGCGCAGGCCGCGGTGAAGATCGCCAAGCAGAGCGGCAAGCTGGAAATCTACCGCAACGGCGTGCTGAAACAGGCGCAGCGGCGCTTTACCGTGGAAAGCCGGTTGCGCGATGCGCTGTCGCAGGGAGCGATGACGCTGGCCTATCAGCCACTCATCCATCTGGAAACGGGCGAGATTACGGGGTTTGAGGCGCTGGCCCGCTGGCAGGATGAGGAATTGGGCAGCGTCACCCCGACCGAATTTATCGCGGTGGCGGAGGAAAGCGGCCTCATCACCAGCCTGGGCCGCTGGGCCGCCTATGAAGCGGCGCAGGCGATCAGCCGGTGGGACGCGAAGTTCGGCCGGCCGGTGCCGGTGGGCGTCAACGTCAACCTCTCCCCCATTCAGATGGCGCGCGACGATGTTGCGGCCATGTTCGAGGAGGCGCTGCGCTATTCCGGCGTGGAGGGGCGGCGCCTGACTGCCGAAGTCACCGAGAGCGCGATTATCGCCGACCCGGAAAAGGCGCGCAAAGTGCTGTTCGCGCTCAAGGATCTGCAAATTCAGACGGCGATGGACGATTTTGGCACCGGCTTTTCCAACCTCGCCAGCCTGCACAGCCTGCCCATCGACATCCTCAAGATCGACCGCAGCTTCGTGTCCTCCATGCTGGAGGATCATGACAAGCTGGTGATCGTGCGCACCATCCTGTCGCTCGCCGAATCGCTCAATCTCAAGGTCACGGCCGAGGGGATCGAGACGGAGGCGCTGGCGCTGGCGCTTCAGCGGCTGGGCTGCTGGCAGGGGCAGGGCTATCTGTTCGCCCGGCCGATGCCGGAAGAGGATGCCTTCGCCTATTGGCGGGCGCGCTGGAATTTCGACACGATCTGATCGGCGATCGCCGCCACCCGCTCGGAGCCGGGAAAGCCCTCCGCCACCCAGATTTCCTGCACCTGCTGCAAGGCCCGCGCGACATCGGGACCGGGCGTGAGGCCGCGGGCGATGAGCGCGCCGCCGCTGATCGGCAGGCTGGGCGGGGTCCAGTCTTGCAGGTCGGTAAGGGCTTCCAGCGATGTCTCAGGGGCGAGCAGCAGGCGATCGACCGCACTTTCGACACCGATGCGGAAGGCCAGCACGCGCGGCGTGTCGGCAGCGATGGCCGGATCGAGCGCGAGGCTCAGCCGCTTGCGCGCCTTGTTCGACAGCTTGAGCCGCGCGCCCACCGCGTCGGCGACCGCAACGTCGCGGGGCAGCAGCGCCGCGAGCCGGCGCAGGGGCGAGGCGGAGCGCTCCGCCGCCGCTTCGCGCGCGATCAGCGTGGCGAGCGCGGGCAGCGCCGCCCGCTCTATTTCCGGCAGGACCGGCGTGAAAATGCCGCCGTCCATCATCAGCTCGACCGCTTTCAGCGGCGCGGCGACGCCGAGCAATTTGAGCAGTTCGTCGGCGATCCGCTCCCGCGACAGCGCCATCAGGCTGTTGGCGGCGGCGACGCAGGCGCCATAGGCCGGCGCGTCCACCACATTGCCGCCATAGCGGGCGAGGAAACGGAAATAGCGCAGGATGCGCAGATGATCCTCGGCAATACGCGCGGCGGGATCGCCGATGAAGCGCAAGCGGCGCGCGGCCAGATCCTCCACGCCGCCGAAAAAATCGTGGATCACCCGCGTGACAGGATCGGCGTACAGCGCGTTGAAGGTGAAGTCGCGGCGCGCGGCATCCTCGCGCCAGTCGTTGCTGAAGGCGATGGTGGCGCGGCGGCCGTCGGTGCTGACGTCGCGGCGCAGGCTGGTAATCTCCACCGGCCAGCCGGCGATGACCGCGGTGACGGTGCCATGATCGATGCCGGTCGGCACCGCCTTGATCTCCGCCGCGCGCAGCCGGTCGATCACGGCATGGGGATCGAGCGTGGTGGCGATGTCGAGATCATTGACCGGCAGGCCGAGCAGCCCGTCGCGCACCGCGCCGCCGACAAAGCGCGCCTCGCCGCGCTCCGCGCCGAGCGTGGCGAGCAGGTGATCCAGTCCGGGACGGTGGCGCCAGTCGGCGTCAGGCAGCAAGGCGGTCATGGCCCAATCTGTGTGAAAGGTTGGCGAGGATGGCGGCGGTGACGCCCCAGATGCGGCGCCCCTGCCAGAGGATTTCATAATAATGGCGGGTCGCGCCCTGAAAGTCGACCGCGTGGCGCACGCGATTGGCGGGGTCCAGCACATAGGCGAGCGGGACTTCGAACCAGTCGGCGACTTCGGCCTCGCGCGGCACCAGCGGCAGGTCGGGCGGGATGACGCCCAGCACCGGCACGATGTCGAAGCCGGTGAAGCTGTGATAGCGATCCGACGTGCCGATCACCTCGACCGCTGTCGGAGGCAGGCCGATTTCCTCCTCCGCCTCGCGCAGCGCGCCGGCGATTTCGTCGGCATCGCCTTCATCCACCCGGCCGCCGGGAAAGGCGATCTGGCCGGCATGTTTGCGCAGGCTCTCGGCGCGTTGAGTCAGGATCAGGCCCGGCTCGGGCCGGTCGGTGATCGCCACCAGCACCGCCGCCGGCGCCAGCACGATGTCGCCATCGATGCGCGGATCGCGCGTGTCGGACGAGAGGAGCGCATCGCCCCGGCCATGGCCTTCGGCAAGGGCGGCGCGCAGCCGCGCGGCAAGGCTCATGCCGACCCGTCCAGCGCGAAGAAATGCCCGTCGCTCCAAAGGCCGACGGGATCGCCGCCTTCGTCCAGCGCCAGGTTCATCAACTCATAATAGACGCTGCGCGCGACCAGCGCTTCCATCCCGCCGCGCACATGCAGATAGGGATGCGGCTCCTCGCCATGGGGACGGATGGTCAGCGCATGGTCGGGACCGGCGGTGACGAGGTCGCCGCTGTTCAGCCGGAAGACGAGGCTGCGCGCGCTGCCGCTGCCCTCGCTCTTCACCTCGACCGCGACGAAGGGCGCGTCATCCACCGCGATGCTGAGTTTCTCGACCGGCGTCACCAGCACATGGCTGCCGTCCGGCTCCCGGCGCAAGATGGTGGAGAAAAGGCGCACCATCGCCTCGCGCCCGATCGGCGAGCCTTGATGATACCAGGTGCCGTCGCGGGCGATCCGCATCTCGCTGTCACCACAATGGTCGGGGTTCCACCGCTCCACCGGCGGCAGGCGCTTTTCGGCCAGCAGCCGCGCAATGTCGGCGAGGGAGAGGCTGGCAAGGTCGGGCAGGGGCTCCATCGGCATGACAGCCAGATAGGAGCGCCCGCGCCCGAAGGCAAATCAGGGCTGGTCGGCCCGACGCGGGCCGAGCATGCCGGCGCCGCCGATCGCGCGGCCGTCTACCGACAGCGCCATCAGCCGCCGCGCTTCATAAGGGCCGGGACAGCGCCAACCGCCGGTTCCTTCGGCAGAGAAATTCCAGAAGCGGCCATAATATTCGGGATCGCCGATCATCATCAGCGGCGCGCTGCCCTGCGCGCGCGCTGCCGCGACCACCGCATCCATCATCGCGCGGCCATGGCCGTCCTTCTGATGCGCGGGCGCCACCGCCACCGGGCCGACCATGATGAGCGGGATCTGCAATCCGTCCGCCTCTGTGAGCGCCACCGGCCAGCTTTGCAGCGACCCGATCAGCGCGCCTTCGGCATCGACCGTGGCAAAGGACAGATGCGGCAGCCAATCGACGCCGTCGCGGATCAGATAGGCGGTGCGGCCATGCCGGTCGGGGCCGAAGGCGGCATCCAGCAGCCGCTCGATCGCGTCGGCAGGCTGGCTGTCGAGGGGCATAATCACTGACATCTCTTGCCGATCCGCCTTCGATGGCGCATGGACCGCGCCGGAAGCGGCGGGCTTTAGCGCCCGCTTCGCAAATTGAAAGACAAATTCGGCCGGGATCGGCGACGACCGCGGCCTCATGTGGCGATCTATGAACGGTTCCTTTGACGATTATCTGACCCTTGAGGTCAACGACCTGCATGTCGATGTGCTTACCGGCATCTATTCGGAAGAGACGCATCTGCCGCAGCCGCTGCGCATCTCGATCCGCGCGCAGCTTCGCATCGCCGATCATTATGAGGCGGACACGCCGCTCAGCCGATCCAAAAACTACATGGATCTCAAACATGCCGCCACCACCGCGCTGCCGGAGGGGCTGCATTTCACGCTGATCGAGGGGGTCGCCGACCATATCGTCGACACGATCTTCATGCAGGATGAGAAGGTGCTGCATGTCGAGGTGAAGATCGTGAAGCTGGCGCTGAGCGAGCGCGGCGAGGAAATCGGCATCACGCTGGGCCGCCGCCGCAAATAAGCGGAACAGCTGCTGTTGGCGCGCGGGGCCGGGCAAGCTGCGCCGGCCCGCGCGACTATCGTCACCCCTTCTTGATCAGGCCGATCTCGATCAGTCGTTCGGTCAGATAGTCATGCGCGCTGATCGGCGGATCGCGGCGCGGGTTGTCGGCGTCGACACATTGCGGCAGCGCGTCGATCATGAAGTCGGGCCGCAGGTGCAGGAAGAAGGGCATGGAGTAGCGCGACCGGCCGCGCCGCTCCGGCGGCGGATTGACGACCCGGTGGCTGGTCGAGGGCAGGCGGTGGTTGGTCAGCCGTTGCAGCATGTCGCCGACATTGATCGCCAGCGCGCCCGGCGGCGGCACCACGGGCAGCCAGTTGCCGTCCCGATCCTTCAGCTCCAGCCCGCCTTCCTCGGCCCCCAGCAACAGGGTGATGAGGTTGATATCCTCATGCGCGCCGGCGCGGATGCCGGGCGCTTCGGGGGAAACCGGCGGATAATGGAGCAGGCGCAGGATCGAATTGCCCTTGTCGATGGGGCCGTCGAACCAGCGTTCCTCCAGCCCCAGATACAGGGCGATAGCCGACAGCAGCTCCGCGCCGACCCGGTCGAATTCGGCATAAAGGCGGTCGAACACCGGCCGGAAGCCGGGCATTTCTTCGGGCCAGACATTGGGCGGCATCGTCTGCGCCAGCGGATCGCCGGCGGGCAGGTCGCGGCCGACATGCCAGAATTCCTTGAGGTCATTCTCGCTCGCGCCCTTGGCGATCTCCACGCCAAAGGCGGTATAGCCGCGCTGGCCGCCATTATATTTGGCGTCATAGCGCTGCTTCACCTCGACCGGCAGCGCGAAAAAGTCGCGCGCCAGCGCCCAGCCCTTGTCGATCAGCTGCTGGTCCATGCCATGGTCGCGAACCATGGCGAAGCCAAAGCGCTGGAAGGACTCGCCGAACGCGCGGGCGAAATCCATCTTGTTCATCTCTGCCATGGAGAGGACGGGAACCTGCTCCAGCACGGATTGCGACACTGTTCATCTCCGCATGTGAGTCGATGCGGCGCCCGGTCGTGCGGGGCGCGGCCATATCCTCCTCCTTGATCGCCCTTTGCCGCTGATGCAAGGAGGCAAGATGAACTACTGGCTAATGAAATCCGAACCCGACGTCTTCTCCTATGATGATCTGGTTGCGAAGAAAAAGGCGGAATGGGACGGCGTGCGCAACCATGCCGCCCAGGGGCATATGAAGGCGATGCGCAAGGGCGATTTGTCGCTCTTCTACCACAGCAATATCGGCGTCGAGGCGGTCGGCATCATGGAGATTGTCGAGGAAGCCGCGCCCGACAGCACCGATGAGAGCGGCAAGTGGATCGCCGTCCATGTCGCGCCCCGGGAGAAGCTGGCGCGGCCGGTGACGCTCAAGACGATGAAGGCCGACCCGGCGCTGGCCGAGATGGTGATGCTGCGCCAGTCGCGCCTGTCGGTGTCGCCGCTGACCAAGGCGCAGTTCGACCATATCGTCGCCCTGTCCAAGGGCTGATCCCGGTTGCATCCGGTGCAATCGTCGTGCCGGCCTTTGCGATTGAGGGCAGGTTGCTGCGCTGCAACAAGAGGCTCAACAGAACGAAAAGATACAGAGGTGTTTGATCGGCATTCACAAGGAGTTTACCCATGCGAATGCTGTCCAAGTTCATTGCCGCCGGCGCCCTGACCGCCATCACTGCCATCGCCGCTCCGGCCAGTGCCGAAGAAGCCGCCAAGCAGCGCTTCACGCATGAAGGCTATACCTACGTCTATGACGTCAAGGATACCAAGAGCGGCAAGGTGATCAGCGGCCGTCGTTTTCCCGACGCCGTCGCCTTCAACCTGTCGGTCAAGAACGGCCGCGTTTCGGGTGTCTCGGGCGGCCAGCCCGTCGCCTTCCGCGTCGAGGAAGCCCGCGGCGCCGCCTCCAACTGAGGCCAACCGTCGGATCGACAAGAAAAGGGCGGCTCCCCCAGCGGGAAGCCGCCCTTTTTCGTGATGGCCGGGTGTCGAGGGACAGCCGGCGCTAGGGGAGCGAATGTGGTGATTGAGTGCCCCCTAGGAACGGGGGTCGCGCTCAAATGTGACAGTCAAAAGCTCCACCAGCATCTATGAGTGGTCCTGAAGATCCCGACATTTGCACCTGCCTACTGCGGCGAAGGGAGCAAATGCCGGAATTAGACGACCAATGTCAGCGGCAGCGACGCTTGCTGTCGATTTCCTTGCCGAGCAGCGCGCCGCCGGCAGCGCCCAGGATCGTGCCGGTCGCCCGGTCGCCCCGCGTGTCGATGGCCCGGCCCAGCAGCGCACCGCCCACGCCGCCGACGATCAGGCCGGTCGTGCCGTCGGACTTGCGGCAATAGGTGCGGCCGTCACGGCCCCGCCATTCCTTGTAACGATAATGTTTGCGCGCCTGCGCGCCATCGGTCGGCACGGCCATCGACACAGGGACGGCAAGCGACACGGCAGCCAGGGCCATAAGGGCGTTACGCATGATTTTTTCCTCCGAGTTGCGGTATTTGCCGGTTCAACCCATGCATCCATAATGAGGTTGCATGAACGTGCGGCAACAAGCCAAAGCTTTGATCCTGCAAGTGAAAACTTGAGGGGCACGGTCCAGCACGCCTCAGCGGCGACCGTTGCGCACAGTATATCCACCAATTGTCACCAAAATGTTCACAGACTTATCCACAGGCAGCGGTAAGGATTGTGGCATTGGCAAGGCAGGGGACAAATGGAGCTGTTGGGGGAGTGGGAGCGGTTCCGGTGCCGGCTACAGGATTCGAACCCGTGGCCCCCTGATTACAAATCAGGTGCTCTACCAACTGAGCTAAGCCGGCGCTTCGGAACAGACGAACGCCCTTACTATCAGATCACGCCGAAGGTCCAGCCCTCCGTTGCGGCGATCTGCGGATTGAGGGGGGCGGGGTGCCAAAGCCGGGCATCGGGCGCGCGGGTGCGGAGCCAGGCGGCGGTCAGGATGGCGTCGGCGCCATGATCGTCGGGTGCTGGGCCGGCATAGGGGCGGCACGCCAGCCGGGCGAGCGACTCGTTCAGCGCGGCAAGATCGCGCATCTTGGTGCGCCCCTTGGGCCGGCCAGCCTCCCGCGCGGCGATGCTGGTATAGATTTCCACGACCAGAGAGCCGCGCGCCGGCAGCGGGTCGAAGGGCCATATGGGCAGATGCGGACGGACATGGTGGAGCAGGCGCATGCCCGCGAAACTTGCCTTCGCGACCTGCGCCGCGCCGATGGCGTCATAGACGGTGGACGCCTTGCCGCCGCCGCCGGCATTATACTGCGACTCGCAGCGGCGATGATGGAGGAAGCCGGCTTTCACCCCGTCCGCCTTGCCGAAATAGAAATGGCGGCGATGCGCCTGTTCGAGCAGGCTCGCAGCACCAAGATCGTCGTCGGCGCAGAGCCGGTCGACATAGGCCCAGAAAGCCGGCGCGCGATCGGGCACCGGATCGCCGGGCAGATAGGCGCCCCGGTCTACAAAGGGCGGGGCGAAGCTGAAGTCGAAGCCGAACAGAGTCGGCGCGTCCTTCGCGGCGGCGATCAGCCATTGCGCCACGCCCCTGCGCGACCAGGGGCCGCCCCCGGGCGCGGGCACCAGCTGCGGCGCGGCATCGCCGGTCTCGCATAGCGCGACCGCTATCCCCTTGTGCCGGCGACCCTTGGCGCCCGACCAGTCGATGGCGACGAAGCGCGTGAAATGGGCGCCGGCGTCTGGCGCGGTCATCCGCCGTTGCGATCCTGCCGCAGCCGGTTCCAATAGGCGATCCGCTCCGCCACCCGCGCCTCGAACCCGCGATCGGTGGGGGTGTAGAATTCCTGCGGGCTCATCTCCTCGGGCCAGTAATTGGCGCCCGAAAAGCCGTCGGCGGCGTCATGATCATATTGATAGCCCTTGCCATAGCCGACCTCCTTCATCAGCCGGGTGGGGGCATTGAGGATATTTTGCGGCGGCATCAGCGATCCGGTGTCGCGCGCGGTCTTGAAGGCCGCCTTCATCGCGACATAGGCGGCGTTGGATTTTGGCGCGGTGGCGCAATAGAGGCAGGCCTGCGCGATGGCGACCTCACCCTCGGGACTGCCGAGAAAATCATAGGCGTCCTTGGCGGCGAGGCACTGGACCAGCGCCTGCGGATCGGCGAGGCCGATATCCTCCGCGGCAAAGCGGACAAGGCGGCGCAGCACATAAAGCGGCTGCTCGCCCGCCGTCAGCATACGCGCCAGATAATAGAGCGCCGCCTGCGGGTCCGACCCGCGCAGCGACTTATGCAGCGCGGAGATGAGGTTATAATGCCCCTCCCGATCCTTGTCATAGACGGCGACGCGGCGGTGCAGCAGCGCCGACAGGCCGGCGGGGTCGAGCGGTTCGGGCAGGGCGATGGAATAGAGGGTTTCGACCTGGTTGAGCAGGAAACGACCGTCGCCATCGGCGCTGGCGACCAGCGCCTCGCGCGCGGCGGGGTCGAGCGGCAGCGGCCGCTCCGTCAGCGCCTCCGCGC
>DAMDPH010000030.1:0-29213 GCA_032082785.1 Sphingobium sp. | reverse complement strand
CGGTCGGCTCGAACTGCGACGAGGCCCAGGCGGCGACCCAGCGCGGCGCGCACGCCTGCGCCTGCGCCGGCAGCAGGGCGAGCAGCGACAGGAAAGGCAGATAGAAAGGCTTCACCATGGTCACGCCTCGACAGGATAAGGGGCCGGAGCGAAAAAATGGCCAGCCTTGCGGCCGGCCCTCCAGTCGTCCTTGGGGAGGATCAGAAATTCGCCCGGATGCCGGCGAGCACGGTGCGGCCGGGATAATAGACATAATATGGTGCATTGTCGTAGCCGAAGGATTGGCGCAGCGGTTCGTTGGTGATGTCGAGCACATCCACCGTCAGGCGCATCGCCTTGTCGAGGAAAGGCAGCTGATAGCCCGCCGACAGGTCCAGCTGTCCGCGCGCATCAGCGATGATCGGCAGCTGGATATTATTCTGCGGCGCGTTGGCGGCGATCGATGTGTCGTTCCAGACATAGTTCAGGCTGATCGACAGGCCATGATTTTCATAGAAGCCCTGAAGATTATAGGACCATTTCGGAATGCCGGTGGCGACACCCGACGAAGATTTCTGCTTCAGATAGGTGCCGTTGGCGGAGAAGCCCAGGCCCTGCACCAGCATGTCGAGCGGCTGCACCCAGGTCGCTTCCACGCCCTGTATCTTGAGCGCGCTGAGGTTCACCGGGCGGCTGACGGTGATCGGCAGATTTTCGATCGACACGCCCAAGGCCGCCGCGCGATCCAGCATGGCGTTCTGCTGCGTGGAAATCAGGCTTTCGAACGGAATGTTGAGCGAACCGAAGGTCGCCTGCTGCTGGAGCGTGGTGGCGAAGCCGTCGATCTTCTTCTGGAACAGGGTCGCGCCGACATAGCCGATGCCGCCGGTATAGACTTCACCGCCGAAATCGAGATTGTCGGACAGATAGGGCTGCAAATTGGGATTGCCGGCCGACGCGATCAGCCCCGACGGATCGGTGAAGGTGGTGCCCGGCAGGATCTGCCCCGCCTCCGGC
The DNA here is from genome assembly GCA_032082785.1 of Sphingobium sp. Taxonomy (GTDB): domain Bacteria; phylum Pseudomonadota; class Alphaproteobacteria; order Sphingomonadales; family Sphingomonadaceae; genus Sphingobium. The sequence continues at coordinate 28,217 of DAMDPH010000030.1, read as the reverse complement.
CGCGTCATGGTGCGCGAGGCGGAGAAGCGCAGCTTCACATTGTCGGCGACATCATAGGTGAGGTTGAGCGCCGGCAGGAAATTTTCATAGCTGGAATCAGCGACGATATCGACGATGCTGCTGCCGACCTGGCTCGGTCCCACCACATGCTGGTCGGTGTGGGCGTAGCGCATGCCGGCATTGGCGTTCAGCTCGCGGCCGAACAGCTCCATCCGCCCGTTAATCTCGAAATAGGCGCCCCACACTTTTTCATCGACGTCGCCGGTCGCGCCGCCGGTCACCGCGCCACGCGTCTCCGGCGCGGCGTCGCGATAGGAAATATAATCGGTGGCATCGATGATCGCGCCGAAATTCGGCACGACAAAGGCATTATAGCCGATATCCCCGCTCGCCAGATGGCCGAAATCCCTGACCGGGAAGGGCTGGAGATATTGCGGTATCTGGCCGGTCGGGATCGTGCCCGTCACACCGGCGCAGCTCGTGCCGCACACCGACTGTTGATAGGCGGCGCTATTGTCATAGGCGCGCACATTGCGCTTGGCTCGGTCATAGGCCGCGCCCAGCTTCACGTTCAGAAATTCGTCGCCAAAGGTGCCGTCCAGATGCGCACCCTGCGTTTCGGTCTTGCGGCGCACCAGCTGGACATTCTGGCGATACCATTGCCAGCTGCCATTGTTGGGATCGTTGAGGTCGAGATTGGTGGTGATCGACGGATAATCGCCACCTTCGTTGCGGTAATAGACATCGACGCCGGACTGGGGCGTGGTCTGGAACGCCCAGGTCGGCTGTTCGCGGAAGAAGCGGCTCTTGGAATAATTGACCTGCGCGACGATCTTGACGGTTTCGGACGGCTGCCAGCTGACGCTGGGGTTCACATTCCAGAATTTGGTCGTCTGGTCGAACAGGCTCGATTCCAGGAAGAAGGAGCTGTTGGCGAAGGTGCCGCTCGTCACCACGCCATTATCGTCGACGGCGAGGTCGATGGGGATCATGCCGCCGGTCGACTGCGGCGTGGTGCCGGGCCCGCTGTTGCGGACCTGCCAGTTCATGTTCACCTTTTCATAGTCGCGGCGTGATTTCGCCCAGATGCCGTCGATGGCGAAATGCAGCGCGTCGCTCGGCCGCCACTCGACCGAGGCCAGCGCCGAAATGCGCGAGCGGTCGCCGGTGGTGAGGCTATTGCGGCCGAGGCGCGGGATGAGCGCGGTGCCAAGCTGTGCGCGGGTAAGGCCCGACGTCGCCACCACATCGACCGGCTGCCCCGGCACCAGCCCATGGCCTGCATTGGCCGGCACCACCGACGCCCAGGAGAAATTATTGCCGCCCGCATCGCCGCCGCCCAGATTGCCGTCGGTCCAGCCGACCGACTCAAAACCGTCGATGCGCGTCTTCGTCTTCACGCCGGCAATGCCGAGCAGGATGCCGAACCGATCGGTCGTATGGCTGGCGACCAGCGCGCCGCGCGGGCTGATCTTGCCGTTGGAGTCGGTATATTGGCCCTGTGCCACCAGCGTCACATGCGTGCCCGGCTTGTCGAACGGGCGCGCGTTGCGCAGGTTGACGGTGCCGGCGATCCCGCCCTCGATAGTGGAGGCGGTGGCGCTCTTCGCCAGGTCGAGCCGGGTGAAAAGTTCGGACGGGAAGAAATCCAGATCCACCTCGCGATTGCCGCCGCCGGTGCCGTTGGTATTGCCGTCCGACGCGACCGCAATCTGCGATCCGTTCAGCAACACCTTGGAAAAGCTCGGGCCAAGACCCCGGATCGCCACCTGCGTGCCCTCGCCATTGACGTCGCGATTGAGGCGGACGCCGGGCATGCGGTTGAGCGTTTCGGCCAGATTGGTCGCGGGCAGCTTGCCGATATCCTCGGCGAAGATGGAATCGCCGAACGCCACGGCGTCCTTCTTGGCGTTGGTCGCGCTTTGCAGCGAGCCGCGGATGCCGGTGACGATGATGTCGGCGACCTCGCCCTGCTGCGTGCCGGCCTGCCCCGCCTCCTGCGCCTGAGCGGCACCGGAACAGGCGATGGCGAAGAGAGCCGAAGCGGCAAAGAGGCGCGAGCGGCGAGCGGAAAGATATGATGCGGACATGGTCGGTCCCCTCCTGAGCGTGGCCCGCGATGATCGCAGGCTCGTTGTTAGCGCTATCAGGTGTGTATCAATAGCTCAGCTTCGCCTGTTGTCAAGGCAGGAAACTCTTAGGTGATACCGGTATGAAGGACCGGCCGAAGCCGGTCCCGCAGGCGTTCAGCCCCTGGCGAATGCCGCCAATGTCGTGCGGGCGCCCTGCGTCTCCAGCAGGTCAAGCCACTGGATCAACACAGCGCGCAGACCGTCCTTACCGGCCAGCGATGCCGGGAAGACCGCCTCATAGCCGAGTATCGCATCGACCCGGCTCGCGGCGTCGTTCGCACCGGCAAGGCAGGCGGCAATCGACTCGGCAAGCGGATCATCCACCTGATGAGTCGCCCCCGCATCATCCTGCCCCGCCTGCCAGCGGATCCAGGCGGCCACGGCCAGCGCCAGCGCATCGAACCCCTGCCCCGCCGTCAGCCGCGCCTCGATGGTGGCGAGCAGCCGTTGCGGCAGCTTCTGCGATCCGTCCATGGCGATCTGGCGCGTGCGGTGCTTGAGCGTCGGATTGTCGAACCGCGCCATCAATTCGCGGCGATAGGCAGCAACGTCCAGCTCGGGCGGCGGCGACAGCGTCGCTTCCGCCTCATCCCACAGCCGCTCGACGAAATGACGCGCTTCGGGCAGCGCCAGCACCTCATGCACATGGTCGATGCCGGCAAGCGCGCCCAGATAGGCGATGCCGCTATGCGCGCCGTTGAGCAGGCGCAGCTTGGCTTCTTCCCAGGGCGCGACCGCCGCCGTCAGTTGAACGCCGGCGCCGAAGTCCGGGCGCGGACCGCAAAAGCGATCCTCGATCACCCACTGGATGAACGGCTCGGTCTTCACCATCGCGCGGTCTTCCAGCCCCAGGCGACCAGCGAGCGCGGCAATATCCTCGTCCGTGGTCGCCGGGACGATGCGGTCGACCATGGTTTCCGGGAAAGCCCCTTCCGCCGCGATCCACTCCGCCAGCGCCGGATCATGCCGCCGTGCCAGCGCCAGCACGGCATTGCGCAGGCGCGTGCCATTATGCGGCAGATTGTCGCAGGAAATGGCGGTGAAGGGCGGCACGCCCGCCGCCCGCCGCCGCGCCAGCGCCGCCACCAGATAGCCGGGCGCAGTCTGGGGCCGCTCCAGCGACTGGAGATCGGCGGCAAGCTGCGGATCGGACTCGATCAGCGCGCCGGTGGCGGGATCGAGCTTATAGCCTTTTTCGGTCACGGTCATGGTGACGATATGCGTGTCGGGCGCGGCCAGCGCGGCAATCAGCGCGTCGGGTTCCTCCGGCGCGACGATCACCTGCGCCACCGCGCCGATCACCCGCGCCTGCTCCGCCGTGCCATCCCGCACCAACATGGTGTAAAGCCCGTCCTGCGGCATCATCTGGTCGCGCACAGCGGGCGAACGCAGCGACGCGGCGACAATGCCCCAGCGCAGATCGCCGGCGGTCAGCGCGTCGTCGAACAGCACCGCCTGATGCGCCCGGTGAAAGGCGCCAATCCCCAGATGCACGACGCCGCACCGCATGGCGGCGCGGTCATAGCCGGGGCGGCGGACATCGGCCGGCAATTGGGACAAGCTCTGGTCAGAAAGGCGGATCATGAGGCGGGCACCCTGTTTTGCAGGAGGAAGGAAGAAGCCCCGCCCCTATCATGCCAACGCTGGCAATGCGAGCGGCCGGACCATCGTCAAGCTCGGTCGGATCTGCCGACCGAGCCCGGCATTCCGATCACCAATTATACATGGTGCCGTCTTCCAACCGGTTCACCGGCAGGAAGGCCCGGCTATATTCGTAGCGGGCGGCCAGCTCCTCATCGATGTCGACGCCCAGCCCCGGCTTGTCGCCCGGATGCATCATGCCATTGGCGAAGCTGTAGGCGTGGGGGAAGACGGCGTCCGTCTCCTCGGTGTGGCGCATATATTCCTGGATGCCGAAATTGGGCACCGACAGGTCGAAATGCAGGGCGGCGGCCATGCAGACGGGCGACAGGTCGGTGGCGCCATGGCAGCCGGTGCGGATCTGATACAGGTCCGCCAGCGCCGCGATCCGCCGCAAATGGGTGATGCCGCCGGCATGCACCACGGTCGCGCGAATATAGTCGATCAGCTGGTTCTGGATCAGATCCTTGGCGTCCCAGATGCTGTTGAAAATCTCTCCCACGGCGAGCGGCGCGGTGGTGTGCTGGCGGATCAGGCGGAACGCCTCCTGATTTTCCGCCGGCGTCGCATCCTCCAGCCAGAAGGGGCGATAAGGCTCCAGATCCTTGCCCAGCCGCCCCGCCTCGATCGGCGTTAGGCGATGATGAATATCGTGCAGCAGATGCACGTCCCAGCCCAGCGCCTCGCGCGCGGCCTTGAACAGTTCGGGCACGACGCGCAGATATTTGGGCGTGTTCCACAGATTTTCCGTCGGCAGGTCGGCGTCGGCCGGCTCGTAAAAATAGCGGTCCTTCGACACGCCATAGGTGGACGCCATCCCGGGCACGCCGCATTGCAGGCGGATCGCCTTATATCCCTGCCGCTGATAATCCAGCGCCGCCTCGATCGTATCGTCGATGCTCGCGCCATTGGCATGGCCATAGACCATCACGCCATCGCGACTGGCACCGCCCAGCAACTGATAGACGGGCAATCCCGCAACCTTGCCCTTGATGTCCCACAGCGCCATGTCGACGGCGGCAATGGCCGTCATCGTCACCGGCCCGCGCCGCCAATAGGCGCCCTTGTAGAGATATTGCCAGATATCCTCGATCCGATGCGCATCCCGGCCGATAAGGCAGGGAATGACATGATCGGTCAGATAGCTGGCCACCGACAATTCCCGGCCGTTGAGGGTCGCGTCGCCGAGGCCGTAAATTCCTTCGTCCGTTTCGATCTTGAGCGTCACGAAGTTGCGCCCCGGACAGGTGACGATCACCTTGGCACCGGTAATAATCGGCATAACAGCTCCTAAAAATTGGTCAGTCCAATATCAGCGCTCAGGAGCCGGTTCGTCAACCGCTTTTGCGCCGTGACGGATGGATAAGCGTCGAAATCGAAGCCATGTCAGTCTGTTAGCCAATGCCTGGCCGCTGAATTTTTTCCGCTTGCTCCCGTTCACCTGATAGCGTTACCAATGAGCCTGCGCCTATGAACTGTCAATGTCGCTCCGCCAAAGGAAGCGATTGGATGAGGAGGAAGGGGAGAGGATGCGCTGGCTTTACTGGATCATGGCGATGGCGCTTGTCGCCCTTTCTCCGGCCGCGCGGGCAGAGGATGGCTATGATCTCTGGCTGCGCTACGCCCCGCTGGAGGGAGACGCCGCCGCAGCGCTGACGCGCGTCACCGGCACCATCGTCGCCCCCGGCACCAGCGCTACCGCCGAAGCCGCGCGGGCCGAGATGCTGCGCGCGCTCACCCGCCTCCGCGGCAATGCGCCCGCAACCAGTGATCAGGTGCAGGACGGCGCGCTGCTGCTTCTGACCGCCAGCGACGCAAAGGCCAAGGAGCTGAAGCTGGAGGGGCTGCCCCCCGAAGCCTATGCGATCCGCTCCATCACCCATCAGGGCAAGCGCGTCATCCTGATCGGCGGCGGCGATGACAAGGGGCTGCTCTATGGCAGCTATGCCTTACTGCGTCTTGCGGCATCGGGTGCGCCGCTCGACCGGCTCGACATCAGCAGCGCGCCGCGCATCAAGCTGCGCCTGCTCAACCATTGGGACAATCTGGATGGCACGGTGGAGCGCGGCTATGCCGGCGCGTCCATCTGGGACTGGTGGCGCCTGCCCGACTATAAGGGGCCGCGCTATACCGACTATGCCCGCGCCAATGCCTCCATCGGCATCAACGGCACGGTGCTCAACAATGTGAACGCCAAGTCGGACAGCCTCACCGCCCGCTATATTGCCAAAGCGGCGGCGCTGGCGGATGTCTTTCGCCCCTACGGCATCAAAGCCTATCTGTCGGTGCGCTGGACCGCGCCGATGGAATTGTCGGGCCTCAGCACCGCCGATCCGCTCGACCCGCGGGTCGCCGCCTGGTGGAAGGCGAAAGCCGACGAAATTTACGCCGCCATTCCCGATTTCGGCGGCTTCCTGGTCAAGGCTAACAGCGAAGGCCAGCCCGGGCCGCAGGATTATCGCCGCAGCCATGCCGACGGCGCCAATATGCTGGCCGCCGCGGTCAAGCCGCATGGCGGCATCGTCATGTGGCGCGCCTTCGTCTACGCCCATGACAATCCCGAGGACCGCGCCAAACAGGCTTATAGCGACTTCAAGCCGCTCGACGGCCAGTTCGCCGACAATGTGCTGGTGCAGGTCAAGAATGGCGCCATCGACTTCCAGCCACGCGAACCCTTCCATCCGCTGTTCGGGGCGATGCCCCATACGCCGCTGATGATGGAGTTCCAGATCACCAAGGAATATCTAGGCCAGTCCACCCACCTCACCTATCTCGGCCCGCTGTTCGAGGAGACGCTGGACAGCGACACCTTCGCCAAGGGCAAGGGATCGACCGTGGCAAAGGTCATCGACGGCTCGCTCGAAGGACACCGACTGACCGGCATTGCCGGCGTGGCCAATATCGGCACCGATCGCGACTGGAGCGGCTCCACCTTCAATCAGGCGGACTGGTATGCCTTTGGCCGTCTGGCCTGGGATCCCGATCTGTCGGCGGAGTCGATCGCGCGCGAATGGGCAGCGCTGACCTTCTCGCCCGACGCGCATGTCGTCACGCCAGTTGTCGCGATGATGATGGGATCGCGCGAGGCCGCGGTCGATTATATGACGCCGCTTGGCCTCGCCCATGTGATGGCCACCGGCCATCATTATGGCCCCGGCCCCTGGGTGGCGGACCTGGCGCGGCCGGAGTGGAACCCTGTCTACTATCACCGCGCCGACGCGGCCGGCATCGGCTTCGACCGCACCGCCAGCGGCAGCAACGCCATCGCCCAATATGCGCCGCCCCTCGCCCGCCGGCTTGCGCGGCCCGAGACGACGGATGAGCGCGACCTGCTCTGGTTCCACCATCTGCCCTGGGACTATCGGCTGAAGTCCGGCGACACGCTCTGGAACGGACTGGTGCGGCATTATGATCGCGGCGTCGCCAGCGTCGGCCGCATGCGCGCGACGTGGGAGATGCTGCGCCCGCATGTCGATGCCGAGCGGTTCGCGCAGACGCAAAGCTTCCTCGCCATTCAGCAGCGGGAGGCGCAATGGTGGCGGGACGCCAGCATCGCCTATTTCCAGTCGATCGCCAAACGCCCCCTCCCCGCCGGCAGCGCAGTGCCGCCGCACCCGCTCGACTGGTACAAGGCGCTGCATTTCCCCTACGCACCGGGCCACCCATGAGGCGTTTTTACTTTTCTTAATGGCTGATGCGGCTACCATTTCGGCCATGACACAGTCACACGCCCCCGCCCATGAGGTGCCCCGCTGATGGAGACCCGCAGCTCCCGCCGGCAGCGCAACGCGCCCACGATCAACGATGTCGCGCGCCATGCGGGCGTATCGCCGATGACCGTCTCCCGCGTCATCAATGGCGAGCAGGTGGTGCGCCCCGCCACCAAGGCGAAGGTGGAGGCCGCAATCGAGGCGCTCAACTATGCGCCCAGCGCCGCCGCGCGCAGCCTGGCGGGCGGCGATGAGCGGCGGATCGGGCTGCTCTACAGCAACCCGTCCGCCTCCTATCTCAGCGAGTTTCTGGTGGGCAGCCTCGATCAGGCGAGCCGCAGCGGCGTCGATCTGGTGGTCGAGAAATGGGACGAGGAAACCGCCGTGGATGCGGTCGTCGAGCATCTCGTCCGGGGCCGGATCGACGGCGTGGTGCTGCCGCCGCCGCTCTGCGACATGGTGGAGATGACCGACGCGCTGCGGGATGCGGAGATCCCGGCGGTCGCGGTCGCCACCGGCCGCGCGCCCAGCAGCATGCCCGTCGTCAGCATCGACGACCGCCACGCTGCCTATGAAATGACGCGCCACCTCCTCGCGCTCGGGCACAGCCGCATCGGCTTCATCAAGGGCCATCCCAACCAGAGCGCCAGCAGCCTGCGCTATGACGGCTATGCCGAGGCGCTGGCGGAAGCCGGGCTGGCGACCGACGAGCAACTGGTGGCGCAGGGCTATTTCACCTATCGCTCCGGCCTCGACGCGGCCGAGCATATCCTCGCACTGGCCGAACCGCCGACCGCCATCTTCGCCAGCAATGACGATATGGCCGCCGCCACCGTCGCCATCGCGCATCGCAACGGGCTGGACGTGCCGGGCGACCTGACCGTCTGCGGCTTCGACGACAGTTCGATCGCGACGACCATCTGGCCGGAACTCACCACCATCCGCCAGCCGATCAGCGCCATGTCACGCGCCGCCGTCGAATTGCTGGTGCAGCGGATGAAGCGGAAGCGGGGCAAGACGGTCGAGCCGCCGCCTCATGTGCTGCTCGACTATGAGCTGATCCGCCGCCAGTCCGACGCCGCGCCCCGCCGCCGCCCGCGCCATAGCGGCCCCGGTTGATCGCCCCGGCGGCCTCGCACGGTCGCCGTTGACAAATCGCGGCCAAGCGATCTTAAGCCCCTGAGGGGAGCCGCCGGGGGGCGGCTATATCGGGGGGAATGTGCATGGCCGGTTCGCCGGATGGCGGTCCGTCGCGCGGCATGGCGCGGCGTGCGGATCATATCTTGATCGTCATGCATGATTTCGCGTCCGGAGGGACGGAGCGCATGGCGGTGTGCTTCGCCAATCGCTGGGCCGCAGCGGGACGCAGGGTCACCATCCTGTGCGGCGATGAGAATGGCCCGGCGCGATCACTGGTCGGGCCGGATGTCATCGTCACCCCCCTCTCCCCCGCCATAGCGCGCGGCCCCTTTTCGCGCCTCCGGCTGGGTCGGGCAGCGGTCAGCGTCGCCCGCCGGCTGGAGCCGGATCTGATTTTCGGGCCGGGCAATTTCCACATTCCTGTCCTGTGGGCGATGCGGGCGCTCGGCGGGCTGCGCATTCCGATGCTCTCCAAGCTCAGCAACCCGCTGACCCGGCCGGGGCGGAGCCGCATCGGCCAGCTATGCTTTTCCCGCCGGCTGCGGCTGCAAAGCCGACACATGGCGCTTGTCGCCCTCGCCCCCAGTCTCGCGCGGGAGGCCGAGCGCGAACTGGACCGGGCCGCCGTCCCGCATCTGCCGCTGCCCACGCTGCCGGACGACTGGACCATGCCGCCGGCCGCACCGCGCGGCCGCACCATCCTGTGCATCGGTCGGCTTGCCCCGCAAAAGAATTTCGCCTTCGCGCTGCGCAGCTTTGCGCTGCTGGAGGGCAATTACCGGCTGTTGCTTCTCGGGGAAGGGCCGCAACGGGGCGCGCTGATGCGGCTGGCGGACGAGCTGGGGATCGGCCACCGCGTCGATATGCCCGGCTTCGTGCCCGACATCCTGCCTCATCTGCGGGAGGCAGCGCTGCTGTTCGTCACCTCAACCTATGAAGGTTGCCCGGCGGTGATGATCGAGGCACTGGCGCATGGCGTGCCGCTGGTCACGACCCGCTGCACCGCCGCGCTGCCGGACATCATGGCTCATCTAACCTTTGGCGAGATCGTCGATTTCGACACCGATCATGCTGCGGCATCGCTGATCCGGGTGGCCAACGGCCGCAGCCCGGATCGCGCGGCGGTCGCGGCGCTGCTCGAGCCGCGCCGCATCACCCCCGCCGCCGACGCCTGGCTCGCCCTGCTGGATCAGGCCGCACGCGCGGCCTGATCGCCCGCCGGACGGCTCAGGCTTCGCCGAACACCCGGCGGAAGATCGTATCGACCTGCTTGAAATGATAGTCGAGGTTGAACTTCTCCTCGATCTGCGTGGCGCTGAGCGCGGCCGACACATCGGCATCCGCCTTGAGCAGCTCCAGCAGCGACAGCTGGCCGTCGGACTCCCACACCTTCATGGCGTTGCGCTGGACATAGCGATAGCTGTCCTCGCGGCTGACACCCGCCTGGGTGAGCGCCAGCAACACCCGCTGCGAGTGGACGAGACCGCCCATCTTGTCGAGATTCTTCATCATCCGCTCGGGATAGACGAGCAGCTTGTCGATCACGCCGGTCAGGCGGGCCAGCGCGAAATCCAGCGTAATGGTCGCGTCGGGGCCGATATAGCGCTCGACCGAGCTATGGCTGATGTCCCGCTCATGCCACAGCGCCACATTCTCCATCGCCGGCATGGCATAGCTGCGCACCATGCGGGCAAGGCCGGTAAGGTTTTCGGTCAGCACCGGGTTGCGCTTGTGCGGCATGGCGCTGCTGCCCTTCTGCCCTGGCGAGAAATATTCCTCCGCCTCCAGCACTTCGGTGCGCTGCAAGTGACGCACTTCGACCGCCAGCCGCTCGATGGAGCTGGCGATCACGCCCAGCGTGGCGAAGAACATGGCGTGCCGGTCGCGCGGGATGACCTGCGTTGACACCGGCTCGACGGCGAGGCCCAGCTTCTCGGCGACATGCTCCTCGACCTGCGGATCGATATTGGCAAAGGTGCCGACCGCACCGGAAATGGCGCAGGTCGCGACTTCCGCCCGTGCCGCCACCAGCCGCGCGCGGCAGCGGGAAAATTCGGCGTAGGCTTCGGCCATCTTCAGGCCGAAGGTCACCGGCTCGGCATGAATGCCATGGCTGCGGCCGATGGTGGGGGTCAGCTTATGTTCGAAGGCGCGGCGCCTGATGACGGCGAGCAGCGCGTCCAGATCCTCGATCAGCAGGTCGGCCGCGCGCGTTAGCTGCACCGCAAGGCAGGTGTCCAGCACGTCGGAGCTGGTCATGCCCTGATGCATGAAGCGCGCCTCGTCGCCCACCTGTTCGGCGACCCAGGTGAGGAAAGCGATCACGTCATGCTTGGTGACGGCCTCGATCGCGTCGATGGCCGGCACGTCGATCGCGGGATTGGTCGCCCACCAGTCCCACAGCGCCTTGGCGGCCGATGCCGGCACGACCCCCAGCTCGCCCAGCTTCTCGGTCGCATGCGCTTCGATTTCGAACCAGATGCGGAACCGGGCTTCCGGCTCCCAGAGAGCGGTCATTGCGGGGCGGGCGTAGCGGGGGACCATGAGCGAATCCTGCGGCTGGAGGAGAATGTGACGCGCGGCGCCTAAAGCAATTCGGCGGGGGATTGAAGCCCGGCGGCAATTTTCCCGAATCAACTCTTCGCCCGCACGTCCCGCTGAGCGATCAGGCAGCGAGTGAAAGGACGATCCCTCAGGGCAAATACGCAGTTCAGCGTGGCCTGCGGCCAAGCATCTTCTTCAACTCGCCGTATCGAACATAGATTTCCCGGTCGAACCGACGCATTCGACAAGATGAAAGACGAAGATGAACGAAATTTCAGGAAACCGCCCTTCCCCTTTGCGCATTTTAGTTGCAGCATGATCGGGCAATCCATTCGCAGGATGGATGATTTATACGGTCGCAGATTATCAGGAGATCGCGATGATCCGCATGTTTCTTGTCTCGACGGCGCTGGCGATGACCGCCCCCGCGCTGGCGCAGACCGCTCCCGCCGATCCGGCCATGCCGGGTCAGGAAATGCCCATGCCGGCCCAGCCGGGCACGGCGCCCGATGCCGCCGCCGCGCAGCCGGCCCAGCCGAGCAGCCCGACCAACGCCGTCGCCGCCATCGTCGAGACGGAATATCCCGCCTATGACGCGAACAAGGACGGTCAGCTCGACAAGGCGGAATTTTCCCGCTGGATGGTCGCGCTCAAGGATCAGGAGATGAAGGCCACCGGCCAGACGCTCCCGCCCGAACAGGTCACCGCCTGGGTCAACGGCGCATTTGGCACGGCCGACGCCGACAAGAGCATGTCGGTCAGCAAGCCCGAACTCATCGCCTATCTAAGCGGCGGCGCCAACGGCTGACGCCCTACCCCTTTCCTGTCGCGAAGGCAGGTCCGATTTCCCCCAGAGGGTCGCACCGGGGCGGCATGGAGCGAAGGCCATGTCGCCCCACATATTTTACGCTGGAGGGCAGGCAGGCGTTGCGCTTAGCCGCGCTTGCGATTGGCGTAGAGAAGCGCCGCGACAATGGCGGCCGAACCGATGCCCATCCACACTGCCTTGCCGGCGCCTTTGCGGCCGCTTTCGGGCGTTGCGTCGGCGGCTGCCGGGTTGGCGGCGGGTTCGCTGATCGGGGCGGACGGGGTCTCGTCGATTTTGCTCATGCCCATGCTATGCAACAGTCGAGCCGAGTCGGGGAAGCGGCAGCTGGGGATATTCATGAACAATGGCCGACACCGTCGCTGGGCGGTCTCGCTACTGGTTTCAGCCGCCGCAATTTTGTTGAGCTTCGCCCTGCTGAGCCGGCCGGCCGGTCTGCTGGCGAGCGTGGGTGCAATTGTCTGGATCGTCTGGCGCCACGACACGCCACTCGGCACCTGCCTGCCGCTACTGCTGCTCGGCCTGATCACGGTCGGCATCTTGGCGACCCTGCTTTACATGCTCGCCATGGTCCATTCGCCTGCCGGGCCTCAATAATCCGGCAGCGTCTGCGCCGCCTCGCCCCAGCCGCGTAGCTCCCGGGAGGCGGCGCGTTCCAGCAGCGTATTAATGTCGGCAATAGTGAAGGCGCCCGCCTTCTCCACATCGCTCAGTTCATCCCACGTAACCGGCACCGCGACCGGCGCATTCTCCCGCGCGCGCACGACATAGGGCAACACCGCCGTGGCGCCGCGCTGGTTACGCAGCCAGTCGATGAAGATGCGTCCCTTGCGCTTGGCCTTGCTCATCGTCGCGGTGAAGCGATCGGGTTCCGCCTGCGCCAGCGCGCGGGAAAAGCGGTCGGCAAAATCCTTGACCTGCGGCCATTGCGCCTCCGGCGTCAGCGGCACGACGACATGCACGCCCTTGCCACCCGACAGCATCGCGAAGCTGACCAGCCCCAGATCGTCGAGCATCCGGTGAATATCGCGCGCGGCCTTCTTCACATCCTCGAAATCCAGCCCTTCGTCGGGATCGAGATCGAAGATCAGCCTGTCCGACCGCTCGACATCGCTGACCAGCGCGCCCCAGCCGTGAAATTCGATCGTCCCCATCTGCACGCAGGCAAGCAGGCCGTCGATCGTGTCGATATAGAGATAGGCTTCCTCGCTGCCGTCCTTCTCGCGGATCGGCACATGTTTCACATGATCGCCGAAACTGCCGCTGTCATGTTTCTGGAAGAAGCATTTCTTCGCGCGCCCCTGCGGACAGCGGACCAGGCTGATCGGCCGCCCCGCGATCCAGGGCAGCATGACCGCGCCGGCGGCGGCATAATAGTCGGCCAGCTGCCCCTTCGTCACCTTGGCCTCCGGGAAGATCAGCCGGTCGGCGTTGGAGATATGGACATCGTGATGCGGCTCTGGTGCAGCCATGGGTTCCTCCCGCTTGACCTCGGCAGCTTTCTTGTCCTCGCGCAGGCCAAGGAAGCTCGCATGGCGCACGACATTGTCACCGGTAAATTCGGCAAAGGCGATTTCCGCGACCAGATCGGCCCGCACCCATTGCGCGCCGCGTGCTTCGGATCGGGGCACCGACACAGGCGCGCTCTTGCGGGCGCGGGCGCGCAGCGCGGTCATCAGCGACGCGCTGTTGCCCGCATTGAAGCCCGTACCCACCTTTCCGGCATAGACCAGCCCCTCCTCCCCCTGCTGCGCCAGCAACAGGTTGCGGATCGATCGGCCGCTGGCGCTGCTGGGCGTCCAGCCGACAATGACAAATTCCTGCCGCCGCGTGCATTTGACCTTCAGCCAGTTGCGGCTGCGCGCGCCGCGATGGGGGGCATCGGCCCGCTTGCAGATAATCCCCTCCTGCCCCGCGCGGCACATGGCGTCGAACAGCTTTTCCCCGGCGCCCAGCACATGATCGGCGACATGCAGCTGGGCACTGCCCTGCCCCAGCAACGCGGCCAGCTTCTCCTTGCGGGCGATGTTGGGGAGCGCACTGATATCCGCCCCCTCCAGCTCGAGCAGGTCGAAGGCGAAGAGATGCAGCGCCCCTTTCCCTTCCCCCTTCAGCGTCCGTTGCAGCGTCGTGAAATCAGGATTGCCGCTGTCGTCCAGCGCGACAATCTCCCCATCGATCAGCGCCGGCGGCAAGGCAAGGCTGGCGAGGTCGGCGGCGATAAGGGCGAACCGTTCGGTCCAGTCGAGGCCGGATCGGGTGAAGATGCGGACCTTGTCTCCCGCGACCGCCGCTAGACAGCGATAGCCATCATATTTGATCTCATGCAGCCACCCGCTCCCGGTCGGCACCGCATCGACCAGCGTCGCCAGCTGCGGATCGCGAAAGGCGGGCGGCTTGCCTGTGCCGGCCTTGCGCGATGTTCGCCGCGCGGGGCTGGCCTTGCCCGCCTCCGCCATCGCCGCATCGAACCGCTTGCCGCGCTTGCCCTTGAGCGAGACGGGCGGTGCGTCGGCGGCAATCTCGCTCATGGTGCGGCCGGTCTTGATGCTGGTCAGTTCGCGGGCGACCAGATCGTCGGCGCCGCCCGCATGTTCATCCTCGATCTTGCGCAGCAGCCAATTCTCGCGCTTCTCCCGCCCGCGCGGCTTCAGCCTTATCAGCAGCCATTCGCCCTTCATCCGCGCGCCTTGCAAGGTGAAATGCAGATGTCCCTTTTCCAGGTCGCGGGCGCTCTTGCCCGGCACCGGCGCCCATATGCCTTCGTCCCACAGCATCACCGTGCCGCCGCCATATTCGCCTTTGGGGATCGTTCCCTCGAATGTCCCATAGGAAAGCGGATGATCCTCCGTCCGCACCGCCAGCCGCTTGTCCGCCGGATCAAGGCTCGGCCCGCGCGTCACCGCCCAGCTTTTGAGGACGCCGTCCACCTCGATGCGGAAATCATAATGGAGCCGGGTCGCGTCATGCTTCTGGACGATGAAGCTGTTGCCCTTCGCCCGCCCCGGCGTGCCGGCCGGCTCGCGCGTGCGGGTGAAGTCGCGCTTGGCATTATAGGCGTCGAGCGGATCGGACTTAGCCATCCTTATTCTCCAGCCAGCGCCGCTCGACGAACCGCAAGCCGGTCAGCATCAGCAGGCCCAGCAGCGCCGCGATCGTCACCAGCGAATATTGGCCCGCGCCGCAGGCGATGCCGATGGTGATGGTCAGCCACACATGGGCCGCGGTGGTGAGGTTGCGCACCTGCCCATCGCGCACGAACACCAACCCCGCGGCGATCAGCCCGAACGCGGTCGCCAGCCCCTCCACCACGCGCAGCGGATCGGGCTGGGCGCGCTCGCTGCGCAATTCGTAAAAGAGCAACAGCGACGACACGGTGAGCAGCGACGAACTGAGCGCGATCAACCCATGGGTGCGCAGCCCCGCCTCACTACCCTTAAGCTCCCGGTCCAGCCCCAGCAGCAGCCCGATGACGGTCGCGCTGCCCAGCCGCAACAGCATCTCAGGGAGCAGTTCCAGCCAGGGCAGCGTAGGGTTGAGCATCGTCAGGCCCGCTTGCGCGCGGGCGCTCTGGCCGTCCGCTTGGCGGCGCCGTCCTTGTCCGTCGCGTCTTTCGCGGCCTTGCTCTTGCTCGCCGCCGTCTTGCTGGCCGTGGCCTTGCTGCCGCTGCTGCGCGACGACGCGGCGCTGCTCTTCTTCGCCGCGCCGGGGCTGTCGACCGATTTTTTCAGCGCCGCCATCAGATCGATGACATTGCTGCCGCGCTTGGCCGGCGCGTCATCCTCCTCCTCGATAATGCGGCGGCCCTTCGCCTTTTTCTTTTTCTCGATCAGCCGCTCCAGCGCGTCGACATACCGGTCGTGGAACGCATCCGGCTCAAACGCACTGCTCTTCTTCTCGATCAGCGTCTGGGCCAGGTCGAGCAGTTCCTCGTCCGGCTCGGCATCCTCGATCTCGCGAAAATAGCTTTGCGCGCGGTTAACCTCATCGGCGTAGCGCAGCGTTTCCAGGATCATGCCTCGGCCGCAGGGCTTCAGCGACACGATATATTCGCGCCCGCGCATCGCCAGCTGGCCCAGTCCCACCTTCTTCGTCCGCCGCAGCGCCTCGCGCAGGACGATGAAGGCTTCTTCGGCCAGATCATCGGCGGGAACGACATAATAGGGCCGCTCATAATACAGCACGTCGATCTCGCTCGCGTCGACGAACTGGGTCAGCTCCAGCGTCTTCTTGCTCTCCAGCTTGACCGCTTCCACTTCCTCGGGGTCGAGCAGCACATAGTCACCCTTGCTGATCTCATAGCCCTTGACGATATCCTCCGGCTTCACCGGCCCGAGACCCGGCACCACTTTTTCATAGCGGATGCGTTTGCCGCTGGGCTGGTGGATCTGATGGAAGGCTATTTGAGCGCCGGACTTGGTCGCCGAATAGATTTCGACCGGAATCGACACCAGAGCGAGCCTGATCTGTCCCTGCCAATATGCGCGCGCCGCCATGTCGTCCTTCCTCCTGGATCGTGAAAAAATGCGCCAGATGCCCTATGGGTTCCTGTGGAGGGTCTTGACTCGCTGCGTCGAACCCTGTTTGGTAGCGCTATCAAATACTAAGCTTCGGGAGATGATGATGCCGGCTGTTTCTGCTTTGCTCGACTGTCTGCCCGGCGACTGGCGCGCCGGCACATTTGTCGGTCGGGTGGAGACAGGCGAAGGCCCCAGCCCCATCCTCGTCGCCGACGGCCAGGTCTATGACATGAGCGCGATCGCCCCCACCGTGGCGCAACTGATCGAGAAGATGCCGCTCGCTCCGACCGCTGGCCGCGCGCTCGGATCGCTGGCGGATCTCGACCTGCCGCTGCTCAGCCCCGTCGACCTGCAATGCGTGAAGGCCTGCGGCGTGACCTTCGCCCTCTCCGCCATCGAGCGCGTGATCGAGGAGCGGGCGCGTGGTGACGCCGGCGCCGCCGCCGCCATTCGCGAACGGCTGGAGGAACGGGTCGGCGGCTCGATCCGCGCGGTGGTGCCCGGCTCGCCAGAGGCCGCCTCGCTCAAGGCCGCGCTGATCGAGGACGGGCTGTGGTCGCAATATCTGGAGGTCGCCATCGGCCCCGATGCCGAAGTCTTCACCAAGGCGCCGGTCCTCTCGACCGTGGGCGCGGGCGCGGAGATCGGCATCCGATCCGACTCCACCTGGAACAACCCCGAACCCGAAATCGTGCTGATCGTGAATGCCGCTGGTGAGACGGTCGGCGCCACGCTGGGCAATGACGTCAATCTGCGCGATTTCGAAGGGCGCTCCGCCCTGCTGCTGGGCAAGGCCAAGGACAATAACGCCTCCTGCGCGCTCGGCCCGCTCATCCGCCTGTTCGACGGCGACTTCGGCATTGACGATGTGCGCGCGGCGGAGGTCGAGCTGACCATCGACGGGCCGGAAGGCTATCGGCTCGAAGGCAGCAGCAGCATGAACCAGATCAGCCGCGATCCGCTGGAGCTGGTGCGCCAGACGCTGAGCGAACATGATTATCCCGACGGCTTTGCCCTGTTCCTGGGCACGCTGTTCGCGCCGGTTCAGGATCGCGACGATCCGGGCCGGGGCTTCACCCACAAGGTCGGCGATGTGGTCGCCATATCGACGCCCCGGCTCGGCCGGCTCGTCAATCGCGTGGTCACTTCGAAGGACGCCGCGCCGTGGCGCTTCGGCCTCACCGCCCTCATGTCCAACCTCGCACAACGCGGCCTGCTGAGCGCCGCTCAGGAGACCGAAAACGCATGAACGCCGCCATCTACCCCAGCTTGCAGGGCAAGCGGGTTTTCATTTCCGGCGGCGGCAGCGGCATCGGTGAGGGACTGGTCGACGCATTTGCGGCGCAGGGCGCACAGGTAGCCTTCTGCGACATTGCCGAGACCGAAAGCCGCGCCCTGGTCGAACGGCTGGGTGGCAGTGCCCATGCGCCGCTCTTCTACCCCTGCGACCTGCGCGACATCGAAGCGCTTCAGGCAATGATGACGCAGGTGGAGGCCGATCTGGGCGGCATCGACATATTGATCAACAATGCCGCCAGTGACGATCGCCACGGCGTGGAGGAAGTCACTCCCGCTTATTGGGACGAGCGCATGGCGGTGAACCTGCGCCACCAGTTTTTCGCCGCGCAGGCGGCCGCCCCGGCGATGAAGCGCGCGGGCGGCGGCGTGATCCTCAACTTCGGTTCGATCAGCTGGCATCTCGCCCTGCCCGAACTCACCCTCTACCAGACCGCCAAGGCGGCGATCGAGGGGCTGACGCGCAGCCTTGCCCGCGACCTTGGCCGCGACAATATCCGCGTCAACACCATCGTGCCCGGCAATGTCAAAACCCCGCGCCAGATGAAATGGTACACGCCCGAAGGCGAAGCGGAGATTGTCGCCGCCCAGTGCCTCGACGGCCGCATCCTGCCGCGCGACGTCGCCGCGCTGGTGCTGTTCCTCGCTTCGGATGATGCGCGTTTCTGCACCGGCCATGATTATTTCATCGATGCCGGCTGGCGCTGAAGCCATGGCCGGCGCGCCCCACAGCGTGCTGGGCGTCGGCGCCACGCTGGGCGAAGGCCCGGTCTGGGTCGATCGGGACGCCGCGCTCTGGTTCGTCGACATCAAGGGCCAGCGCATCCATCGCTACGACCCGGACCTGCGGGTCGCGCGCAGCTGGACTGCGCCGGGACAGGTTGGCTGGATCCTCCCCACCGATGACGGGCTGTTCGCCGTCGGCCTGCAAAGCGGCGTGCATCATTTCGATCCCGCCGCCGGTCGCTTCACGCCGCTGCACGCGCCCGAAGCGCATCGCCCCGGCAACCGGCTGAACGATGCGACGGTGGCGCCCGACAGCGCGCTCTGGTTCGGATCGATGGACGATGACGAGGCGGAGGCGACCGGCCATTTCTACCGGCTGTATCGCGGGCAGCTGACGAACAGCGGTCTACCGCCCTTCTCCATCACCAACGGCCCGGCCTTCTCCCCGGACGGGCGCATCCTCTACCACACGGACACGCTCGGCCGCGCCATCTGGCAATGCGCCGTCGATGTGACGGGCGCCGTGGGCGAGCCGCAGCTGTTCGCCTCCATAGAGGATGGCGCCGGCTATCCCGACGGGCCAACCATCGATGCCGAAGGCTGCCTGTGGACCGGCCTGTTCGGCGGCTGGTCGGTGCGGCGCTACGACCCGCAGGGGCGGCTGATGCGCCAGATCGACTTTCCCGTCGCCAACATCACCAAGATCGCCTTTGGCGGTCCGCAGCATGACATCGCCTACGCCACCACCGCAGCCAAGGGGCTAAGCCCGGAAGAGCGCGCGCGCCAGCCGCTGGCGGGCGACCTGTTCGCCTTCGACCCCGGCGTGCGCGGCCTGCCGGGACCGCTTGCCTGTATCTAGAAAAGCCAGCATTTCAGAAAAAATAGTCGGAAGGATGAGAGGAATGAACGAGGGGAAGGTCGAGAAAGTCAATATGGCCTTCATCGCCGCCATCGTCGCGGTGGCGACGATCGGCGGCTTCATGTTCGGCTATGATTCGGGCGTCATCAACGGCACGCAGAAGGGGCTGGAAAGCGCCTTCGACCTCGGCAAGCTGGGCATCGGCATCAATGTCGGCGCGATCCTGGTCGGATCGTCCATCGGCGCCTTCGGGGCCGGGCGCATGGCCGACATGATCGGTCGGCGCGGCGTGATGATGCTGGCGGCGGTCCTCTTCCTGCTGAGCGCGCTTCTGGCCGGCGCGGCCGACAGTTCGGGCCTCTTCATCATTGCCCGCATCATCGGCGGCCTGGGCGTCGGCGCCGCCAGCGTCATCTCGCCCGTCTATATTTCCGAAGTGACGCCCGCCGCCGTGCGCGGTCGCCTCTCAAGCATCCAGCAGGTGATGATCATCACCGGCCTTACCGGCGCCTTCGTCGCCAATTTCGTGCTGGCCCGCTATGCCGGGGGATCGACCGCGTCGCTGTGGCTCGGCTATCCCGCCTGGCGCTGGATGTTCTGGCTCCAGGCGCTGCCGGCCGCCGTCTATTTCCTCGCCCTGCTCGTCATCCCGGAAAGCCCCCGCTATCTCGTCGCGCGCGGTCAGCATGACCGCGCCCATGCGGTGCTGACCCGCCTGTTCGGCGAAGCGGAAGCCACGCGCAAGGTGGGCGAGATCCGCGCCAGCCTGGCGGCGGACCATCATCGCCCGCGCCTGAGCGACCTTATCGAAAAGAAAAGCGGCCGTGTGCGCCCCATCGTCTGGGCCGGCATCGGCCTTGCCATCTTCCAGCAGCTGGTCGGCATCAACGTCGTCTTCTATTATGGCGCGACGCTGTGGGAAGCGGTCGGCTTTTCCGAAGATTATGCGTTGCAGACCAACATCCTGTCGGGCGTGCTGTCGATCGGCGCCTGCCTTGCCACCATCGCGCTGGTCGACCGGATCGGCCGCAAGCCGCTGCTGCTGTTCGGATCGGCGGGCATGGCCGTCACGCTGGCAATCGTCGCCTATGCCTTCTCCACCGCCGTCACCGGCGCGGACGGCGGCGTGACGCTGCCGGGCCATAATGGCATCCTCGCGCTGGTGGCCGCCAATCTCTATGTGATCTTCTTCAACCTCAGCTGGGGTCCGATCATGTGGGTGATGCTGGGCGAGATGTTCCCCAACCAGATTCGCGGATCGGGCCTGGCCGTCGCCGGTTTCGCCCAGTGGATCGCCAATGCCGCAATTTCGGTGAGCTTCCCCAGCCTTGCCGTCTCGCCGGGGCTGGCGATCACCTATACCGGCTATGCGGTCTTCGCCGCCATTTCCTTCTTCTTCGTCCGCGCCATGGTGCATGAGACAAAGGGGCGCGAGCTGGAAGATATGGTGGGCTGATCATGATCCGGCTTCAGGCGGGCGCGCTCAGCTGCGCGCTCGCCCCCGAACTGGGCGGCGCGCTGCTGTCGCTGTCGCTGGGGGATCGACCGCTGCTGCGGCCCAGCCCCGCCGGCGCCACCGATCCGCTGGCGATGGCGAGCTTCCCGCTCGTCCCCTATGCCAACCGCATCGCACAGGGCCGCTTCACCCATGATGGCGAGCTGCATCAGCTGCCGCTTAATTTCGGCGATCATCCGCACAGTATCCATGGCCTCGGCTGGCAGCGCGCCTGGCAAGTGGCGGAAGCGTCAACGGACCGGGCGCGCATCGTCCAGCATCATGCCGGCATGGCGGGCTGGCCATGGCCCTATGCGGCGGAGCAGATAATCGCGCTGACGCCCGACATGCTCAGCCTGACGCTGCGCGTGACCAACAGCGGCGACAGCGCCATGCCGCTCGGCCTCGGCTTCCACCCCTATTTCGCCGCCGACGCCGCCACCCGGCTATGCTTCAACGCCAAAAATCTGTGGCTCTCCTCACCCGACATGCTGCCGGAACGCAGCGCCCCGGCGGATCATTTCGGCGACTGGACGAGCGCCCGACCAGTCGCGGGCGACCGGCTGATCGACAATGTCTATGAAGGCTGGGACGGCACCGCCCACATTCTGCACGGCGACGATATGCACCTGACATTGCAGGCAGAAAGGGCCGACTGGCTGCATCTCTACCGGCCGCCGGGCGCCAGCTTTTTCTGCGTCGAACCGGTCACGCATCGGCCCGATGCGATCAACGCGCCCGGTGGCATGGCGCTGCTGGAGCCGGGCCAGTCACGCAGTCTTGCCATGCGGATTACGGTCGGCAAGTGCGACGAAACGCTTCCGCATCGCGCCGGATTGCCCTAAGCTGCGCCATCCACAGCTAGAGAATGGGCCAATGCAATTTCTAAGAACCGCCTTCTGGGTTGTGACTGCCGTCGTGCTCGCCTTCTTCTGCATGGCGAATTATGTGGACGTGACGGTACGCCTCTGGGGTGACCTGGTCATGGAGACCAAGCTTCCCGTCCTGCTGATCGGCGCCTTTCTGCTGGGCGCGCTGCCCTTCTGGGTCATGGGCCGGGCGACACGCTGGCGGATGAAGCGCCGGCTGGACAATGCCGAGCGTGCTCTGGTAGCGGCAACCGTAGCAGCGGCACCCGCCGTGCCGGCGACCCCGGTGCCGGAGGAGGCCGACGCGCTCCCCACTTCCAGCCAGACAGGCACGATATGACCAGCCCCATCTATGTCGCCATCGACACCCCCGACCTGCGCAAGGCTCAGGATTTAGCGGGGCAGGTGCGGCGACATGTGGGCGGGCTGAAACTGGGTCTCGAATTTTTCTGCGCCAACGGCCATCATGGCGTGCATGAAATGATGAAGTTCGGCCTGCCGATCTTCCTCGATCTCAAGCTGCACGACATCCCCAACACCGTCGCCAAGGCGGTGCAGGCACTGCATGTACTGGAGCCGGCAATCCTGACCGTCCACGCCGCCGGCGGCCGCGCCATGCTGGAAGATGCAAAGGCGGCTGCGGGCAGCAAGACCAAGGTCGTGGCCGTCACCGTGCTGACCAGTCTGGACGATAGCGACCTCGGCGACATCGGCGTCGGCGGCAAGGCGGAGGATCAGGTCGCCCGCCTCGCCGATCTGGCGCGCAGCGCGGGGCTGGATGGTATCGTCTGCTCGGGCGAGGAAGTGGCGCTCGCCAAAAAAGCTTGGTCCGATGGCTATTTCGTTGTCCCCGGCGTCCGCCCGGCCGGCGGCGCGCTCGGCGATCAGAAGCGCGCGGTCACCCCCCGCGAGGCGCTGGATCGCGGCGCATCCATATTGGTGATCGGCCGCCCGATCAGCCAGGCCGAAGACCCCGACCTTGCCGCCCGGCAGATCGAAGCGACACTCTGAGCAGGCGCCGCGCGATCAGAGCGCGGCGGCGGCTTCCTCTTCACCGGAAAAGAAATTCTGGATGACCTCACGCGCCAGTCGCGCGGGGCGCATCGTCGACGCATCGAGGCAGCACCAGCTCGACTTCACCTCGGCCAGAACATCCTCGCCCCGGCGGATGATCGTCTCGTAAAAGGCGCGCGCGCCCTGCACCTTCTGCAACAGCACCGTCGCGATCACATCATCGTCGAGGAATGTCGGCTTGCGATAGGTGATCTCATGCTTGAGCGCGACCCACAGATGCTGCGCCACCGCCTCAGCCGGCGCCAGCGCCCGCCAATGATCCAGCACGGCATCCTGCACCCATTTGAGATAGCTGGCATTATTGACATGACCCATGAAGTCGATGTCGTCCGGCTCGATGCCGATGGGGAATTTATGGGGAATCGCGTTACTCACAACGATGTAAATAACAGTTGCGCAAGGCGGTTCCTAGCGCCTTTTCGAATGGCCTGAAATGTGGGCAGGAACGGGCTGTCAGGTCGGCACACGGTAATAGGGGCAGAGCCTGTGCCCTGCCCCTTTTCTTGTCTGCCTTCGCCGCTCCGGCCCAATCTCCCCGCCACTCAGGCGTTAAGGCTTATACCGGAACCGGCGCGCCGCGCTTAGAAGCGCCAGCCGAGGCTCGCGACGACCTGATGACGGTCGGTGTCGATGCCGAATTCGCTGCTCTCGGTGCCGTCGGCGAAGTTGATATGCGCGTCCTCATATTTGGAATAGCGATATTCAACCTTGGCGAAGGTGTTGGCGTTGATTGCGCGCTCGACGCCCGCACCGATGCGCCAGCCGTCCAGCTTGAACGCGGTGTCGGTGGTTTCGTCGGTGTCGCCGGCCAGCACGTTGAGCTTGGTGTTGGTGTAGCCGCCCTTCACATAGACCAGCGTGTTGGGGTTGGCGAGGATACCGGCCCGGGCGCCGACATAGAGGTCGCGGCCCTGCTTCACGCGGCCGAAACCGAACTGGTCGGTCAGGTCATAGCGCTCGCTCTTGGAGGTGGAGTCGGTATATTCGCCCTCCACGCCGACAACGGCGCTGCCCAGATTGACGTCATAGCCCGCGCCGACACCATAGAGCAGGCCGTCGATCGACTGATCGTCGCGATCATTGTCATTATCCACGTCGCTGCCAGCGCCGGTATGGTCATAGCCGAGAATGGCCTCGACGCGCGGGCCGGTGAAGGTCGGGCCGACGTCCTGCGCCAGGGCGGGGCTGGCGATCGTGGCACCGGCCAGAAGGGTTGCGACCATCAACTTACGCATATTCTTCACTCCATTATCTTTTCCCCCCACCGGGGGTGAGACGCTGAAGCCGGCGCGCCGCTGTTTAGTTTCATGAACCTAAGATAAACGGCTGAATCTGTGGCATTCATGCCACATTCGGCCCGCCACTAGACTGTATCGAAACGGGCGATGACGTCGGGGAATATTGGCTTTCTCAGCACTCAACCACGTTGACGGCCAAACCGCCCAGCGAAGTTTCTTTGTAGCGGCTCGCCATATCTTCGCCGGTCTGGCGCATCGTCTCGATAACAGCGTCAAGACTGACGATGTGCCGCCCGTCGCCTTGCAGCGCCAGATAGGCAGCGTTGATCGCCTTGACCGCGCCCATCGTGTTCCGCTCGATGCAGGGGATTTGCACCAGCCCGCCTATGGGGTCGCAGGTGAGGCCCAGATTATGCTCCATCCCGATCTCGGCGGCATTTTCGATCTGGCCGTTGGTGCCGCCCAGCACCGCCGCCAGCCCCGCCGCCGCCATGGAGCAGGCGACGCCCACCTCGCCCTGACAGCCCATTTCAGCGGCGGAAATGGAGGCGCGCTTCTTGTAGAGGAAGCCGATCGCCGCCGCCGTCAGCAGGAAACGCCGCTCCCCGTCGCGATCGGCGCCGGGCACGAAGCGGCGATAATAATGCAGCACCGCCGGGATCACGCCGGCCGCGCCATTCGTCGGCGCCGTCACCACCCGGCCGCCGGCGGCATTTTCCTCATTCACGGCGAGCGCGAACAGGCTGACCCACTCGAAAATCTGCGCCGGCCCCAGCGCATCCTGCTGCAAGCGGAGGCGATTATGGATGCTGCGCGCCCGCCGCCTGACCTTCAGCCCGCCGGGCAGCAGCCCCTCTTCCTTGAGGCCGCGCTCGATGGAGGCAGTCATTGCGTCGATCACATCGTCAAGAAAGGCTTCGGTCTCCGCCTGCGTGCGCCAGGCACCTTCATTGCGCAGCACCAGCGTGGCAATGCCAAAGCCGGTCGCCTCCCCCTGCGCCAGCATCTCCGCGCCGGAGGAAAAGGGGTAGGGCTGGACGACATTATGGCCGAGCGGCGCATCGTCGCCGGACGGCACAGCCCCCGGCAGCACCGCGCCGCCGCCGATCGAATAATAGTCGCGCACCAGCGGCTCGTCATCACCCTCCAGCCAGGCGGAAAAGCGCATGCCATTGCTGTGGGCCTCCAGAAAGTCACCCATGCGGAACAGCAGGTCGCGGTCTTCGTCAAATTCGACCCAGCGATCCGCAACGCTGCCGGCGGCGATCCGCTTGTCGGTGCGGATGGCGTCGAGAATGGCGGGAATGGCATCGGGATCGACGCTTTCGGGCCGGTGCCCCGACAGGCCGAGCAGCACCGCGCTGTCGGTCGCATGGCCGCGCCCGGTCAGCGCGAGCGATCCGTACAGCTCGCACATCACCCGCACCGGCACGGCCGGCAGCGAGTCCATGAACATCAGCGCCGCCCGCATCGGCCCCACCGTGTGCGAACTGGACGGGCCGATGCCGATGGTGAACAGGTCCATCACGCTGATGGCGGTGGCGGCGTCGATGCGGGACTTGGTCACGTCAATAATCCTTCGATACGCGCACATTCGCGCTCTGCCGGCCGAGCGTCGAGATCGCGCCAAGCAGCGAGAGCCATCGCGTCACCTGATACTCGATCCGCGTCGCGGAATAGCCCTGCCCGTCGGTGATCAGCTCGACATAGGTTTTGCGCGTCAGATATTTGCCGGCGGCGATCGACGTGCCCTGTCCCTGCGTCGGATCGGCGGCGATGATGCGCAGTCGGTCCAGCCCCGCCGCCTTGCGCACCGCGTTGATCGGGTCCAGCCCGCCCTCACCCTGAAGCGATCCGACCGCCGAGGCGAGTTGCAGCGCTTCGGGCGCGGACAGGTTGGTGATGGAGGTGCCGAACAGGATGCGCGACAGCAGCTCATCCTGCGGCAGCGCCGGGATGCTGTTGAAGCTGATGTCGGGCTTCAGCCCCGTACCGCCGACATGGATTGTCGCCTTAAGGTCGCTGACGTCCGCCTCCGCATCGATGTCGAGCGTCGGGTTGACCGGCGTGCGGCCGTAAAATTGAATGCGCCCTTCCCGCAATTCGAAGCGGCGGCCGGCAAATTCATAATTGCCCCGCACCAGCTCCGCGCGGCCGTCGATGGTCGGGCTGGTCACGGTGCCGCCAATGTCGAGCAGCGCGCGCCATTCGCTGTCCAGCCCCAGCCCGCTCACCATCAGCCGGTTGCGTGCCCGCGCCTTGATCGCGAGGTTCCAGGGAACGGAGGTGCGCGGCCGTTCAATCTCCTCGCCGCGGCGGTTGACCTCCACCACCTTGAGTTCGGGGATCTGCGCCACCGCTGCGGCGCGGCCCATGGTGAAGCGGCTGCGGTTCAGTTGCAGGTCGCCGGCGATGGTGCCGCCCACGCCATCGGAACTGATGCTCAGCGGCCCGGTCACGGTCGCGGCAATATCGTCCCGCTCCAGCAGCGCGGCATTCTCCGCCTGGAATTTCAGGTCCATGCCGACGCCGGCGATGCCGTTGAAGGTGAAGCGCCCGCTGCCGGTGACGCTGCCGCCATTTTGCGCCGTCGCCTTGAAGTCCGGGATGACCAGCTGCGCGCCGGAAAAACGGCCATTGGCCTGCACGTCACGCAGGCGCATGCCGGTCACGGGGCTGTTGATCGTTGCGCTGCGCGTCGCCAGCGTTCCGGCGATCTGCGGATCGCCCAGCGTCCCGCGCGCGTCGGCGGAGATGGTCACCGGCCCGGTAATGTCGACAATCTCCACCCCGGTCAGCCGCCACAGCGTGTCCGCCCGGCCGCTATAGCGCAGCTGCGCAAACAGCGGCGCCGCGTTCAGCCGCTCGACCAGCGTGCCCTGTTGGCTGAGCGGCGTCAGCAGCGCCTGCCCGCGCCCGATGGTGCGGCCATCGGCGACGAACACCATGCGCGTCGCCAGCCGGTCGGACGAAAGCAGCGCATTGACGCCGACATCCACCGGCCGCGAACTTAGCGACAGGCCCGATCGCGACAGGCCGCGAAGGCGCAGTTCCGCCTTGCCGGTGGGCAGGCCGCCGCGCGGTTGGTCGATGCTGAGCGATCCCGTCGCCGCGCCGCCCAGCCCCAGATTGTCATAGGCGATGTCCAGCAGCGACAGCGGCAGGCGCTGCAACCGCGCCTCGATATGGTTGGCGCTGCTGCCGAAACTGCCGCCCAGTTGCAGCGATCCGCCGGCATAGCTGATGGTGGCGGGCGCCAGACTCCAGCCATCCTCGGTGCGGCTGAACCGCGCCGGACGAGCGAGCCGGATCGGCCGCTTGTCGATGGTGCCGCTGGCCGACAGACGGATACTGTCGGGGCGCACATCGGCCTCGCCCTGCAAATTGAACAGCCGCCCGCGCTGGCCCGACAGGCTGCCGGCGACCTTGCCCGCGCCGTCGACCAGATCGGCATTGACCGCAAGGCTGCCGATCAGGATGCCGCCCAGCCGAAGCCCGCGCGCCTGCGCCGTCGCCTTGACCGACGTCCCCGCCGGGTCGAGAAGCAAGGTCGCGTCCACCGTACCCCGCCGCACGAATATGGCGGTCGGACCGTTAAAGCTCGCATCATGGGCGGTCAGCTTCACCGCCAGCTCTTGCGTGCCATCGGGCACGTTGAAGGCGATGCTGCCCGTGACCGGCCCGGTAACGCCCAGTTCCCCGACCAGCCCGCCACTGACCGGGCGGATATCGCCGCGCGCGGTCACGCCCGACACATCGATGCGGGCCACCCGCACCACCGCCTGTTCGCCCGGCGGCAACAGGATGCTGCCGTCGCCGGTGAAGGGGCCGAGCGTCGATCCGCCCTCCGCCGTGAAGCGATAGCCACTCTCATCCGGCTCCAGCTCGGCGCGCACATCGCGCAGTCCCAGCGCATCGAGCGGGCGCCGCAGCAACAGCCTGACCGCCGGCCGCTCGATCCGCCCGTCCAGCACCAGATCGAGCGGGCCATAGCGCGCATGGGTGCCGCTGCCCTCCAGATGCACGCTGCCGTCGCGATGCCGCACGCCCTGGCCGCTCAGCGTCAGCAGCTGCGATTCGACCGTCAGCCCGGTCAGCGCCAGCTCGCCACCCGGCCGCAGCGCCAGCCCGCTCCGCACCGTCGGCA
>DAMDPH010000029.1:0-29613 GCA_032082785.1 Sphingobium sp. | reverse complement strand
GCGGCGTCCAGCCCAGCAGCGCCCGCGCCCGGCCGATGTCGGGACGGCGGCGGCGCGGATCGTCGACGGGCAGCGGCTGATGGACGGTGCGGGCATGGGTCGGCACCAGTTCCAGCACCTGCTCCAGCAGTTCGGAGATGGTGAACTCCTCCGGATTGCCCAGATTGACCGGCGTCAGCGACACGTCCCGTGCCTCCATCAGGCGCATCAGCCCCTCGACCATGTCGGTGACATAGCAGAAGCTGCGCGTCTGGCTGCCATCGCCATAGATGGTGATGTCCTGCCCCTCCAGCGCCTGGCAGATGAGGTTGGACACCACCCGTCCGTCGCGCGGGTCCATATGCGGGCCATAGGTGTTGAAGATGCGCGCCACCCGCACCTCCGCCCGCTGCATCCGGCCAAAGTCGAACGTCATCGCCTCGGCCGCGCGCTTGCCTTCGTCATAGCAGGCGCGCGGGCCGGTGCAGTTGACCCAGCCGCGATAATCCTCCCGCTGGGGATGTTGTTCGGGATCGCCATAGACTTCGCTGGTCGATGTCAGCAGGAATCGCGCGCCCGCCTGCTCGGCCAGCCGCAACAGCCGGTCCGTGCCCAACACATTGGTCATCATCGTATGTTCGGGGTCGGTCTGATAGAGCGGCGGCGATGCCGCGCAGGCCAAATTATAGACGCGCGTGATCCGATCCGCCTCGTCCATCACCGCCTGCGGCAGCGGATCGGTAATGTCCGCCTCGATAAAGGTGAAGCGGGGGTGATCGGCCAGCATCCGCAAATTGCCCGGCCGCGACGTCAGCAGATTGTCGAGGCACAGCACGCGCCATCCCTGGTCCAGCAGGGCAGCGCAGAGGTGCGACCCGATAAATCCTGCGCCACCGGCGACCAGCGCGGTTCCTTTGTCCGTCATGCGGCATCCTTTCCGATCTTATAATCTTGCGGCTGGCGGCGCCGTTCTGCGGCTTCTCCGATCAGCTGTTCCAGCAGCGCGGCGCGACGGGCGCCGCTATGTTCGGCCAGCACCCGCTCGCGCGCGGCATGACCCATGGCGCGGCCGTCCTGGTCCAGCGCGGCGATGACGGCCTGCGTATCGGCGGCATAGGCAATTTCCCGGCCCGGCTCGAACGCATCCTCCAGTCCCGGCCAGATGTCGGTCAGGATCGGCGTGCCGCAGGCGGCGGCTTCGAACAGGCGGACCGATGGCGACCATCCCGCCGCGATCATGTCCGCGCGGGTGACGTTGAGCGTGTAGCGCGACGCGCCGTAAAAGGCCGGGTGATCGGCCGGGGGCAGATGCTCGATCCGCTCCACATTGGCGGGCCAGTCGATGTCGCTGGGATATTGCGGCCCGGCAACGACGAAGCGGCGCTCGGGCAGGCGTCGCGCCGGCTCGATCAGCAACCGCTCCAGCGTCGGCTGGCGGTCGGGGCTATAGGTGCCGAGATAGGACAGATCCCATCGCGTCTCCCCCTCGACCGGGCGATAATGATCGGCATCGACCGCGCAATAGAGCGCCCGCGCCGCCGGCGATCCGTAGCGCGCCTCAATCCGCCGCAGCGTCGGCCCGCCGGTGAAGGACAGATAGATGTCATAGCCCGCGATCAGGGCAGGGGAGATATAGTCATGCTTCCCCGCCTCCAGCGCCGCCAGCGTCACCGGCGTGTCGATATCGTAAAAAGCCGTGACGCCCTGCGCCCATTGCTGCACCATCTGCCCCACGGCGACGCCGTCCGGCACATAGGAGCCGACGATGACCGCGTCGGCCTGCGCGATCCGGTCGCGCCACTGGTTCAGCGCCTCCAGATCGGGATAAAGCGCCAGTTCGCAGAAATCGGGGTCGGGCAGGTCGCGCGCATCGGCATACCAGGGCACGTCCCGTTCGAGGAACAATATGTCATGCCCGCGCGCGGCAAAGGCGGACAGCAGCGCGCGGTAGGTGGTGGCATGGCCATTGCCCCAGGAGGAGGACAGGCTGAGGCCCAGGACGACGAGCTTCATGCCGCCGCCGCCTGTGTCGCATGGTCGCGCAGCAGCGCGTCCACCTGCGCCCCGCGCCGCGCATAGACATGGTCGCGCAGGATGCGCAGCCGCGCCGCCTCACCGATGGCGGCGGACCGTTCCCGCGTGAGTTCGCGCAGCAGGTCGGCGACATCCTGCCCGTCGCGGGCGACCAGCACCTCGCTGCCGGGCGCCAGGAACATGTCGATCCCTTCCCAATAGTCGGTGATGAGGCAGGCGGCGGCGCCGGCGGCCTCAAATACGCGCGTCGCCGGGGAGAAGCCGACCCGCGCCATGCTGTCGCGCGCGATGTTCACCACCGCGAGCGGGGTGGCGTTGAAGGCATTATGCTCGGCCGTATAGACATGGCCGATCGCCTCGACATTGGCGGGCAGCGCGCGGTCGTGCCAGCCATTGCCGCCCATGATGAAGCGGCGATCGGGCAGCAGCGTCGCGGCCCGCAGGAAAAACTCCTCCACCCGCGCCTCGCGGTCGGGCAGCCGATTGCCGAGGAAGGCCAAGTCGGCGACGAAACGGTCGACCGGCGGCACCGGATGATGCGTTTCCGGGTCGAGCGCATTATAGACCGCCTCGCAGCGCGCGGCGCCCATCTCGCGATAGGCGTTCAGCACCGGCGGCCCGCCGCCATAGGTCAGCACCAGATCGATGTCGGGCAAGGCGCGACGCACCGGATGGTCGGCGTCCTGCGCCATCTCGTCCAGCGTCGCGGCGGCGTCCACGTCCCAGAAGATGCGCAGCGCGCCGGGACGTGGGCGCCCGACCAGCGCTTCGGTCAGCTCGCGGTCGAACACGCCGACCCCGCTCGCCTTCACCACCACATCCGCCTGCGCCATGCCGTCCAGCACGCCCGCCAAGCCGTCGGCGGTGGCGGGGTAGACCACCACCTTCGCCCATTCGGGCGGATCGATGTCGCGATGCTGCTGCCGGTCGAACGCGTCCGGCTCGTAGAAGCATATCTCATGCCCGCGCCCGGCCAGCGCCCGCAAAATGCCGCGATAATAGGTCGCCGCGCCGTTCCAGTAGGAGGAAAGCAGGCTGGAGCCGTAAAAGGCGATCTTCATGCGGAAATCCTTTGTTGGATCGTCAGGGGCGTGCGCATCGGCTCGACAATGGCCAGCAGTTCATCGACGCGATGGGCGCAGCTATGGCGGGCGCGGATCGTCTCCAGCCCATGGGCGGACAGGCTCCGGCGCAGGTCGGGGTCGGCGGCGATGGCGCGCAGATGCGCGGTCATCTCGGCGCCGGTGCGGGCGATCAGATAGTCGCTGCCACCCCGGAACAGCCCTTCGCTGTCCTCCCACGGCGCGGAGGCGAGCGGGATGCCGCAGGCCAGTGCCTCGAACATGCGGATGGTGGGGATGCCGGGCAGCTGCGCGGCATAATGGCGGCGGGGCACATGGACGGTGGCCAGATGCCGGGCGAAAATGTCCGGCGCCACCGCATTGGCGGCCCAGCCATGATAGCGCACGCCATAATGGTCCAGCGTCGCCAGCGCCTCCTTGGGATAACGTACGCCGTGGATGTCGAGCGGCAGGCCGGCGTCGCGCGCGGGGCGGAAGAGGAAATCCTCCAGTTCGGCCGTGCGCTCGCCATCGCCCCAATTGCCGATCCACACCAGCCCCTCGCGCGGGCGCTCGGTGGCCGGGGGGTGGAACAGGCGCAGGTCGGCGGCTTCATGCCAGGTCCAGACCCGGTCGCCCCAGCCCCAGCGACGATAGACGTCCGACAGCGTCTCGCCAAAGGCGAGCACTCCGTCATAATCCTGAAGGTCGAAGGCGCGGATCGCTTCGGGGTCGCTGACGGCGCGATGATGGGTGTCGTGGAAGAGCAGGGTGAAACGCCCGCCCTCGCGCCGCATCCGGCCGACCCGCGCCACCAGCGCTGGGTCGTTCCATTCATGCATGATGACGAGGTCGGCGGCCGCCACCGACGGCGCCCAATCCTCCTCCGCCGCATAGCTGAGCGCGCCGAGATCGGGATAGGCGCGGCGGAACGGCACCAGTCCCTCCAGCCCATGATCGGCGAGCAGCTGCGACAGGCTCCAGCTCCCCTCCGGCTCGCAGGCGGTGACGTCATGGCCGCGCGCGATCAGCTCCCGCAGCACACCGCGCAGGAAATGGGCATTGCCATGGTTCCAGCAGGACAGCAGCGAATGGGTGAAATAGACGATCTTCATGCAGCAGCCCTCCGGGCGGGGTGGGGGGCGAGCGCGTCGTAGAGGCGCGCCATGGCATCGGCCATCGCCTGACCCGTATAGCGGCGCGCGCGTTCGGCCGCCGCGGCCCCGCGTTCCTGACGCAGCCGCGCGTCGCCGATCAGCTCCTCGATGGCGCGGGCGAAGGCGGCATCATCCTCCGCCGGGAGGAAGGTCGCCGCGCCGTCCCACAGCTCACGAAAGGTCGGGATGTCGGACAGGATCAGCGCGCATCCGGCCGCCGCCGCCTCCAGCACGGCAAGGCCGAACGGCTCGTAACGCGCCGCCGATACGAAGATCGGGCGGGCCGACAGGCAATGCGCCAGCCGCGCGCTGTCCACCTGACCCAACAGGCAGAGGTGACGCGTATCGGCACGCTCGCCATTGGGGCCTTCCACTGCGCCCGCCGCCTTGAACGGCACGGCGAGCCGTCCCGCGATCCGGTCCATGGTCGCGACATTCTTCGCCCGATCCCACAGCCGCCCGGCGGTCAGCACGCAATCATGCGGCGCGTGCGGCTCAGGGGGCTGGCCGTAGCCGCCATTATGGACGGTGACGGGCGGGCGCGGCAGGTCGTAGCAGCGCATCACCGCATCGCCAAAGGCCGCGCTCGGCACGATGCAGCGGTCGGCATTGGCCAGCCCCTGCGCCGCCAGCGCGGTGCGCCAGCGGAAATCGAGCGGCATCGGCCCGCTTTCCATCGCCTCCCACCAGGTCGCCATGCAGCTATGCGTCGCCACCAGCAGCGGAATGTCGGGCCGGCGCATGCAGGCGAGGGCGGGGCTGTTCACCTGAAACAGGTCGGGCGACAGCCGCCCCGCCAGCTCCATCAGCGATGCGGCGGCGGCGCGGACATGCACGTCGCTCGGCGCGGTCCAGTCCAGCGGCAGGCCGGTGTCGATATAGTCCAGCCCTTCAATCTCGGCGACCGCCGCGCGTTGCGCCGGGCCGGGGGGCGGGCCAAGGACGGCTATGGTGGTGCGATAGCCATGCGGCACCAGTCCGCGCGCCAGATCGAGCGCATAGGTCCACACCCCGCCCACCGAATCCGCCGTCAGCAGCAGATGACGCGTCGCGCTCACGCCGCGACCTCGCGCACGACGCCGATGCGATGATCCTGCAACCAGCGCAGCAGCCGTTCGACGCCCTCGCGCCAGCCGGTCGGGCGCGGCAGGTGCAGCGCCTCGCGCGCGGCGCGGGCATCGGCGACGAACCAGCGTTGGTCGCCCGCGCGCCAGTCATCCTGCTCCAGCGCCGCGCTGCGTCCCGCCACGGTTTCGATATAGGAAATCAGCCGGCGCAGGCTGACCGCATTGTCCGGCCCGCCGCCCAGGTTGAAGGCGCGGCCCTTCACGCTGTCGATCCGCTGCCAGGCGGCGATATAGGCGTTCACCGCGTCCGACACATCCAATATGTCGCGCACCTGATGCCCGTCGCCATAGAGGGTGATCGGCCGCCCGGTCAGCACCCGCAGCGCGAAATGCGCGACCCAGCCCTGATCCTCCGTCCCATGCTGCAACGGCCCGTAGATGCAGCTCATGCGCAGCACCGTGGCGGGCAGGCCGAAGCTGCGCGCATAGTCCAGCACATATTGATCCGCCGCGCCCTTGGAGCAGCCATAGGGGGTGTGGAAATCGAGCGGCCGGCTTTCATCGACGCCCTGCGCCCAGCGCGGCGCGGCGGGGCCATAGCCCGGTTCGCCCCGCGCCAGCTCGATATCGCCAAGGT
Source organism: Sphingobium sp. (assembly GCA_032082785.1). GTDB lineage: Bacteria > Pseudomonadota > Alphaproteobacteria > Sphingomonadales > Sphingomonadaceae > Sphingobium. The sequence goes on along the minus strand of DAMDPH010000029.1, from coordinate 23,678 downwards.
CGCCATAGACCTTGTTGGTGGAGGCGAAGACCAGCGGCACCGGCCGCGCCCGCACCGCTTCCAGCAGGTCGAACGTGCCCTGAAGATTGACCTCGAAATCGCGGCGCGGATCGTCGAGGCTGGTGGTGACGGCAACCTGCGCGGCCAGGTGGAATACCGCGTCCGCGCCATCGACGCAGTCGCGCAGCATCGCCCGGTCGGCAAGGTCGGCGATCACGGGCTGCACCCGGTCGCCATGCCGCTGCTCCAGCCAGCGCAGATTATCCTCCACACCCGCGCGAGCGAGCGAGTCATAGATGATGACGCGCCGGCCCTGACCCGCCAGCCGATCGGCCAGATTGGCGCCGATGAAGCCGGCACCCCCGGTAATCAGCAGCGGCCGATCGCCTTCGCCGCTCATGCGACCAGACCCCTGGTTTCCAGCTCGGCGCGGGCTTCGGCCACCCGGTCCTCGGCTTCCTGGCTGGCGACCCATTCGGCCAGTTCCGCCAGCCCCGCCTGAAAATCCTCCTGCGCGACAAAGCCCAGTTTCTCGGCCGCTTCGGTCGTGTCGCAGAAACAATGGCGGATGTCGCCGATGCGGGCGCGGCCGACGATCTCCGCGTCCAGATCGTTGCGGCCCATCGCCATGGCGAGCGCGGTCGCGACTTCGCTGATCGACCGATCCTGTCCCGACCCGATATTGAACGTGCCGCCGGCCGCCTGCGGCAGGTCGAGCGAGTCTGCAAAGGCCCGCGCCACGTCGCGCACATGCACGAAGTCGCGCCGCTGCGCGCCATCCTCAAAGATCATCGGCCGCTGCCCGTTGAGCAGGCGCGAGGCGAAGATCGCCAGCACGCCGGTATAGGGATTGGAAAGCGCCTGACCCGGGCCATAGACGTTGAACAGGCGCAGCGTCACGCCCTCCATGCCATAGGGCGTGGTCATGATATGGGTGGTGCGTTCCTGCACATATTTGTTGAGCGCATAGATGGAGGCGAGGCTGGGCCGCTTCCATTCGGGGGTCGGCATCGGCTTGAGCGGGCGGGCCTGCGCGTCGAGCGGATCCCATTGCCGCATGCCGTCGCGCACGTCGGATCGCACCACTTCCTGCTGCACCCCGCCATCGACATCGCGATACAGGCCTTCGCCATAGATGCTCATGGAGGATGCGGTGACGACGCGGCGCACCGGCCGTTCGATCAGTTTTTCGAACAAGACGGCGGTGCCGACATCATTGACCGACGTGTAGCGTTCGACCTCGTACATGGACTGGCCGACGCCCACCTCGGCGGCGAGATGGACCACGCTGTCGACATCGACCAGCGCCTTTTCCACCGCCGCGCCGTTGCGAATGTCGGCGCGGATCAGCTCGACATCGTCGGAAAGCTGCGCCGAAAGCTCGCCGGCGCCATGGACCTGCTCGATAAGGCTGTCGAGAACACGCACCTTCTTGCCGCGACGTAAAAGTTCTTCGCAAACATAGCGGCCGATAAAACCGGCGCCGCCAGTGACAAGGACGTGTTCCATTTCAATCGTCTCCGCTCTATGGGGGTAACCCGATGTGCGAACGGCAGGATCTTCTTCATGTTCCTTGCTATAGAGGCTCAAGGTAACGCAGGTTATCGGCCCTTAAACCAGATTTTATTACCGACGATTAGCTGATTGTTATTCGGAACCCGGAATGAAAGGCTGTGGTTAAATAGCATCTATATTGAAGATGCGGGCCGGTCATAATGGTTGCTGTTTTTCTGGTTCGTCATGCCGCGCATGATGAACTGGGCCTTGTCCTGAGCGGACGTTCGGACCTTCCGCTCAACAAAGCCGGAACGGGGCAGGCGCGGCGTCTCGCCAGGCATCTTCAGGCAGAAGCGATCGACAGGATCGTCAGCAGCCCCTGCCTCAGGGCGCGGCAGACCGCATCCATCGTCGCCCGGCAGAAAGGATTGGACGTCGCCATGGTCGAGGCATTGAACGAGATCGATTTCGGTCGCTGGACCGGCCGCCGCTTTGACGAGCTGGCCGACGAACCCTTGTGGCGCGACTGGAACGCAGCGCGGGCCAGCGCGGCGCCGCCGGACGGGGAGAGCATGCAGGCCGCCGTCGACCGCAGCGTCGCCCATCTCGAAACCTATCGCGATGCGCAAGGCGCGACCCTGTGCGTCAGCCATAGCGACGTGATCCGCGGCACTGTCGCCCATTATCTGGGGCTGAGCCTCGACAATATCCTGCGCTTCGATGTCGATCCCGCGTCCATCACCCGGCTGGACCTCTATCCCGGCGGCGACACCCGCATCGCCTATCTCAACCGCGTGTTTTCATGAACGCGACGCAACCGGCCCGGACCGACAGCGAGCAGGATCTGGCGGCGCGCATCGCCGAGCTTGCCCCCTGGTTCCAGAATATCGACCTCAACGGCATCCAGACCGCGCCCGACCATTTTCTGGGCGATTATCCCGCCTTCAAATTCGCGCGGTTCAAGCAGGCGCTGCCCGCCGATCTGGGCGGCCGCTCGGTACTCGACATCGGCTGCAATGCGGGCTTCTACGCCATCGAGATGAAGCGGCGCGGCGCGGGCGACGTGATCGGCATCGACAGCGATCCCCGCTATCTCGCGCAGGCGCGGCTGGCGGCCGACACGCTGGGCTTTGAGGATATCCGGTTCGAGCAGCTGTCCGTCTATGACGTGGCGCGGCTGGGGCGGCGCTTCGACCTCGTCATCTTCATGGGTGTCCTCTACCATCTGCGCCACCCGCTGCTCGCGCTCGACCTGATCCGCGAGCATGTCGCCGGCGACATGATGCTGTTCCAGACGATGCAGCGGGGCGTCAACGACGTCACGCCGGTGCCGGACGATCACCCCTTCCACATGAAGGGCACGTTCGAGCCGTCGCCCATTTTCGACGACCCCGGCTATCCCAAGATGCATTTCATCGAACGCGCCTATGCCGGGGACTGGACCAACTGGTGGGCGCCCAACCATGCCTGTTCCGCCGCCATGCTGCGCGCGGCCGGCTTTCGCATCGAGGCGCAGCCGGAGGAGGAGGTCTATCTCTGCCGCGCCGCGCCGGTGCCCTATGCCGATTGGGGCGGCCCCGCCGCCATCTATCCCGCCAGACCAAAGGAGAGCCGAGCATGATCGAAGCCGCGATGATCTGGAACGAGCCGAACAACAAGTCGCACTGGGATCCGGAGGTGGACCCCGACTGGTCGCTGTTCGCCGATCTCGCCGTGCGCGCCGGCGAGGCGATCGCGTCGGTCAATCCGGGCCTGACCCGCGTGCTGGGCGGCATGTCGCCGATCGATCCGTCCTGGACGAAGCGGATGGGCGATCTGGGCGCGCTGGACGCGGTCGATGTCGTCGCCGTCCATGGCTTCCCGCTCGACTGGAATCTCTGGCCGCTCAACGCCTGGCCCGACAAGATCGCTGAGATCGAGGCGGCGGTGCCCGACAAGCCGATCTGGGTGACCGAAGTCGGCGTCGGCTCCTTCGGCGCGGAAGAGGTGCAGGTTTTCGGCCTCCAGCGCACCGCCGAGCTGCTGATCGGCCGCGTGCCGCGCATCTTCTGGTATTCGCTCTACGACCTGCCGCAAAGCTGGGGCGCGACCACGCGTCACCGCGAGGCGGAGGGGTCGAGCTATTACCGCCATTTCTACATGGGTCTCATCCGCGAGGACGGCACGCCCAAGCCGGCGCTGGCCGACTATGCCAAGGTGGCCGACCGCATGGGCCTGATGCAATGGTTCCATTTCGAAGATCCGCGCCTCGACGAGGCGGTGGAGACGATGAAGCGGCTTGGCGTGCGCCATCTGCGCACCGGCATGAGCTGGGCCGACAGTTTCCGCCCCGGCGCGGTCGAATGGTTCGACCGGGTGATGGCTGCGCTGGAGCCGTTCGACGTGACCCTGACCTTCTGCTTCACGCCGGAGCATCTGGGCCATGTCCCCCACCATAGCAGCGCCCCGCGCGAACCGCAGGCTTTTGCCGATTTCTGCGCCTGGGCCATCGAACGCTACGCGCCCGCCCTGCCAAAGGCCGCCCGCGCGATCGGCTGACAAGAAGGAGAGAGAAAATGCCCATCGGAGCCATCCGGCCAATCCGCCTCGCGATCGTCGGGGTCGGCAATTGCGCCAGCTCGCTGGTGCAGGGGCTCGCTCATTATGGCGAGAAGAATGACGCATCGGGCCTGATGCATTGGGACATGGGCGGCTACCGCCCCTGCGACATTCAGGTCGCAGCCGCCTGGGACATTGACGCGCGCAAGGTGGGGCAGGATGTCGCCGACGCGATTTTCGCGCCGCCCAACTGCACCGAACGCTTCTGCGCCGATGTGCCGGCGAGCGGCGTGACGGTGGAGATGGGGACGGTGCTGGATGGCGTCGCCGATCATATGGCCGACGCGCCAGACCATCGCACCTTCCTGATCGCCGACGCGGCCCAGCCGACGCGCGAACAGGTCATCGCTCGGCTGCGCGAGAGCGGCGCCGATGTGCTGATCAACTATCTGCCGGTGGGATCGCAGCGGGCGACGGAATTTTACGCGGGCTGCGCGCTGGAGGCGGGGGTCGCCTTCGTCAACGCCATCCCCGTCTTCATCGCCAGCGATCCGGAATGGGCGGCCCGGTTCCAGGCGGCGGGCGTGCCGCTGATCGGCGACGATATCAAGGCGCAGATGGGCGCGACCATCGTTCACCGCGTGCTGACCGACCTGTTCGCGCGGCGCGGCGTAAGCCTCGACCGCACCTATCAGCTCAACACCGGCGGCAATACCGACTTCCTCAACATGGCCAATCGCGGCCGGCTGCGGTCGAAGAAAATCTCCAAGACCGAAGCGGTCCAGTCCGTCGCCAAGGCGCGGCTGGAGGATGAGAATATCCATATCGGCCCCTCCGACTATGTCCCTTGGCAGAATGACAACAAGGTCTGTTTTCTGCGCATGGAGGGCAAATTGTTCGGCGACGTGCCGATGAATCTGGAGCTGCGCCTGTCGGTGGAGGACAGCCCCAACAGCGCGGGCGTCGCTATCGACATGATCCGCTGCGCCCGGCTGGCGCGCGACCGGGGCATGGGCGGGGTGATCGCCCCCGCGTCCGCCTGGCTGTGCAAGCATCCCGCCGAGCAGATGACCGACGATGCCGCCTATGCGGCGATGGAGGCCTTCCTCGCTGAACGACCTGCGCCCTTGCGGGAGGTGCGCGCATGAGCGGCCCGGTGATGCGCGCCGCCATCGTTACCGGACCCGGACAGGTCGAAGTGGAGCATGTGCCGCTGCCGATACCGGCCAAGGGGCAGGTGCGGGTGAAGTTGGAGGGCTGCGGGGTCTGCGCCTCCAACCTCACCCCATGGGAAGGGCCGGAATGGATGCAGTTCCCGACCAAGGCCGGTGCGCTCGGCCATGAAGGCTGGGGTCGCATCGATGCGTTGGGGGAGGGGGTGACCGGCCTTGCCGAAGGCGACCGGGTCGCCGCTTTGTCCTTCAACGCCTATGCCGAGCAGGATCTGGTCGACGCGACATCGGTGGTGAAGCTGCCCGCCGCGCTCGACGGACAGCCCTTTCCCGGCGAGCCGCTGGGCTGCGCCATGAACATCTTCCACCGCGCCGACATTCGCGCGGGGCAGACGGTGGCGATCATCGGCATCGGCTTTCTGGGCGCGCTGCTGACCCAGCTCGCCGCGCAGGCGGGGGCGCAGGTCATCGCCATCGGCCGCCGCGCCTTCGCCCTGTCGCTCGCCGAACGCTATGGCGCGACTGAGACGATCCCGATGGACGATCATTATGCGATCATCGAGCAGGTGCGCGAGCGTACCGGCGGGCGCTTTTGCGACCGCGTCATAGAGGCGGTGGGCAAGCAATGGCCGCTCGACCTTGCCGCCGAACTCACCGCCGAGCGCGGGCGGCTGATCGTCGCGGGCTATCATCAGGACGGGCCGCGTCAGGTGAATATGCAGCTGTGGAACTGGCGCGGCATCGACGTCATCAACGCCCATGAACGCGACCCGCAGGCCTATATCGCCGGCATGCGCGAGGCGGTGGAGGCGGTCGCCGCCGGCCGCATCGACCCCGCGCTTCTCTACACCCATCGCTATCCGCTCGACCGGCTGGGGGAGGCGCTGGACGCCACCCGCGATCGTCCCGACGGCTTCATGAAGGCGCTGATATGTCTCTGATGTCCCCGCAACCCGTGCTGCATCAACCGACCGCCTCCGCGCCGCTGCGCCTCGGCTTCCTCGGCACTGGCTGGATCGGCCGGCACCGTATGGCCGCGCTCGCCGGATCGGACCATGTGTCGGTCGCCGCTTTGTCCGATCCCGATCCCGCCTGCGTCGACGCGGCGCTGGCGCTCGCCGCCGATGCGGAGGTGGCCGACGATCTCGACCGGCTGCTCGACATGAATCTCGACGGGCTGGTGATCGCCACGCCCAGCGCCCTCCATGCGGCGCAGGCGATCCATGCGCTCAATGCCGGGGTCGCCGTCTTCTGCCAGAAGCCGCTCGGCCGCACCGCCGCCGAAGTGAAGGCGGTGGTCGACGCCGCCAGCCTCAACGACCGGCTGCTGGGCGTCGACATGTCCTACCGTTTCACCGCCGCGATGGAGGCGATCCGGGCGCAGATCAGCCAGGGCGCGCTGGGCCGCGTCCAAAGCGTCGATCTCGTCTTCCACAATGCCTATGGCCCGGACAAAGCGTGGTTCTATGATCCGATGGAGGCGGGCGGCGGCTGCGTCATGGATCTTGGCATCCACCTGGTCGATCTGGCGCTCTGGACCCTGGGCTTCCCCAAGGTGGCGCAGGTGAGCAGCGACCTCAAGGCGGGCGGCGCGCCGCTGACCGACCGGGGCGCAGCCTGCGAGGATCATGCCATCGCCACGCTGCGGCTGGAAGATGGCGCGACGATCCGGCTCGCCTGTTCCTGGCGGCTGCATGGCGGGCAGGACGCGATCATCTCCGCCGCCTTCTACGGCACCGACGGCGGCGCGCAGCTGCGCAATGTCGACGGCTCCTTCTATGACTTTGTCGGCGAGCAGATGCGGGGCACCGCTCGCGAGCCGCTCACCGGCCCGCCCGACGACTGGGGCGGGCGCGCGGCGCTGGACTGGAGCCGGCGGCTGGCGCAGGACCGGCGTTTCGATCCCGCGGCGCGGGAACTGATCGAGGTCGCGCGCGTCCTCGATCGCATCTATGACGGACGATAGCGACGCCCTGCATCATCATCTGAGCGCCAATATCGCGGCGCTGGAAGCACGGCGCGCCCGCGAACGGGCATCGGCCAGCCTGCAGGACCGGCTGGCCGACCGCGTGACCCGCTTCACCGGCAGCATGACCTTCGTCTATCTGCACCTCGCCTTGTTCGGCCTGTGGGTGCTGGTCAATAGCGGGCTGGTGCCGGGCATCCGCCCCTTCGACCCCAGCTTCGTCATCCTCGCGTCCGAAGCCTCGGTCGAGGCGATCTTTCTCTCCACCTTCGTCCTCATCAGCCAGAACCGGATGCAGCGCGAAGCCGATCGCCGCGCCGATCTCGACCTGCATATCGATCTGCTGGTCGAGCATGAACTGACCCGCGTGGCGCAGACGATGGACGCGATCGCCCGGAAATTGGGGCTGGACGTGGCGGTGTCGCTGCCCGTCGAACAGCTGGTCGATCCCTCGATGTGCTTGAGACGATCGAGGGCCGGCAAAAATTACGCGATGGTTAGCATATGTTAGCGGCCCTACCTGCCGCTTTGACGCAAGATGCAAGCGCCTGTTTTCGGGCCGGTTCGGCGCCGGCCATCGGGACCGGCACGACCGATGGGACATGGTATCAGATACGGATCATGACAGCAGCACGCATGAGGCACAGCAAGACACAGGCAGCAACGCGGCTGCCGCAACGGGAGCGTCGCTTTGCAACGCCATGCGCTGACGGACGGCAGCCCGCCACCGTCGCGGACCGGACGGCCCGGCCCTGACCGCCATTCTTCTGACCCCCGTCATCGCCTTTTCATGAAGACAGCCGAACCGATTTTAGCGCCCCTCGTGGCGCGTCTCTCCAGTCGCGCACCGCTCTCGCGCGACGATGCGGCGGCGCTGCTGTCGCTCGCCCATCTGCCGCGCTCGGTCGCGCCGGGCGATTTCATCCTGCGCGAAGGCGACGAGCTGGCCGCCTGCCATGTGCTGCTGTCGGGCTTTGCGCACCGCCATCGCATTTCGGCCGAGGGGATGCGGCACATTGTGGGCATTCAGGGCGCTGGCGATATTCTGAACCTGCCTGCGACCCCGCCCGCCCGGTCGGAGGACTTCATCCAGGCGCTCACCCCCGTGCAGGTCGCCTCCATTCCGATGGAGGAGATTGCCGGCCTCACCCGTGCGCGGCCCGCCATCGCCAATGCGCTGTGGACGGAGATGATGGCGGAAATGTCGGTCTTCCGTGCCTGGATCAGCAATATGGGCCGACGCGACGCCCGTGGCCGCATCGCGCATCTCTTCTGCGAACTGGTGATGCGCAGCCGGCCCGAAGGCGGATCGGATGGCTGCGCCGTCACCCTGCCGCTGTCGCAGACGGAGCTGGCCGACGCCACCGGCATGACCAGCGTGCATGTGAACCGCACGCTCAAGGCGTTGGAGCAGGAGGGCTATATCGTGCGGCAGCGGCGGCGGATCACCATCCCCGACTGGGACCGGCTGACCGCGCTCGCCGATTTCCGCCTCCAGCAGCGCAACCGCCGCCCCGATGACGCGGCGGGCGCGGGCGCCTAGTGGTTCGACCCCGACATTCGCTCCACTATCCCTCATCCTCTTCGGCAAAGGCGGCCGCCAGCTCGTCCAGCCACAGCGCGGCGGTCGCGTCGGATGGCGCCCGCCAGTCGCCGCGCGGCGACAGCGCGCCGCCGGCCGACACCTTCGGGCCATTGGGCAGGGCCGAGCGCTTGAACTGGCTGAAGGCGAAGAAGCGGCGCAGGAAATTTTCCAGCCAGTGGCGGATGGTCGGCAGGTCATAGGCGGTCTTGGCCGCGTCGGGATAATGGGGCGGCCATTCGCCCCGCATCCTGTCGCGCCATGCATGCCAGGCGAGGAAAGCGACCTTCGACGGCGCCTGCCCGCCGCGCACGATATGGTGCAGGAAAAAATCGTTCAGCGCATAGGGGCCGATCTTGCTCTCCGTGCTCTGCAACGCGCCGGATGAGTCGGCGGGCACCAGTTCGGGAGAAATCTCCGTATCGACGATGCGCGTCAGGATCGCCTGCGTCTCCGCATCGAACTGGCCGCCATGGATGCACCAGCGGATCAGATATTGGATCAGCGTCTTGGGCACGCCGCTATTGACGGCATAATGGCTCATCTGGTCGCCGACGCCATAGGTACACCAGCCCAGCGCCAGCTCGGACAGGTCGCCCGTGCCGATGACGAACCCGCCATGCCGGTTGGCGAGGCGGAACAGATAGTCGGTACGCAGCCCCGCCTGCACATTTTCGAAGGTCACGTCATAGACCGGCTCGCCCCGGCCATAGGGATGATCCATATCCTTGAGCATCTGCATCGCGGCCGGGCGGATATCGATCTCCTCCGCCGCGATGCCCAGCGCCTTCATCAGCGCCCAGGCATTGGACTTGGTCGCTTCCCCGGTGGCAAAGCCGGGCATGGTATAGCCCAATATGGTGGAGCGGGGCAGGCCCATCCGGTCGCACGCCTTGGCCGCGACGATCAGCGCATGGGTGGAATCGAGCCCGCCCGACACGCCGATCACCAGATGCTTGCCCGATGTCGCTCGAAAACGGGTGACGAGCGCCTCGACCTGGATGTTGAAGGCTTCGTAACAGTCGGCGTCCAGCCGCATCGGATCGGACGGCACGAAGGGAAAGCGGCTGACCGCGCGCCGCAGCGTCCGGTCGGCCACCGCCGGGCGGCACTGGAAGGGCACGGTACGGAACCGGGTTTCGGGATCGCCGGCCGCGCGCGCGCCATCGTTGAACGTGCCGTTGCGCATCCGCTCCAGCCGCATCCGCTGCACATCGACATCGGCGTAGATGAGGTCATTGGCATCGTCGAACCGCGCCGATTCCACCAGCAATTCGCCATTTTCATGCACCATCGCCTGCCCGTCCCAAGCCATGTCGGTGGTGCTCTCACCCGCGCCGGCGGCCGAATAGGCATAGACGGCAAGGCAGCGCGCGCTTTGCGAGGCGGACAGAAGATGCCGGTCCCGCGACTTGCCGATGACGATATTGGACGCGGACAGATTGCACAGGATCAGCGCGCCTGCCATCGCGCCATAGGTGGAGGGGGGCAGGGGCGCCCAGATATCCTCGCATATCTCGGCATGGAGGATGAAGTCGCGCGCATCCTCCGCCGCGAACAGCAGGTCGGTGCCGAAGGGCGCGGCATGGCCGGCCAGAACAAGCTCGCGCCCGACAATGCCCGCACCCGGCGCGAACCAGCGCTTCTCATAATATTCGCGATAATTGGGCAGAAAGCTTTTGGGCACCACGCCCAGCAAGCGGCCATTGGCGATGGCCAGCGCGCAGTTATAGACGCGCCCCCGATGCCGCACCGGCGCGCCGACCAGCATCAGCGGCAGGTCGGCGCTGGCGTCGATCAGCCGCCCGGCCTCCGCCTCCACCCGGTCGAGCAGCGCTTCCTGCAAGTGAAGATCATCGATGGCATAGGAGGAGAGGCTGAGTTCGGGAAACAGCACCAGATCCGCGCCGGCATCGCCCGCCTTGCGCGCCAGCGACAGGATCGCCTCGGCATTGGCGCCGACATCGGCGACGCTCGCCGCCGGGGTCGCCGCCGCCAGCCGGACCAGCCCATGCCGGCGGATCGAGGAAAAAACATCACCGGTCATTCAGCGCATCCATCATCATCTGCAATCCCGTCCTGATCGTCTCGATCCGCACCGGCCCCCGGCCGACATCGCCGCAATGTATCGCGCGATGGCTGGTAGGGCCACCGCGCCGCGCGCAGGCCAGATGGACAAGCCCCGGCTCCTGCCCCTCGGGCGCGGCGCCGGCATAGCCCGTCACCGCCAGCGCCAGGTCCGCCGCCGATTGCAGGATCGCCCCTTCGGCCATGGCGATGGCGACGTCGCGGCTCACCACGCCGCAATTGTCGATACAGTCGCGCGCCACATGCAGCAATTCGCATTTGGCTTCCTCGCTATAGACGACAAAGCCCCGCTCGAATGCATGGCTCGCGCCCTCGACATCGGTGAGCAGCGATGCGAGCAGCCCGCCGGTGCAGCTTTCGGCCGTCGCGATCTTCAGCTCCGCATCGCAACACGCCTCCAGCAACGCCGCCGCCGCCTCCTCGATCTCGGTAGGCAGGGCCGCCGACAAGGTCTCGCTCACACCGGCGCCGCTCTTGGTCATGATCTGCTCAATGGTCCTTTATGAGAGGGGAGGATGGGGCGGCGGGGGAGGGGGCGAAGCTCGGCAAAATCAAGCTCCTGCGCCCAACGATACGAAGAAGAGGTTCGCGCAGAGATCGCGGAGGCGCGGAGAGGGAGCAAAGCCCAGCCGCCTCGCGCCTCCAATTGCGCAGAGTCACTGGATGCTGAAACGAGTTCAGCATGACGGTGCGCGGGGATGGCAGGGCAGCGCCTCGCCCGAACATCCTTCCCGGCGAAGGCCGGGATCCAGTCTCGCGGAGGGATATCCTTGCCGTCGCCACAGCCTTGGCGGCACGGGAGGCCGGTGCGGTCCTCTCTCTCCGCGTCTCTGCGCCTCCGCGCGAGATCATCCGAGGAAGAGCGTCGCGCAGAGATCGCGGAGGCGCGGGGAGGGGGCGAAGCCCGGCTGCCCCACGCCTCCGCTGGCCCGGGATTACTGGATGCTGAAACAAGTTCAGCATGACGGTGCGCGGGGATGGCAAGGTTGGACATCACCCCTTCGACCTTCCCGGCGAAGACCGGAATCCAGTCTCGCGGAGGGATATCCTTGCCGTCGCCACAGCCTTGGCGGCGCGGGAGGCCGTCACAGTCCTCTCTCTCCGCGTCTCTGCGCCTCCGCGCGAGATCATCCGAGGAAGAGCGTCGCGCAGAGATCGCGGAGGCGCGGAGAGGGGGCGAAGCCCAGCGGCCCCACGCCTCCGCTGGCGCGGGATTACTGGATGCTGAAACAAGTTCAGCATGACGGCCGCGGGGATGGCAAGGTTGGACATCACCCCTTCGACCTTCCCGGCGAAGGCCGGAATTCAGTCTCGCGGAGGAACGCGCCCACCATCGCCCAGCTTTCGTGGCACAAGGCGCTCGCTCGGTCATCTCCCTCCGCACCCATTGGCCGCATCGATCAGCTCTCCTGCGCGCCCTCATGGTCGGCGCGGCTGTTGGTCTGGGGCTGGACCTTGTCGTCCTTGGTGACGCGGGTGGGTTCGGGGTCGCCGCCTTCGGCCAGCTTCTCCTCGTCATGGGAGGCGATATCGCGCGCCAGCGTGCCGCCGGCCGCGCCGGAATGGCTGGGCGTCGGCACATCGTCGCGCAGGTCGCTGTCGTCGCGCCCGCTTGCGTCGCTATTCTGGTCGGTCATGCTCGTCTCTCCTGTCGGTTGCGCCGGCTTTGTCCCGGCGGTTCTCCTCGCCGACGCCGTCGCGTCCGGCGCGGCTGTCCTGTTCCTCGCCCGTGCGCGTCATCGGCTGCGGGTCGTAGTCGGCGGGGATGCTGCCGCCGCTGACGAGATCGCGCGCCGGTTCGCGGTCCAGCGTCGCACTGGGCCGCCGCGCGCCACCCTCGGGCTGATTTTCGGTCGAAATATTCGCACCCCGGCTATGCTCGGTCGGAACAGGCGCTTCGCTGCGGGAAGGATCCTCCATCCGTCATCTCCTAAAATTGGTCTGACCAATGTGGCTGGAAGGAGAGCGGTGCATTTTCAACAACCTGACCGATCCAGCCTGCGCCGCCAAACCCGCCAGCACCTGTCTCACCCCTGTAGCACTGGTCAGGCGAGTTTCAGCCCTTCCTGGTTCATCCGGCGGGTGAGGCGGCCGGTTGCCTGCCGGTCGAGCGCACGCTTGAGGCTGGGGAAAAGCTCATCCTCCTCCTGCCGCATATGCCGCTCGATATCGGTGCGGAAGGCGGCGAGTTTCGCCTGAAAAGCGGCGTCGTCCTTCACCAGGTCCGACAGCTCGTACAGATATTGTTTCACATAGCCATGGTCGCCGTTCAGCGCGTCGGCCTCGGCATGCATGCCCGCCTTGCGCATCGCCGGATAGATGGCATTTTCCTCTTCCAGCGCATGTTTGGCGAGCGCATGTTTAAGCTGCGTCAGCAGCACCGTGCGCCGGGTGCTGGCGCTGCCGCGACTCTCCTGCAGCTTGTCGAACAGGGCGAGCGCCATGCGATGTTCGGTGGCGAGCGCCTTGTCCCAGTCGCCCGCGAGCGCCGTGGGCGCCTGCACCGCCAGCTTGCGCCCGACCATGCCGAGCAGCGCCAGACCCGCGCCCAGCCCGGCACTCTTGAATGAGACCGAATGTACAGTGGTGGCCATGACATTCCTCCGATAAAACATGGCCTTTCAACGAGGGCCGCGCACCGCGCGTTCCGTTCGCGCGAATGACAGCCACCGCCGCTTCACCCATGTTATCGGCTCCGGCCACCACCAACGCGCATCGCCGGCGCGCCCGATCAGCGTTCGCGCATCGCTTCCTTCGCCTTGTTGATGGGCTTGAGCAGATATTGCAGCACCGTCTTCTGCCCGGTGCGGATTTCGACGGTGGCGACCATGCCGGGCATGATCGCATGGGTGCGGCCGTCCTTCGTCCGCAGGCTGCTATGCCGGGTGCGGACATAGACGCGGTAATAGACAAGGTCGCGGTTCACCTCATCCTGGAGCGTGTCGGGGGAGATGCGGTCGACCGTGCCGTCGAGCGTGCCGTAGATGGACGGATCATAGGCGGTGATCTTGACCGTTGCCGGCTGGCCCGGCCGGATGAAGGCGATGTCGCGCGGGCTGATCCGCGCCTCGACCAGCAATTCATCCTCCAGCGGCACGATCTCCATCAGCGTCCCGCCCGGCTGGATGACGCCGCCGATGGTCGTCACCTCCAGATTTTTGACGATGCCCCGCACCGGCGAGAAGAGCGCGGTGCGGTCCAGCTGGTCGCGGCGGCCGCCGACCACCTGCGTGACCACGTCCAGTTCCGACCGCGCCTTGGCATAGTCGGCGCTGGCGTCGATCACATATTGGTTGCGCAGGGAATCGAGCTTGGCCTGCAACTCATTCTCCTGCCGTTGCAGCTGGATCACCTCGACGCGATTGGCGGCGCCCAGTTCGACCAGCGGCTCGGTCATGGCCAGCTGCCGCCGGGTGAGGGCGAGCGACTCCCGCAGGCTGGCGGTGGCGACGGTCAGATTCTGGCGGCGCGATCGCATCAGTTCCAGCTCGCGCGCGACCAGCCCCGGCGTCTCGCGCACCGCGGCGCTGAATTGCGGCTCGCCGCCGTTGATCTCCGCCTCCAGCCGGGCGGCGGTCGCCTCCAGCGCGCGGGCCTTGGCCTCCGCCTCGCCCAGCATGGAGCTGAACCGCGCCCGGTCCAGCGTCGCCAGCTTCTGGCGCTGCTTCACAATGTCGCCTTCCTGCACGAAAATGCCGTTGACGATGCCGCCCTCCAGGCTCTGGATGATCTGGGATCGGGAGGTGGGCGTCACCTTGCCGGGGCCGACCGCGACCTCGTCCAGCACGCCGAAATAGCTCCAAACGAAAAAGGCGATGGCGCCCAAGCAGATGATGGGGATGATGCGGATCCGCCCCATCAGCGCCAGCCAGCGGCTTTCCTCCGCGCCGCCCATATCGGCAAAGGCGCCCAGGGCCGGCGCGGCGCTGCTGCGATCGTTGATCATGCCTGTTCCTTCCGCGGCGCTTCGGGCTGGCTGGCGACGATGGTCGGCCGTTGCAGCCGCGCCAGCACCTGCGCCTTTGGCCCGTCCACGGTGATGCGGCCATTGTCGATGATGATGACCCGGTCGACCAGCTCCAGCAGCCCCGGCCGGTTGGTGGTGACGATCAGCGTCCGGCCGCGCAGCCAGCCATTGAGCTGCGCCACCAGATTGCGCTCGCTAATCTCGTCGAGCGGGGCGGTGGGTTCGTCGAGCAGCAGGATATTGCTGTTGCGCAGCAGCACGCGGGCGAGCAGCAGCGTCTGCCGCTGGCCGCCCGAGAGGCCCGCGCCCCCTTCCTGTAGCAGCAGGTCGAGCCCATGCGGCTGGCTCTGCACCAGTTGCAGCCCGCCGCTGACCTGAAGCGCCTGCAATATCTGTTCGTCGCTGGCGCCCGGCGCGCCGATCAGCAGATTTTCGCGCACCGTTCCCAGGAACAGCTGCGCGCCCTGGCCCAGATAGCCGGTGTCGCGCCGGACATCGACCGGGTTGATCTGGCTGAGGCTCGTGCCGTCCAGCAGCAGGTCGCCGCCGGTCGCCCGCGTCATCCCCGCCAGCAGCCGCAGCAGCGTCGACTTGCCCGCGCCGATCCGGCCGAGAAAGGCGACCCGCTCGCCCGCGCGGATGGTCAGCCGGTCGACCTTCAGCACCGGCGGCAGTTCCGGGTCATAGGTGAAGCTCAGCCCCTGCGCCTCATAATTGCCCGCCAGCGCGGCGCGGCGGAGCAGCCCCTGTTCGGGATCATGATCGACGGGCTTCTCCATCAGATCGGTAAGGCCGGCAATCGCCACTTTCGCATTCTGCCAGCGGGTGAAGACCTGCCCGATCGGCACGAACATGACGAGCGCGCGACTGGTGAGGATGGAGCAGGCGATCACCGCGCCCATCGTCATGTCGCCGTTCATCACCCGGAAGGCGCCGGCCAGCACGACGGCGGTATAGGCCAGCTGTTGCAGCGTCTGCGTCCAGTTGACGAAGAAGGCGGTGACGAACCGCTGTTCCGCGCCCAGCCGGGTATTGGCGAGCGTCAGCCTTTCCCAGATGCTCTGGAAGCGCGCCTCGGCCTGCGCCGCCTTGATCTCCTCGATCCGCTCGATCGATTCCACCAGAATGGCGTTGCGCAACGCGCCCTCCTGCATGCCCTCGGTCGCCAGCCGCTTGAGCGGCCGTTGCAGCAGCAGCCCGGGGATGATGATCAACAGCCCGGCGCCCACCAGCACGAAGGTGAGCGGTCCGGCGAGGATCGAAAAGAGGATGAGGAACAGGATGATGAAGGGCAGGTCGATCAACGCCGACACGGTGGTGGAGGTCAGCATCTCGCGCAGTTGCTCGATGTCGCGCAGCTGGGCGATCAATGCTCCGGTCGAGCGGGGGCGGGCGTCGCTGCGGATGTCGAGCGCGCGGGCGAAGATGCGGGAGCTGATCTCCATATCGGCGCGGCGGCCGATCCGGTCGACCAGCTGCACCCGCGCGCTGCGCAACGCCAGTTCCAGCATCAGCGCCAGCCCGACCCCCAGCGCCAGCACCCAGAGCGTCGGGATCGACTGGGCCGGGATCACCCGGTCCCACACCTGCATGGCGAAGAGCGACGTGGCGAAGGTCAGCAGATTGCCGACCAGCGACCCCATAACAACCTCGCCATAGCCGCGCCGGTCGTTGACGATCGCATCCCATATCCAGGAGCGTGAGGGCTTGCGCAGAAATCCGTCCAGCCGCGCGTCGCGGGCCTTGGTCGAGAGCGGCTCGACAAAGCCGACCCGCCCGGTCGCCTGCGCGCGCAGCCCGGCCAGCGGCACCTGGGTCGGCACATGCCGTTCGAGCGCCGGCATGCTGATCTGCGCGCTTTCGCCGTCGCGGGAAATGAGCAGCGCCGTTCCGGCATCGCGCAGTTCGATGATGACCGGCAACAGCATGGAGGGCACGTCGTCGATGGCCATGACGGCGATCTCGAAATGCAGCCCCGACTGTCGCGCCGCCTGCACCAGCACCTCCTCGGGCGGCGCGTCGGGCGACCAGTGCAGCCGGGCGGACAATTCGCCTTCGCTCACCTGTACGCCTTTCAGCGTCGCCAGCCGCGCGACGGAGGGCACCCAGCCGCTCCGGTCCGGGCCTTGATCCTTGGGTTGGTCGTCCTGCGCCTGCGCCATCCTCTTTCCCCTCACTCCTGCAGGCGCGCGGGCAGGCCCAGCGAGGGCCGCAGCGTTCCCAGGACATTTTCAAAACGCACCCGCGCGGCCATGACATCATATTCGGCCACGATCCGCGCGCTGGCGGCGCGATAGACTTCCAGCTGGGTATTGAGCAGTTCGGTCAGCGTCCGCTTGCCGAGCTTATATTCCTCCAGGAAGATGCGGCTCGCCTGTTCGGCCTGCTGCTGCTGATGGGCGAAGGCTTCGCCGCGCAGCGCGCCGCCGCGTATCTCCTGCCGCGATGTCAGCGCGCGACCGCGCGCGTCGAGGATCGCGGCTTCCTTCACCGCCTCGGCCGCGCGCCGTTCCTCCTCCGCCGCCAGCACCTGATAGCGGGTGCCGCGCCGGTAGAGGTCGCCCGTCACCGTCACCATCGCGGTAAAGGCATTGTCGCGGTCGTTATAGGTGTAGTTGTTGCGGGTATAGCCAAGCTGAAGGCCAAGCTGCGGGTAGCGTTCCGCCTTGGCCTGACCGACGCGGGCGGAGGCGGCTTCCTGCGCCTTGTCCGCCGCGACGATGGCGGGCAGCGCCTCATAATCGGGCTGGCTGTCGGCCCCGGCGAGGCGGCTGACCTGCGGCGTCGGGTCGTCATAGGCGGTCGGCATCGCGCCGATCAGATTGGCCAGCGCCGCCCGCGCGGTGGTGAGCGAGGATTCCGCCTGGATCGCATCGCCCCGCGCGCTGTCGACCCGAACATCGGCAAGCATCAGGTCGGACTTGTCGGAAATACCGGCATCCACCCGCAGCCGGATCAGCTCACGCAGCTTTTGCAACGCCTCCACCTGCCGCCGCGACGCCTGCGCCAGCAATTCGAACCGCTTCACCTCCAGAAAGCCGAGCGCCCCCTGTTCGGCCAGCTGGTCGGCGACCGCCTCCAGCTCGAACTGGCGCTGTTCCTCGGTGGAGCGATAATAGCCGATCTCGCCCTTGGACCGGCCAAAGTCCCAGACCCGCTGTTGCAGATAGACGCTGGGACCGGCCATATTGTCGTTCAGGCCCGACCCGCTGGAGCGGGAGAACATGTTCGGCCCCAAATTGGCCTGATAGCTCAGCTGTGGGCTCCAGACGCTGCGCGCCGCCCCCAGATCCGCCCGGCCGCGCGCCAGAGCGGCGTTGGACCGGGCGATTTCGGGGTGGCGCGACAGGGTCAGAGCCACGGCATCGCTTATGCTGATCCTGTCGGGCGCCGGAACCTGATCATCCTTGTCTATCGGCGCTATGATGCTGTTGTCCTGCGCGGCGGCATCCTGCGCAGCGGCGGACGGTGCGATCGCCAGCACCCCCGCCACCGCGAACAGGCCGGCGACCTGCCAATGGCTGTTCTTCATACTCCCCTTTCGTCACGGCCGGCATCGTCACCGTCCCGCGTCAAACCACCACCATGACCGGGTCTTCGACCAGCACCGTCGTGTTGCCGAGGCTGTATTGATCAAAGGCATGGCCGTTGATCAGCGTCTGCCCCTGGAAGGTGGCGCCGGTCATGGTGACGCTGTCATTGAACTCGCCCGTGATCACCAGCCGGTTATTGGCATCGGTCGCCTGCGCGACGCCTGCGGCCGTCAGCGTGATGCTGCGCCCGGCATCGCCCATTCCCAGGTCGATCTGTTCCATGTTGCGGATGTTGGTGGTGGCGGTGAGGTTCAGCACCGCGCCGGTCCCCTGATCGATCAGCAGCGTATCATAGCCCGCGCCGCCGTCGATCAGCAGATCATTGGCGTCATAGACGAGGATGTCGTTGCCGTTGCCGCCGTTCAGCGTGTCGGCCCCGTCGCCGCCGCGCAGCAGGTCGTTGCCGTCCCCGCCGTTCAGCGTGTCGTTGCCGCCATGGCCATAGAGCCGCTCATTGGCGGCCGTGCCGTTGATGATATTATTGTTGTTATTGCCTTCCAGAACGCCTGCCGATCCGCTGGCGTTCAGCAGGCTTAGATTGGCGAGCGATCCGGTGGCGGAGGACGCCGACAGCCCCGCCATGTCATAGGCGGTGATGGTGGTCGCCTCCAGCACGTTGAGGCCGAGCAGCGTCAGATCCTGCTGGAAATGCACCGTCGCCAGCAGTTCGTTGATGGCGACATTGCTGACCGGCCCATTGTCGAGCGCGGTGATGGTCAGCGTCGACGTGGCGCCGATGCCCAGCAGGCCGGCATTATTGTTGATCACCACCCGCAGCCCCAGCTCGGCCGCCAGGGCTGTCGACGCCGCGAGCGTAAAGGCGCCCAGATTGACCGAGATCAGCGGTGCATAGCGCACCTCCACCCGGCGCAGATTATTATTGGGGTCATAAGCCGTCAGCGACTGGGTGTTGAGGTCCAGCAGCCCCAGCGCTTCGGCCCCGACCAGACCCAGCAGCGTCGAACTGCTGGCCTGCACGATCGGCGCTTCGTTGACATTGGTGATGGTGATCGCCTGGCTCGCGGTGGAGCCGATATTGCCCGCGCCGTCGACCAGCCGGACATTGACCGAATGCATGCCCGTGCCCAGCGTTCCGGGGCCGTAGAACCAGCCCGTTCCGTTGCTGGTCGCCGCCACCCATGCGCCGCCGTCAACCTGCACCTCGACCCGCTCGCCGGCACCCAGCGCGGTGCTGAGCGTGCCGCCGATCGTGGGCGAGCTGTCCTGCGTCGACCAGTCGCCGACCGTGCCGGTGTCCTGGGTCAGGGTGGTGATGGCGACGGTGGCGGTCGGCGGGGCGGTATCGATGGTCAGCCCATAGGCCGCCGAAGGCGTGCTGACATTGCCCGCCGGGTCGATCGTCACGGCAAGGAAGCTGTGCGCCCCGTTCGCCAGCGACGTGGTGGTCTGGAACGACCAGCCGCCATTGCCGTCGGCGGTGGTGGTGCCCACCAGCACGCCATTGTCGACGATCGCCACCAGCGCGCCCGCCGTCGCCGTGCCGGTCAGCAGCGGCAGCACGTCGTTGGAGACGCCGCCATTGGCGATCACCCCGGTCTGCATCGGCACATCGTCGTTGATCGCGGTGATCGTCGGCGCGGCCAGCGGCGTGGTGTCGATGGTCACGCTATAGGCTGCCGACACGCCGCTGGGATTGCCAGCGGCATCCACCGCCGACACCGTGAAGTTGTGGAGCCCCTCCGTGAGCGGCGTCGCGACCATGACGGCCCAGTTGCCGCTGGCGTCCACGACGGCGCTGCCCACGGCATTGCCATTGTCGAACAGCGTCACCGTCGATCCCACCTCGCCCGTGCCGCGCAGTTCGGGCAGCGTATCGTTGCTGAGGCCGCCGGAGGCGACTTCGCCGCGGAAGGCGATCACATCGTCGATCAGCGTCGTCACCGTCGGCGTCGCCGCCGCAACGGTATCGATGGTGAAGCTATACGGATTGGACGGCGGGCCATAGGTGCCGACGCCGGTCCTTATCTGCGCCACCAGATCATAGCTGCCGTCGCCCAAGCCGACGAGCGGGGTCCAGCTCCAATTGCCGTCGATGCCCGCCGTGGTGGAGCCGATCTCCGTGCCATTGTTGAAGATGGCGACGAGCGCACCGGCATCGGCGGTGCCGGTGAGGGTGGGCGTATTGTCGTTGGTGCTGCCGTTGAAGGCGACATTGCCGGTCACCGGTGCGGCATCGTCCGTCACCGCGACGATATTGGGCGTGCCGGGGGTGAGCGGCACCACTTCGAAGCTGAGGGCGGCGCTTTCCGGACCCGTCAGGCCCAGCGCATCGGTCGCCGTCGCTGTCAGCTGATGCACGCCGATGGTCAGCGGCGTGGTGGGGGTGAAGCTCCACTGGCCGTTGGTATCGGCAATCGTGGTGCCGATCGCCACGCCGTCATTGAGGATCGTGACGGTCGATCCCGCCTCCGCCGTGCCGGTCAACGTCGGCCGGTCGTCGTCGGTGCTGCCCCCCGGCGCGACCACGCCCCGATCCGCGCCGACATCATCGGTCAGCGTGCCGAGCAGCGGCGCGACGGGCGGCGTCGTGTCGATCGTCAGGGCAAAGCCGGTCGATGCCCCGCTTTCATTGCCGGCCGCATCGCGCGCCACGGCGGTGAAATTATAGATCGCGTCTGGCAGGTCGGCGGGCGGGGTGAAGGTCCAGTCGCCATTGCCGTTGACCTCTGCCGTGCCGATTACGGTCGTGCCGTTGAAGATGGTGACGGTGGTGCCCGGCTCGGTCGTGCCCGACAGCAGCGGCCGGCTATCGTCGGTGATGTCACCGCTCAACATCACGCCGGTGTCGCTGCCCACATCGTCCCGCGCCAGCAGGATGGCAGGCGCGGCCGGCGGGGTCATGTCGACGGTGACGAAATAGTCGGCCGATGGCGCGCTGGCATTGCCGGCGGCATCCGATGCCGTCACGGTGAAATGATGCGCGCCTTCGCCCAGCGCCGGCGGGGCAAAAGTCCATCCACCCGCACCGTCCAACGTCGCCGTCCCCAGCAGCTGGCCATTGTCATAGACCGACACGATCTCGCCATCGGTCACCGTTCCCGACAGCAGCAGCGTGTCGTCGGAGGTGAAGCCGCCGCCCGGCACCGTGGCGGGCGCGCCGCCATTGTCGCTGGTGATGGCGGTGATGACGGCGGCCTCGGGCGGGGTGCGGTCGATGATGATCGACACCGTCGCGGTCGGTGCGCTCACATTGTTGGACGCATCGCTCGCGGTGAAGCTGAAGTCATGCGCGCCTTCGGGCAGGTCGGTCGGGGGCGTGAAGCTCCACTGGCCGCCGACATCGGCGGTCGCGGTGCCGATCGCGGTGCTGCCGTCGAGGATGGTGATGATCGTTCCCGCGTCCGCCGTGCCGCTGAAGGTCGGGCGGCTGTCGTCGGTGATGCCGCCGCCCGACAGGTCGGCGGTGATCGGCCCGACATTATCGGCGATGCCGGTCAGCGTCGGTGTCACCGGCGCGCTGAGATCGACGGTCAGGTTGACCGGGGCGGAGCTGTTGCCCGCCAGATCCACCGCCGTCAGCGTCACCACATCGCCATCGGCCAGGGTGGGGAAGGGGCCGGCCGTCCAGCGGCCATCGGCATCCACCGTGACGCTGGTCGTCGGCGATCCGTCATTCAGGTCGATGATGATGCTGGTCCCGGCCTCTCCGCCACCGGACAAGGATTGCTGATCATTGACGTCGGGCGTGGGGGCAGCGGGCAGGACCGTGTCGACGATGATGGTGATCGGGCTGGAAGCGGCGCTTTCATTGCCCGTCGCATCGGTGGCCGTGACGGTCAGGCTGTGCGGCCCGTCGATCAGGTCGGCGGTGGGGGCATAGGTCCAGTTGCCGGCACCATCCACCGGCACCGATCCCAGCAGCGTCGTGCCGTCATAGATGTTGACCGTCGCGCCCAGCTCGACGCCGCTGCCCGACAGGGTGGGGCGGGGGTCATTGGTCGTGCTGCCATCGGCCAGATCGGCCGTCACCGGCAGGATATCGTCGGCGATGGTGCCGATCGTCGGCACCGGCGGCGGGGTCGTGTCGAGCGTCACCTGCACCGTGGTGCTGCCGACGGTGGAGACATTGCCGGCCGCATCGGTGGCCACCGCCGAAACGGTGACGCCATTGGCGAGCGGCCCGGGCGGCGTGACGCTCCAGCGACCATCGGCGGCGGCGGTGGTGCTCAGCTCGAAATTGCCGTCGCCATTGGTATCGACCGAAACGGTCGTACCCGCCTCGGCCGTGCCGGAGATGGTGAGGCCATCGCTTGGACCCACGGCGGGCGCGGCCGGAGCCGCCGTGTCGATATTGACGATATAGGGGGTAGAGGGGCCGCTGATATTGCCGGATTCGTCCGTCGCCGTGACGGTCAGGCTGTGTGGCCCGTCAGGGAAGGCCGTGCCGGGCGTGAAGTTCCAATTCCCGTCATTGTCGGACAGGGTAACGCCGATCCGCACGCCGAAATCATAGATATAGACGTTGGAGTTCGGCTCGGCCGTGCCGCTGAGCGTGGGCTGGCTGTCGTTGGAGAAGGCGCCGCTCGGCACCGAACCCGTGACCGGGCCGATATCGTCGGTCAGGTCGGTAACGATCGGCGCCAGCGGCACCTGCGCGTCCACCGTCACCGTCACGGGCAGCGAGACATTGCCCGCCGCGTCGCTGGCGGTGATCGACACCACCATATTGTCGGCGACCTGCGTGTCGGGCACGAACTGCCAGCGGCCATCGCCATCCGCGATCACGCTGGCATCGACGGTGCCGTCATTGTCGAGGTCGATATTGACCGTCGACCCGGCATCGGCACGGCCCTGGAAGCCCGCGCCGCTGCTGGCTTCCACCGTCGGGATGGACGGCGCCACGACATCGACATTGATGAGGAAGGCGGCGCTCTGCGCGCTTTCGTTACCCGCTGCATCGGTGGCGCTGACGGTCAGGCTGTGGGGGCCGTCGATCAGCGGATTGGTGGGCGCAAAGCTCCAGTCGCCGTTCGCATCGGCGGTCGCGCGGCCCAGCAGCGCGCCGTTATCATAGATGTTGACGGTCGCCCCGGCCTCGACCCCCGCGCCGGCGATTTCCGGCCGGCTGTCGTTGGTGAAATCGCCATTGGCGAGCGCGCCGGCTTGCGGGGCGACATCGTCGGTGACGCTGGCGACGGTCGGGACCGCAGGCGGCGTCGTGTCGATGCCGGCGGCGGTGGTGACGGTGGCGGCGGTGGAGGCGTTGCCGGCGGCATCGACCGCGACGACGCTGACCAGCGTGCCGGCGACCAGC